>NZ_JAUSWX010000001.1:3049142-3354057 GCF_030815405.1 Agromyces albus | reverse complement strand
GGCGTTCACGAGGGGGTTCGCCTGGTAGATCGGGTCGAACCAGGTCTCGCCGCCGATGTTCGGCAGGCCGAGGCAGTTGCCGTAGAAGCTGATGCCGCTCACGACGCCGTGCACGACGCGCGCCGTGTCGGGGTGGTCGATCGCGCCGAAGCGAAGCGCGTCCATCACGGCGACGGGGCGAGCGCCCATCGAGATGATGTCGCGCACGATGCCGCCGACGCCCGTGGCCGCGCCCTGGAACGGCTCGATGTAGCTCGGGTGGTTGTGGCTCTCGATCTTGAAGGTGACCGCCCAGCCCTCACCGATGTCGATGACGCCGGCGTTCTCGCCCATGCCCACCATGAGGTTCTTCTTCATCTCGGGCGTGACCTTCTTGCCGAACTGGCGAAGGTAGATCTTGCTCGACTTGTAGGAGCAGTGCTCGCTCCACATGACCGAGTACATCGCGAGCTCGGCGCTCGTGGGCCGGCGACCCAGGATGTTGCGGATGCGCTCGTACTCGTCGGGCTTCAGCCCGAGCGCGGCGTACGGCTGCTCCTTCTCGGGCGTGGTCGCGGCGACCTCGACGGTGTCGAGCCGGGTCGTCGCGGGCGCAGGAGTCGTGGCGGGAGTCTGAACGGTCACAGGTGGCGAACTCCAGAGAAGGGCGGCGAGGCGGATGCCGCGGGCGGATGCCTGACCGTGCAAGTCTACCGGGCGGCGACGAGTGGCCTCCCGGCTGCCCGCTCCCCGCTCCCCGCAGTAGCCGCAGACCACGCAGAGGATCGTGTCGCGCCGGAGTGAACGAATTCGCTGCCTCCAGCGCAACGCGGTTACTCCCACGTGAGGACGCGATCGTCTGCCCTACTCCGCGCGGGAGAACACCGACGCGCGCTCCACCTGCTCGCGCGTGAGCGGCACGCCCGTGTACCGCTCGAACTGGCGTGCTGCCTGCAGCGCGATGACCTCGGCCCCCGAGATCACGCGCTTGCCGGCCGCGCGGGCGGCGGTCACGAGCGGCGTCTCCGCGGGGAACGCCACGACGTCGAACACCGTCGAGGCGCGCTCGATGAACTCAGGCGAGAAGGCCTGGGCTTGGGCGTCGGTGCCGTGCATCCCGATCGGGGTGACGTTCACGATGACGTCGAACGACGGCGCCGGGTCGTCGGCGACCCACTCGTACCCGTACTTCGCCGCGAGCGCGGGCCCGGCGTCAGCATTGCGCGCCACGACCGTGACCTCCGAGAACTCGGCGCCGCGGAACGCCGCGACGACCGCCTTCGCCATGCCGCCCGAGCCGCGCACGAGCACGCGCGACGCCGGATCGAGCCCGTGCTCGGCGACGAGCGCCGCGATCGCCTCGTAGTCGGTGTTCGAGGCCGTGAGCCTGCCGCCGTCGTTCACGATCGTGTTCACCGACTCGATCGCCGCAGCAGACGGCTCGATTTCGTCGACGAGTGGGATGACGGCCTCCTTGAACGGCATCGAGACGGAGCATCCGCGGATCCCGAGCGCACGGATGCCGCGCACGGCACCCTCGAGATCGTCGGTCGTGAAGGCCTTGTAGATGAAGTTCAGGCCGAGCTCGTCGTAGAGGAAGTTGTGGAAGCGCGTACCGAGGTTCGACGGGCGGCCGGCGAGCGAGATGCAGACCGACATGTCCTTGTTCAGGATGGGCATGCCATCAATGGTGCCGGATGTCGCGCCGCGGCGGTGACTCCGGATGCTGCGGCTGCGGCCGCGGCATCCGCTCGCTCATGCCTCGCGGCCGCCGGGCGGGCCGATAACGAGCAACGTCGTGAACACGGCAGCGATGCCGAGCGCGGCGACCACGGTCAGCAGCACCGGACGCGCGAGGAACCAGCGCAACAGCGCGTTCACCCAGTTGCCGTCGGCGGGGTGGTCGGTGCGCTCGTGGCGCCAGCCTCCCTCGAGGCGGCCGCGGCGAACGAGCCACAGGTCGAAGGGAACGGTCGCGTACGGAACGACCGCGGTGGCCACGGCGACGGCGACGAGGCCGATGCTCCAGCGCTGGTTCACGCCGACGAGCACCGCCGAGAACGCGTACGCGAGGAACACGAATCCGTGGATCGACCCGCCCACGAGCACCGCGGCGTCGATGCCGGCCGCGTACTTCAGGATCATCGCGACGATGAGGATCGTCCAGGTCACGGCCTCGGCGAAGGCGAGGATGCGGTAGAGGCGCTTCGGTGACACGGATGCTCCAGGGGTCGTCGTTCGCGTTCGTCAATCCTCGCAGGAGCAGACCGCCGGTGTTCGCCGATGGGTCGGCGTTCCGTGCGCTCGCCGCGGCGCTCACGGCACCGTTCGAAGGTCGATTCGACGACCTCGGCGGCGTCGAGGCTCGAGGCTTCCTGCTGGCCGGTGCTGCGTCGGCGCTCTGCGGTGCGGGCGTGCTCACCGTGCGCAAGACGGGCAAGCTGCCGCGCGCTGTCCTGAGCGAGAGCTACGACCTCGAGTACGGCACCGCCGGCCTCGAGGTACACGAGGGCGAGCTCGCTCCCGGAGCCCGGGTGCTCATCGTCGACGACGTGCTCGCCACCGGCGGCACGGTCGCGGCTGCGGCGCGTCTCGTCGAACGCGCGGGTTGGCAGGTCGCGGGCATCTCGGTCGCCCTCGAGCTCACGGCCCTCGGCGGTCGCGCGGCGCTCGGCGACCGCTACGAGATCTTCTCGCTGCTGCAGTACTGAACAGGGCGAATGCGGCCAGCGGATGCCGCGGCCCGCCGACCTCAGCCCGCCGGGCGCTCCTCGTCGAGCTGCGTGAGGTAGGCCGCGTTGCCGCGCAGCGCCGCCTCGTAGCGCTGCACATCGGGAATCCGCATGCCGTCGGCCACGAGCTCGAGCAACTCGCCCACGGCGCCGTCGCTGCGGCCCGCCGCGTGGAGGGCGAGGGCGTGGAACGCCCGCACCGAGGCGGAGTCGGGATACTCGGCGCGCGCCCGGTCGAGCGCCACGAGCGACTCGTCGTAGCGGCCGAGGATGCGCAGCGTGCTGCCGTATTGCATGAGGCACTTCCGCAGCGATTCGCCCGAGAGGCCGGCCGCCATCGCGGCCTCGTAGTAGCCGAGCGCCGTCTGCTCCTCGCCCGCCGTGTCGTACGAGCCGCCCACCTCGTAGAGCACCTCGGGGTGACCCGGGTGCGCGGCGAGGAGCGCGAGGAACGCGTCGATCGTCGGCTGCATGTCGTCGCGGTCACGGCGGTCGAAGATCTGACGGATGGCGGACTCGGGCTCGGGCGTGAGGGGCTCAGGCGTCAGCGGGTCGGTCATTGGTCCATCATGCCGCGCGTGCCTCGTGGATTCGATACGCACCGGCCTGCGCCCGGCGCTACGCAACCACCGGAGACGGAGGTTCCCTCAGTTGTTTTGAGTAACTCAAAACAACTGCTACTGTGACGGCATGTTGACCGACGTCGCTCCCGACCGCGAGCAGGCAGCCGCCCACCTGCGGGAAGTCGGCCTCAAGGTCACCGAGCCGAGGCTCGCGGTATTCGGCGCGATCGAGATCGGTGAGCACGTCGATGCCGATGAGATCTTCCGCCGTGTCTCGCGCGAGCTGCCCAGCACGTCGCTGCAGACGGTCTACGGCGTGCTCGCCGCGCTGAGCGGTGCCGGCCTCTTGCGCAAGATCGAGCCGGCCGGGTCGCCGGCACTCTACGAGAACCGCATCGGCGACAACCACCACCACCTCGTCTGCACGAGTTGCAACGCCGTGGTCGATGTCGGCTGCGTCGTCGGCGAGGCTCCGTGCCTCACGCCGTCCGAGACCCACGGGTTCCAGATCGCGACGGCCGAAGTCACCTTCTGGGGCCTGTGCCCCGATTGCCGCGCCCTCACCTGACCGATCCGCCCCTGAACCGGCCGACCAGCGCCGGTCCATCCGCCGACCTGTCACACCGGCAGTCGCACCCTGAAGAGAGAAGGAAGCAATGGCCGAACACACGACCACGCAGACGGGAACTCCCGTCGCGAGCGACGCCCACTCGCTGACCGTCGGCGCCGACGGCGCCACGGTGTTGCACGACCGCTACCTCGTCGAGAAGCTCGCGCAGTTCAATCGCGAGCGAATTCCCGAGCGCATCGTGCACGCCAAGGGCGGCGGCGCCTTCGGCACCTTCGAGGTGACGGCGGATGTCTCGGCCTTCACGCGTGCTGCGGTGTTCCAGCCCGGCTCGACCGTCGAGACCCTCGCGCGCTTCTCGAGCGTGGCCGGAGAGCAGGGCTCGCCCGACACCTGGCGCGACGTGCGTGGATTCTCGGTGAAGTTCTACACGACCGAGGGCAACTACGACATCGTCGGCAACAACACGCCGGTCTTCTTCATCCGCGACGCCATCAAGTTCCCCGACTTCATCCACTCGCAGAAGCGACTGCCGGGTTCGGGCCTGCGCAACGCCGACATGCAGTGGGACTTCTGGACCCTCTCGCCCGAGTCCGCGCACCAGGTCACGTATCTCATGGGCGACCGCGGGCTTCCCAAGTCGTGGCGCGAGATGCAGGGCTACGGCTCGCACACCTACGAGTGGATCAACGCCGCAGGCGAGAAGTTCTGGGTCAAGTACCACTTCCGTTCGCAGCAGGGCGACCTGCACCTCGACGCCGAGACCGCCGAGGCGATCGCCGGCGCCGACGCCGACTACTACCGTCGCGACCTGCACGACGCTATTGAGGCCGGCAACCACCCCGCGTGGGACCTGCACGTGCAGGTCATGCCCTATGACGACGCGAAGCAGTATCGCTTCAACCCGTTCGATCTCACCAAGGTCTGGCCGCACGCCGACTACCCGCTCATCAAGGTGGGCACGCTCACGCTGAACCGTAACCCGCAGAACTTCTTCGCCGAGATCGAGCAGGCCGCCTTCTCGCCGGCGAACACCGTGCCGGGCATCGCGATCAGCCCCGACAAGATGCTCATGGCCCGTGTGTTCTCCTACCCCGACGCACAGCGCTACCGCGTGGGCACGAACTACAACCAGATTCCGGTGAACGCGCCGCACGCGGCATCCGTGCACAACTACTCGCAAGACGGCGCCCAGCGTCACCACTACAACTCGCCGACCGCACCGGTCTACGCGCCCAACTCGTTCGGCGGCCCCGTGGCCGACGCCGACCGGGCGGCCGAGGGCGGCTGGGAGAGCGACGGCGAGCTCGTGCGCACGGCCTACACCCTGCGTTCGGAAGACAGCGACTTCGGCCAGCCCGGAACGCTCTACCGCGAGGTCTATGACGACGCGGCCAAGGCCCGCTTGCTCCAGACCCTCGCCGGCCAGGCCAGCGCGATCACGATCGACGAGATCCGCGAGCGCTTCTTCCAGTACTGGACGAACGTCGACGGCAGCCTCGGGGCCGCGCTTCGTGCGGCGTATGCCGTCGGCGTGAACGCCGACGCGCCCCAGCAGCCCGAGGCCGACGAGGAGGACGACGCCGCGTAGTCCGCACCGAACCTCTCCCATCGGGCGGGTGCCCGGGTTGCGCGGATGTCGCGACTCGGGTGCTCGTCCGGTGGGGAGACGCGATGCCGGGGTGGCAGCCCCGGCATCGCTCGACCCAGATCCCCGAACTCCCGACCAAGGAAGCACCGATGAACCACGGATCCGCTCCAGCCTACGCCTACGCCCACCTCCAGCCCGCGGCGGCGGCGGTCCCGCCCGCCTCGCCGTCCGGGCGATCCCCTCGGCCCGTATCGGGCCATTACGTCTCGGGCGTCACGCCCGCTGAACCCGGCGTGTACGTGTCGGGCGTCGTGCCCGGCGCGCCCGCGTCCTACGTGACCGGCGCCCGGGCTGATCACGCCCCGGGGTGCTACGCCGACCGCCACGCCTGACGGAACGCTCTGACGGGGCAGGGCGGGGCGGCTGCACGGCCGCTCCGCCTCGCCTGTCAATCGGCTGGATCTGCTTGGCCTCGGCCGACCGCTTCGCAAGGCTCCTCGGGTCGGTCGAGCTCGACCTCGACTGGCGCGTCTCCCCTGCGGCGATGCGCGACCAACTCGACGCCATACTCGAGCGCACCGACCTGTGGGACGGCCGGGCGAAGGTGCTGCAGGTGACCGACGCGGTGGGCGGCCCAGTTCACGCAGGCGATCCCGGTCGTGAACCCGCCGTCGGCGGACGACCAGGTCTCCGCGACGAGAGACTGACGCTGGCGGCCGCTACGCCTCGACGAGCGCCTTGCGCACGACGCTCGTGAAGAACCCGAGCCCATCGACGCCCGAGCGCATCGCGAGCGACGTGTCGGGTCCGAAGCCGGGTTCGACGGCGTGCTCTGGGTGCGGCATGAGCCCGACGACGTTGCCGCGTTCGTTCGAGATGCCCGCGATGTCGCGGAGCGAGCCGTTGGGGTTCACGTCGACGTAGCGGAACACCACGCGTCCTTCGCCCTCGAGCCGGTCGAGCGTGTCATCTGACGCGATGAACCCGCCCTCGCCGTTCTTCAGCGGGATCGTGATCTGCTGGCCGGCCTCGAATTCGCTCGTCCAGGCGGTGTCGGCGTTCTCGACCGAGAGCGCCTGGTCGCGGCAGATGAACGAGCCGTGGTCGTTGCGGATGAGTCCGCCCTCGAGCAGGTGCGCCTCGGCGAGCATCTGGAAGCCGTTGCAGATGCCGAGCACGGGCATGCCGCTGTTCGCGGCATCCACGACCTCGCTCATGATCGGCGAGAGGCTCGCGATCGCGCCGGCCCGCAGGTAGTCGCCGTAGCTGAAGCCGCCCGGCAGGATGAGCGCGTCGACGCCCTCGAGGTCGTGCGAGCCGTGCCAGAGGGCGACGGGCTCGCCGCCCGCGAGTCGCACGGCACGCTGCGCGTCGCGGTCGTCGAGCGAGCCGGGGAACGTGATGACGCCGATGCGCATATGGGTCGGTCTCCTCAGTGCGTCTCGCCGGCGGGCGCAACGTACCCGTCGTGCGTCTCGGATGCCGCGTGCGTGGCCTCTTCGGCGAGCTCGGCGTTCGACTGCTCGTAGTGGATGCCCACGACGTCTTCGATCACGGAGTTCGAGAGGATCTCCTCGGCGATCTCCTTGACGCTCGCCTTGAGGTCGTCGTCGATCGGACCATCGACGGTGAGCTCGAAGCGCTTGCCGATGCGCACGCCGGTGAACCCCGTGCGACCGGTGCGGGCGAGGGCGCCGGCGAGGGCCTTCCCCTGGGGGTCGAGCAGCTCGGCCTTGGGCATCACGTCGACGACGATGGTTGGCACCGCGGTTCTCCGTCCGGTGTCGGGGGTCTGGATGCCTCGATTCTATCCGGGCTTGCTGCGCGACTCGTCCGCCACGGGTTCACGATCCCTGCGCCGCTTCGATTCGCAGATCCGGGCGCGCGTCGACACACGCCGGAGCGCCGTTCGGCGCGCGGGCGCGTTCGCCGGCGTGGTCAGCGCCGGGTGATCGCCTTCACGACGGTGACGACGCCGATCAGGGCGGCGGCTCCGATCGCGATCACGAGGCCGGGGTTCTCGCGGTAGCGTTCCTTCACGTAGGCGACGCCCTCATTGACGCCCTCTTTCGCACTCGACACTGCGGCCGTCGCCTGGTGCGAAATGGTGTCGATCGTGTCGGCGAGCTCCGCCTTCTTGGCGTGCGCGGTCGCGGAGAACGCGTCAGCGGCATCGCTCGCGGTATCGGAGATCCTGTCCGCCGCGCCGAACGCGGCATCGGAGAGCCGTGCCGCTGACCCGGTGGCGGTGTCGCCCACTCGGTCGGCCGCGCCTCGCGCTGCCTCTGTTGCTGCCTTCGTCGCTTCGTCGATATTGCGGTCGGCATCGGTCATCGTGCCACATCCTTTCGTCGTGCGATTCGGCCATCGTACGCTCGGGCCGTCCCACCCGCCTGAACGGACGGCGGGCTTGCCAAGACGACGGCGTGGCTGGTAGTGATCGCCACACCACCACCGGCTAGGCGAGCCCCGCCCGCTCGAGCAGCACCGTCTTCAGCGTGTCGCGCGTCGCTGCGAGGCCGCGGTGCACCTCCTCGAAACTCGTCGACAGCGGCGAGAGTCCGATCCGCAGCCCGCCGGGGTCGCGATAGTCGGGAATCACGTCGCGCTGCCACAGCCGCGCGGTCACCTCGCGCATCGCCGGGTGCTGCAGCGTCACGTGGCTGCCGCGCTGCTCGGCGTCGAGCGGCGAGGCGAGGGTCACGCCGAGCGGGCCGAGCCACTCGTCGGCGACGGCGATGGCGAACGACGTGAGTGCCACCGACTTCGCGCGGATCGCGCGCATGCCGGCCTCCTCGATCATCGTGAGCGTCTCCTCCATCGCGAGCATGCCCACGATGGGCGGCGTGCCGCTCACGAATCGGCGGATGCCGGGCGCCGGCGCGTACTCGGGGCCCATCGCGAACACGTCGGACGCACCCATCCAGCCCTGGATCGGCTGACGGATCGCCGCCTGCAGGTCGTCGCGCACGTACGCGAACGCGGGCGAGCCCGGGCCGCCGTTCAGGTACTTGTAGGTGCATCCGACTGCGAGATCGAAGCCCCAGAGGTCGGCCTGCACGGGAACCGAGCCCGCCGAGTGGCAGAGGTCCCAGAGGATGAGCGCGCCGGCGTCGTGCGCGATGCGGGTGAGCTCGCGAGCGTCGGCGAGGTAGGCCGATCGGTAGGCGACGTGACTGAGCACCACGAGCGCCGTCGCGGGGCCCACCGCGTTCGCGAGCTGCTCGGGCGTGACGCCGCCGCTCGTGTCGACGTCGATCCAGCGCAGCCGCACGCCGCGTTCCTTCGCGATGCCGTCGAGCACGTAGCGGTCGGTCGGGAAGTTGTCGGTGTCGACGACGATCTCGTTCCGGCCCGGATCGCGCGCGAGTTGCGCATCGACGGCGGCGCGAGCGAGCTTGTACAGCAGCACGGTCGTCGAGTCGCCGATCACCGTCTGGCCGGCCTTCGCATCGATCACCGCCCGGCCGATGCGGTCGCCGATCTCATACGGCAGCTGCATCCAGGCCTCGTCCCAGCCGCGGATGAGGCGGCCGCCCCAGTCGTCGCGCAGGAAGCGCTCGACCCGCTCGATCGCCGACAGCGGCGGTCTCCCGAGCGAGTTGCCGTCGAAGTATACGACGTCGCCGGCGGCGCCCACGAAGCGCTTGCGGTAGTGGGCGAGCCCATCGGCGCGGTCCATGCGGCGCGCGAAAGCGAGATGCGGGTCGAGGGTCACCGGAGCTCCAGGTCTTCGATCGGAACGATCACGGCCGACGCGAGCCACTCGGGCACCTCGTCGAGCGCGGCGGGCGGCGTGCCAGGGATGAACGTCGCGATGCCGTCGAGTGGCACGTCAGGGCCGGGCCACGGGTCGGTGAGGGCGGCGACGAGGTCGGATGCCTCGAGCCCGGCACGCACGAGCGCGACGAGCTCGTCGGGGTTCACCCCGAGCGGCTGGTCGCCGTTGCCGAGGTCGGTGCCGTAGAGCACCCGGCCGCCGGCGGCGCGGAACCGCGAGAGGTTGTCGAGCGCGAACTCCAGCTCGGGCGTCGGTTCGCCGTGGCCCGTTACGTGCAGCGTCGAGATCCAGCACTGTCCTCGGGCCGCGGCGCGCGCCACGAGCTCGTCGTCGACCCGTTCGGTGAACGGCGTGTGGGCGAGCGCGTCGACGCCGGCCTCGATCGCGAGCCGCGACATCCCATCGCCCTCGACGTGGGCGACCACCGGCAGGCCGTGCGCGTGCGCCGTCGCGACGATCACGTCGAGTGTCGCGCGGTCGAACACGGGCCCGGCCACCGAGTTGAGGGCGACCTTGATGACGGATGCCCCGAACGCGAGCTGCTCGTCGATCGCCGTCTGCACGGGCGTCGGCAACGACGAGCGACCCGCGCCCTCGACGGCCTCGAGCTCGCGCACGCTGCCCTCGGCGGCCCACGGTCGCCCGACGGGATACCCACCGGGTGCCGTGAGGAACTCGCCCGCGAAGTCCACGTGGGGCAGGCCCTCTCGCTGGGCGTACGACGCGATGTCCTCGAGCGGCCCACCGAGGTCGACCACGCTCGCGATGCCGCTGTCGCGGAGCGCGTCGGCGCCGACGATCATGAGGTGCACGTGATGGTCGCGGAACGGCGGCAGCATCGTGCCCGGCTCGCCGGGGTGGTCGCCGCCGAGCGACCGGCGCGCGGGGCGGGCGAGCGGTCCGAAGTCGAGCGGCGAGCGCGACACATGTCGGGCGACCGACGCGCGCCTGTCGGCTGCGCGGTCTGGAGCGGACGCGTGCGGATCGGGTTCAGCGACGTGCGACATCCGTCACCCGGGGATCTCGGTTCGAACGGCGTAGAGCTCTGGGAAGAACGTGAGCTCGAGGGCGCGCTTGAGGAAGGTGGCGCCGCTCGAACCGCCGGTGCCGGTCTTCGAGCCGATGATGCGCTCGACGGTCTTCAGGTGCCGGAACCGCCAGAGCTGGAAGTTGTCTTCGAGGTCGACGAGCTCTTCGCACGTCTCGTAGGCGGCCCAGTGCTCATCGGGTTTCGCGTAGATCTGCCCGAACATCGGCACGAGTTCGGGCACGAAGGTCCACGCGGCGGTGACGTCGCGCTCGAGCACCTCGTCGGGCACCGGATATCCGGCCCGCGCCAGCAGCCGCAGGAACTCGTCGTAGAGGCTCGGCGTCTTGAGCGCCGCTTCGAGCATCGCGGTCGCCATGGGGTCGGCCTCGAAGACCTGCAGCATGCGCTCGTTCTTGTTGCCGAGTACGAACTCGACCGCACGGTACTGGTACGACTGGAACCCGCTCGCGTTGCCGAGCACGCCGCGGAACTGGCCGTACTCGGTCGGCGTCAGCGTGGCGAGCACCGACCACTGCTCGGTGAGCGTGCGCTGGATGTGCTTCACGCGGGCGATGCACTTGAGCGCCGGCGCGAGCTCGTCGGCCCGCAGCAGGTCGCGCGCCGTCTCGAGCTCGTGCAGCACGAGCTTCAGCCACAGCTCGGTGGTCTGGTGCTGGATGATGAACAGCAGTTCGTCGTGGTGCTCGGGCCGGCTGATCGGTCGTTGCGCCGAGAGCAGCGTGGGCAGGTCGAGGTAGCCGCCGTAGCTCATGCGGTCGCTGAAGTCGGTGACGACGGATGCCTCGATGCGCCGCGTGTTGCCGATGACGGGCTGCTCGGCGTCGTCGCTGGGTTCGGGTTGTTCGGCGGGTTGGGCCACGACTTCAGCCTAGCCGCGCGCACTCGTTCCCCGAATGGGCGCAGATACGGGGATGCCCTGCCGGCGCGGGTTGCAGCCGGC
The DNA here is from genome assembly GCF_030815405.1 of Agromyces albus. Lineage (NCBI taxonomy): Bacteria > Bacillati > Actinomycetota > Actinomycetes > Micrococcales > Microbacteriaceae > Agromyces > Agromyces albus. Next base: position 3,342,852 of record NZ_JAUSWX010000001.1, on the reverse strand, counting down.
AGGGCATCTGCCGCTCAGCTCCCCCGAACGAGCGGCCATCCCCCGCAGACAAATGGTGCGGAGGATGCTCTCCGTATCGTAGTCGGCAGTACGGTGAGGGTGTGAACTCGAGCGCAACACCGCGTCGTGACGCGCAGCGCAACCACGAGCGGATCCTGGCGGAGGCGCGCATCCTGTTCGCCGAGCGCGGCATCCAAGCGCCCTTCGACGAGCTCGCCTTGCGCGCCGGAGTAGGCGCCGGCACGCTCTACCGGCACTTCCCCACGCGCGATGCGCTCATTCGCGAGCTCTACGATTCCTCCATCGAGATGTTCCACAGCCTCGCCCCCGAGATCCTCGGGGCGCCCACCGGCTGGCGTTCGGTCGAGCTCTTCGTGGAGCGGCTCGGCGAGTGGGTCGCCTCCTCGCCGTATCTGCCCGCCGTCATGCGCCGCGTCGCCGAACTCGATCCCGAGCATCGTCCGGGCCTCGAGTTCGAGTCGGCGATCGAGGAGTTCGTCGAGCGTGCCAAGCGCGAGGGCTCGCTCCGCCCAGACGTCTCCGGCGTCGACCTCAACGTGCTCGTCAACATGCTCGGCTCGCTCGGGCAGTTCGGCGGAGACTACCTGCCCTACTGGCGCCGCCAGCTCGCCATCATCCTCGACGGACTCCGGGCGCGCCCCGACTCGACGCCGCTGCCCGGCGTCTCCCAGGACTTCGAGGACTTCCACCGGATGACGCACGCGCGCAGCGCGCCGTAGAGCTGCCTCAGCGGGCGGCGCGCACCTCGACGAGGTTGGCCCACGGGTCGTCGAACGCGATCGTGCGGCCGTCGTGACGGGTGGGAACGCCGAAGTGCCGCATCCGTTCGCCGAGCTCGCCGAGGTCGTCTGCGCCGGGCACGACGATCTCGACCTTGCCGAGGCCGAGCGCGAGGCCACGCTTGCCGGCGCCTGCGCTGTTCCACGTGTTCATGGCCATGTGGTGGTGGTAGCCGCCCGCGCTCACGAAGAGCGCCGACGATCCGAGGGCCGCCGTGGTCTCGAAGCCGAGGCGGTCCACGTAGAACTCGCGCGCACTCGCGACGTCGCCGACCGACAGGTGCACGTGGCCGACGATGGCGCTGCCGAGCCCGGTGCCCGCAGCCGCGGCATCCGCTGCCGTCTCGGTCAGGTTCGCGCGCAAGTACTTGTTCGGGTCGAGGAACATCGTGGCCATCTCGAGCTGGCCGTGGGTCCAGCTCCACGTGGTACGGTCGCGGTCGAAGTAGAGCTCGACGCCGTTGCCTTCGGGGTCGTTGAAGTAGAACGCCTCGCTCACGAGATGGTCGGCGCTGCCGGTGAACGCTCCCGGATACTTGGCGGCGACCGAGTAGACGGCCGTCGCGAGCGCCTCGCGGGAATCGAAGAGGATCGCCGTGTGGAAGAGGCCGGCGCTGCGCGGAGCGGCATGCTTCAGCTCGGGGGCGAACTCGAGGATGACGATCGGCGTCGAGCCGCGGCCGAGCACCGCGACCGGCCCGTCGTGGCGCAGCAACTCGAGGGTCACGCCCTCGCGGTAGTACCGGATCATGCCGTCGAGGTCGCCCACCCGGAGCGTCACGGCGCCCATGCCCGTGTCGGCAGCGAGGAGCCCGCTCGTCGGCCGCTCATTGGTTGTAGTCACAACTAATGATAACGGATGCCACCGCCGCGGCATTCCCGCTCGGAACTACCCGCCCTGCGTCAGCCGGTCGACGAGCGCCCGATACCGCTCGGCCGTCTGCTCGACGATCTCGTGCGGAAGCGTCGGCGGCTCTTCGACGGCCTCTGGATCCCAGTTCGCGGCGAGCCAGTCGCGCACGATCTGCTTGTCGAAGCTCGCCATGCGCAGCTCGGGGGTCTCTGCCGTCGCGTACGCCTCGGCATCCCAGTACCGGCTCGAGTCGGAGGTGAGCACCTCGTCGGCGAGCGTCACGATGCCGATGGTGCGGTCGGCGCCGAACTCGAACTTCGTGTCGGCGAGGATGAGGCCGCGCTGCTCGGCGATCGCCGACGCGTGCTCGAAGATCTCGAGCGAGAGCTCGCGCAATTGCTCGGCGACGGTCTCGCCGACGATCTCGACGGTGCGCTCGAACGAGATGTTCTCATCGTGCTCGCCGAGCGGCGCCTTCCACGCGGGCGTGAAGATGGGCTCAGGCAGGCGGTCGCCGTTCGAGAGTCCCTCGGGCAGCGGGATGCCACCGATGGCCCCGGTCTCCTGGTACTCCTTCCAGCCGCCGCCCGTGATGAAGCCGCGCACGACGCACTCGATGGGGAACATGTCGAGCGTGCGGCAGAGGGTCGCCCGATCGGCGAGTTCGGCCGGCACCTCGGGCAGCTCGAGCGCCTCGAGACGGTCGTCGAGCGGATGCGCCAGGTGGTTCGGCATCTCGGGAAGCTGGTCGAACCACCAGCGGGTGAGCTTCGTGAGCATTGCGCCCTTGCCGGGGATCGCGGGGCTCAGCACCTCGTCGAACGCACTCACGCGATCGCTCGCGACGACCAGCACGACGGGCGACTGGCGCAGCGGGTCGCCGGTCCAGCTGTCGTCGTCGTCGATCATCTTGGTCGGCACGTAGAGGTCGCGCACCTTGCCCGAGTAGACGTGGGTCCAGCCGTCGATGGTTTCGCTCACGACCTCAGTGTAGGCCGGGCGCCGAACGGGCGGCGGGCTGCGGTCATCCCTTGACAGCGCCGGCGGTGAGGCCCTGCACGATGTACCGGCTCGCGAAGGCGAACAGCACCATGGTCGGGATGATCGTGAGCACGGCGGCGGCCGACATCGAGCCCCAGTCGATGTTGTAGCTCGTGATGAACCCGTTGAGCGCGGTGGGGATCGTCTTGTTCTGGTCGCGGTTCATGAGCGTCACCGAGAGGAACAGCTCGTTCCAGCAGTTCACGAAGTTGAAGATGAACGCCGCCACGATGCCGGGCTTCATGACGGGAACGATCACGCGGAAGAGCGCGCCGATGCGCGAGCATCCGTCGATCATCGCCGCCTCCTCGAGCGCGTCGGGCACGTTGGCGAAGAATCCGCGGAGCATCACGGTGCAGAACGGGATGCACACGGCGATGTAGATGAGGATCAGCCCGAACTTGTTGTCGACGAGCTTCAGCTGGGTCATCAGCAGGTACAGCGGGCCGAGCGCGATGAACGCCGGGATCATCTGCGTCACGAGGAACGCCATCATCAGGGCGCCCTTGCTGCGGAACTCGAACCGAGCGAGCACGTACGCCGAGAGCATCGAGATCAGGGTGGCGACGGATGCCGCGACCGTCGCAACGAGCAGGCTGTTGCCGAGGTACGTGCCGAACTGGGCCTTCTCGAAGAGCCCGACGTAATTCTCGAGCGAGATCGCCTCGGGCCAATAGGTCAGCGGGTAGCTGAAGATCGCGCCCGGCTCCTTGAGCGAGGTGATCGTGATCCAGTAGAGCGGGAAGACCGTGATCACGAGCCAGAGGGCCAGCACGACGACGCGGATGACGCGGGCCGGGTTCGTTTCCGTGTTGATCATGCTCAGGCGTCCTTCTTCTCTCGGATCGCCATCAGGTAGAAGGCCGAGAACACGAGGAGGATACCGACGACGATGAGGCCGATGGCGGAGGCCTGCCCGTAGTCGCCGCGCTGGGTCGTGTTGATCATCCACGTCGTCACGATGTGCGTCTGGTTCGCGGGCCCGCCGCCCGTCATCGCCCAGATGATGTCGGGGAAGTTGAAGATCCAGATCACACGCAGCAGGATCGTCAGCGCGAGCGTCGTGCGGATGTACGGGATCGTGATCTGGAAGAGCGTGCGCACCTTGCCGGCGCCGTCGAGCGCAGCGGCCTCGAAGAGGTCGTCGGGCACCGACTGGAGGGCCGCGAGGATCATGATCGCGAAGAACGTGACGCCGTACCAGATGTTCGCGATGATCACGGCGGTCATGGCGCTGCCGGGCTCGGCGAGCCACGGAATGGGCGAGTCGATGAGGCCGGCCTTGGCGAGCAGGTCGTTGACGACGCCGAACTCGCTGTTGAACATCCAGCGGAACAGGATGCCGATGAGGAAGCCCGAGATCGCCCACGGGAAGAAGATGAGCGCCTGGTAGACGCCGCGGAACCGGAACTTGCGACGCAGCCAGAGGGCGATCGCGAAGCCGATGACGAGCTGGGGGATGATCGAGCCCAGCACCCAGAGGAGCGTGTTGCCGAGCACGGTGTAGAACACGGGGTTGGCGAAGATCGCCTCGAAGTTCTTGAAGCCGACCCACGAGGTGTCGGTGAGGTTCGTGAGGTTCCAGTTGCGGAACGCCATCTGGCTCCCCGAGATCATCGGGTAGTAGATGAACACGGAGACGAAGAGCATCGCCGGGGCGAGGAATCCGAGGATCGCGAAGCCCTTGCGCGTCGTGAACGCGCGCTTCCTGCCGCCGGCCCGCGGAGCGCCCGCCTGAGCGGACGGGCGCTCCGCGGGGGCGCCCGCCCGGCTGGACGGGCGCCCCACGGTGTCAATCGGTGTGCGAGTCATGGCAGGGATCGCCTAGTTGTTCTTCCACTTGTCGACCCAGTACGCATCCCAGCTCTCGAGGAGCTCCTGCTGCGTCATCTGCCCGATGAGCACCTGCTGCACCTCGGCGTCGGACTTCTGGATCCACTCGGTCCACCAGCTCGAGTCGCGCGGTTGCACGGCCGTGATGTAGGTGTCGGGGTTCTCGTTCATGGTCACGTAGCTCGCCCAGGCGCCGGTCTTGGAGAAGTCGCTCTCGGCGGCATCCTTCAGGATCGGCACGAGGCTGTTCTTCTCGGTGAAGGTCGTCGACGCCTCGCCCTCCGAGAGGAACGCGATGAGCTTGGCGGCCTCGGCCTTGTGCTCGCTCGACTCGGCGGTTCCCCAGCCCGCGGTGGCCATCGGCTGGATCGCCTTGCCGGTCGGGCCGGTGAGCAGGGGCGCGGTCGTCCACTGGTCTGCCTTCAGCGCGGCGGACTGCTCGACGGTCGCGATGACCTCGGGGTCCTGCAGAAGGAATGCCGTCGACCCGTTCGAGAAGCCCTCGACCATCTCGGGGTATCCCCACGCGACGGATGACGGCGGCGACGCCTTCTCGAAGAGCTCGAAGTAGGTCTCGAGTGCATCGGCGGCCTCGGGGGCGGAGAAGATCGTGTCGCCGTTCTCGAGCTTGAAGGCGTTGTCGGGGTCGATCTGGTCGGCGACGTAGGCCTCGATCGCGACGACGACGTTGGAGTTGGCGTTGGTGCCGCCGCGGAACGCGTAGCCGAACTGGTTCTTCGAGGGGTCCTGGATCGCGCTCGCCTGCTCGAGCAGCTCCTCCCAGCTCGCGGGCGGAGCGTCGAAGCCGGCTTCCTCGATGAGGTCGGTGCGGTAGAAGAGGCTGAGGCCGTAGAAGCCGTAGGGCACGTAGTACGTCTTGCCCTCGGCGTTCGTCGCGTACTTCGCGGCGTTCTCGGTGAGGTTCGCCCAGCCGTCCCAGTCCTCGAGCTCGGCCGACATGTCGGCGAGCCAGCCGTTCGTCGAGAACGGCCCGACGGTGATGTCGCGCACCTCGACGACGTCAATGCCCTCGCCGGCCTGCAGCATCTGCTGGATCTTCTGGTCGGCCTGGTCGGTCGGCGGCGAGACGAGCTCCACCGTGATGCCGGGATTCTCCTCCTCGAACTGGCCGATGAGCTCGTCCAGCACCTCGGTTCGGGCCGGGTTCGTCAGGCTCTCGACCATCTGGAGGGTGACGCTTCCGTCGCTCGCCTCGCCGGAGCATCCGGACAGTGCGAGCGCGGCGACGAGCCCGAGGCCGAGACCGGCCATTGACTTCTTGTGAGCCACAGCTTTCCTCTTTTCGTGGGGGATGAATGGTGCAGGGGTGGAGTGCCGATGGAGCTCAGTGGGCGCGGGACTGCTCGTGCGCCCACTCGCTGAGCGCCGGCACGCAGCGCTCGGCGAAGTGGTCGAAGTCGGCCGTCGTGTTGTACACGTGGGTCGAGAGCCGGAAGTAGCCGACCCCGTCGAAGCTCGTGAACGCGGCCTCAACTCCGAGCTCGGCGAGCACCCGGTCGCGCAGGGCGTCGGCGTCGGCGTGGTTCGTGGCGATGCCGTCGGGCAGTCGCACGAGCCGTAGCGCGTTCACCGGCATGCCGACGCCGACGAGGTGGTCCTCACCGGTGATCGCCGCAAAGGCCTCGGCGATCGTGTGCTCGGCGTAGTCGGCGAGCTCCGACATGTAGGCGCGGACGGCGCCCCAGCCCCAGCTCGCCTCGATGAACTCGAGCGACGCGGGCGTGGCGAGGTAGCTCGTGAGGTCGAGCGTGCCCTGGGTGTCGAAGCGCTCGGGGAATCCGTACGGCGCCCCCCACGAGTCGATGAGTGGGTAGAGCTCGTGCTTGAGGCGGCTTCCCGCGACGAGCACCGACGTGCCGCGAGGAGCGCAGGCGAATTTGTGCAGGTTGCCGATCCAGAAGTCGCACTCGAGTCCGTCGAGCGGGGCGTCGTAGAGACCCGGCACGTGCGCACCGTCGACGAGCGTGGGGATGCCGCGGCGACGGGCCTCGGCCGCGATCGACTCGACCGGCAGCAACCGGGCCGTCGGCGACGTGATGTGGTCGACGACGAGGAGCCCGGTGCGCGGCGTGAGCTCGGCGACGACAGCCTCGTGCGCCTCGAGCGCGGTCGCGCCGAGCGGGATGTGCGCGGTTCGCACGACTCCGCCCCAGCGGCGGGCGAGTCGTTCGGCGCCCATGGTGACTGCGCCGTAGCCGTGGTCGGTCACGACGATCTCGAGCCCGCGCTCGACCGGGAGGCTCGAGAACACGACGCTCGCCCCGCCGCTCGCGTTCGGCACGAGCGCCGTGGCGTCAGGGGCGACCCCGAGGAAGGCGGCGATGTCGGCGCGGGCCGCGCCCACCATCGAGGGCAGCGCGGGGAACCAGGCCACGGGCGCCGAGTCCATCTCGGCGCGCAGGGCGTTCTGCCGCTCCTGGGCGACGAGCGGCACCGCGCCGAACGAGCCGTGGTTGAGGTGCACCGTGTTCGGGTCGAGCGTCCAGCCCTCGGCCGCGGGGCGGCCGTTCGGTAGTGTCAGGGCGGCCGGGGCCGCGGTGAGTGGGCTGGTCATGCGGCGTTCGAGTCCGATCTCTTCGTAGTCTTACGGTGTCTCACGATAAAAAGAGATCCGATGACTTCAATGTCCGTCGTGTTTCTACTGCGTTAATATGCCAGAGAAATGTGCCTAGCGCTAGAAGTCATCCAATCACTAGGATGAAACCGGCGAGTACCGCGTACCGATGAAGGAGAGCCGCGTGTCAGCAGTCGACGATGCGTTCCACGGATTGCGCCACATGATCTCGTCGGGGCGGCTCGAAGCCGGGCAGAAGTTCCCGCCCGAGCCCGAGCTCTGCGCGGAGCTCGGCGTCTCACGCGGATCGCTGCGTGAAGCCGTGCGCATGCTGTCGGCGCTCGGCGTGATCGAGTCCCGTCACGGCTCGGGCACCTACGTGTCCCAGTTGCGGCCTGAGGAGATCGTCGGAAGCCTCGCCCTCACGGTCGACCTGCTGCCGCTCTCGGGTCTCCTCGACATGTACGAGCTCCGGCGCGTGCTCGAGTCGCACGCGGCCGCCCAGGCCGCGGCGAAGGTCGATGACGCCTCCGCCGCCGAGCTGGTGCAGCTCATCGAGGCGATGGAGGCGACCGGCGACCCGACCGAGGCATCCGAGCTCGACGGGCGGTTCCACGCCGCGATCGCGAAGCTCGGCGGCAACCCCACCCTGATGGCGTTCCTCGGCGTCTTCCGCTCGCGCTCGCGGGCCTACCAGGTGTTCGAGCTGCCCGACGGCCCGGCCCTCAAACGCATCAGCGACCTCGGCCACCGGGCCATCGCCGACGCGATCGTCGGCCGGGACCCGATCGCCGCGTCGACCGCCGCCGCGGCGCATGTCGCCCAGACCGAGGCATGGTTGCGGCTCTACCAGCCCGCGGTCGTCTCGACCTGAGTCAGGCCGCTCGAGCCGCGAGCTTCACTCGGTCACTCCGCGACGCGCGCCGCGATGTCGGTGCGGTACTGGGCGCCATCGAGCCGGATGTGCGCGAGCGCCTCGTAGGCGCGGCGGCGCGCCTCGGCGAAGTCCTGCCCGACGGCCACGACGCTCAGCACCCGGCCGCCGGTCGCGAGCAGCGGCGACGTGCCCCGGGCCTCGGTTGCGGCCCCGATGGCGGTCGCAGCGTGGGCGAGGTGCACTCCGGGCACGGATGCCGCGGCATCGAGTCCCTCGATCACCCGGCCGGTCTCGGGGGCCTCGGGATACCCCTCGCTCGCGAGCACGACCGTGACCGCGGCATCCGAGCGGAACACCGGTCGCGGCAGCCCGCCGAGACCGCCAGTGGCCGCGGCGAACAGCAGGCCCGACAGCGGCGTGTCGAGGCGAGGCAGCACGACCTGGGTCTCGGGGTCGCCGAAGCGTGCGTTGAACTCGATCACGCGGATGCCGCGCGACGTGAGGATGAGGCCGGCGTAGAGCAGGCCGATGAACGGCGTCTGCTCGGCGGCGAGCTGGCGCACGGTGGGCAGCGCGATCGTGTCGATGACCTCGTCGACGAACGCCTTCTCGCTGCCGAAGCGGTCGTCGAGCCAGGGCAGCGGGGAGTACGCGCCCATGCCGCCGGTGTTCGGGCCCTGGTCGCCATCGCGGAGGCGCTTGTAGTCCTGCGCGGGCGAGAGGGGCAGCACGTGGGTGCCGTCGGAGAGCAGGAAGAGCGAGACCTCCTGGCCGTCGAGGTACTCCTCGACGAGCACCGGGCCCTGCTGCAGGTAGTGGGCGGCGTGCGCGAGCGCCGCGTCGCGGTCATCGGTGACGAGCACGCCCTTGCCCGCAGCGAGGCCGTCGGCCTTCACGACATAGGGGGCGCCGAACTCGTCGATCGAGTGCTCGACCTCGTCGAGCGTGTCGGCGAGGCTCGCCCGGCCCGTGGGCACGCCCGCGGCCTCCATGATGCGCTTCGCGAAGGTCTTCGATCCCTCGAGGGCGGCGGCCGCCTTGCCGGGGCCGAACACGGCGATACCGCGAGTGCGCAGGGCGTCGGCGACGCCCGCCACGAGGGGAGCCTCAGGGCCCACGACGACGAGCTCGATGTCGTTCTCGAACGCGTAGTCGGTGACGAGCACCGGGTCGGTCGGGTCGAGCGCGATCGTCGTCACGCTGCCACGGGCCGACGACGTGGGGGATGCCGCGATGCCCGCGTTCCCGGGTGCGGCGATGAGTTCGTGCCCGGCCTCCTCGTCGAGCAGGGCGAGCATGATGGCGTGCTCGCGCGCGCCCGATCCGAGGACGAGGATTCTCACCGGTTCAGGCTACCCCAGCGATTTCGGCCGCTCGTCACGCGTTCGTGGCAGCCCTCCACCCTGCATCGGACGAAGCGGCGCGCACCGGCGGCGATAATGGGGCGGGTGAGCACCGAAGACCCGACGAGCGCGGATGACACGACCAGCACGGATGACGCGACCAGCACGGATGACGCGACCAGCGCGGATGACGCGGCCGACGCGTCCAGCGACCCGGCCGACGCCGACGTCGACGTCGACACCGACACCGACACCGACACCGACACCGACACCCCGGCCGACCTCCTGGCCGGCGTCGCCGAACCCCCGGCCCGTGGCGGTCGTCGGCTGTTCTGGTTCACGCTCGTCGTCGCCGCCCTCGTCGTGTTCGCCGACCAGGGCACCAAGTTGTGGGCGGAGACGGCCCTCGCCGACGGCCAGACGATCCCGGTGATCGGCGAGCTCATCCGTTTCGTGCTCGTCTACAACCCGGGCGCCGCGTTCTCGATCGGCACCGAGTTCACGTGGGTGCTCGCGGTGCTCGCAGGCGCTGCCGTCGTCGGCCTCGCCTGGTTCGCGTGGTCGCTGCGTTCCGTCGGCTGGACGGTGGCGATCGGCCTCGTGCTCGGCGGCGCGGCCACCCACCTCGGCGACCGGCTGTTCCGCGAGCCGGGATTCGGTCGCGGCCACGTGGTGGACTTCATCGGGTACGGCAACCTCTTCGTCGGCAACGTCGCCGACATCGCGATCTTCTCGGGCGCCGTCCTGATCCTCCTGCTCACGCTGCGCGGCGTCGCCACGGGAAGGACCGCCTCGGTGTCCTGAGCCGCACGCACACGCTCGATGGGAGAATCTCCTCATGGCACGAGCGAGGATCGACGACGAGTCGGGCACGGCGGCGCTCGCCGCGGCGACGAGCCACGATGGAGCAGCGGATGCCGCGGCATCCGTCGATCGCGCGACCCTCGCGCTCGCCGTGCGCTACACGCTGCAACTGCTCGCCGAGCAGGCGCCGGGCGGCACCGTCGAGGTGCGGGTGCCGCCGTTCGGGGCGGTGCAGTGCATCGAGGGGCCGAAGCACACGCGCGGAACGCCGCCGAACGTGATCGAGACGGATGCCGCGACGTGGCTCGCCCTCGCCACCGGCAGCCTCGCGTGGGCTGATGCTCGAGCTGCCGGCCGCGTGCACGCCTCGGGGCAGCGCGCCGACGTGAGCGCCCAGCTGCCGCTCGCACGTTGAGCGCACCGATAGGCTCTGCGCCGTGACCATCGCCGCCATCGCCCTCTGCGTCGTGCTGGGCCTGCTGGCCGTCTTCCAGCTTGCGCTCATCGCGGGAGCGCCGCTCGGGCACTTCGCATGGGGCGGCGCCGACCGCGTGCTGCCCGCCTCGAAGCGCATCGGCAGCGTCGTGTCGATCCTGCTCTACGCAGCCTTCGCGTGGATCTTCCTCATGAAGGCGGGACTCGTGGCGTCGGTGCTGCCCGAGCTCGCGGTCGACATCACGGCGTGGGTGATCTTCGCGTACTTCGGCCTCGGCATCGTCATGAACGCGATGTCGCGCAGCAAGCCGGAGCGCTGGACGATGACGCCCGTCGCCGCGGTGCTGTTCGTGCTGTCGTTCTTCGTCGCGCTCGGCTGAGGGCTCAGGCCGACCGGCTCGCGGCCCGCGGAAGCTCCCGCGCCCGGATGCGACAATGGACGGGTGAGCGACGCTTCGAACTCCCCCGAATCCCTCGAGCCCGGCGCGGGCGGCCGGATCGAGCCGTTCGAGACGACCGACGTCACGTCCGACACCGTGAGCGTGCGGCGCTCGCCGCGCTACCCGCGGTTCCTCGCGCTCGGAGCCGTCGTGGGTGTGGTCGCCGCACTCATCCTCACGGTCGCGTTCCCCGACAACGCCGAGTTCGACAAGGGGCAGGTGTTCGGATTCCTGCTGCTCGCGTGCGGCACCATCGGGGTCGCCCTCGGCGCGCTCGTGGCACTCGTGATCGACCGGGTGCTCGCCGGCCGCGCGGCATCCGTCACCATGGAGCACCAGTCGACGCACCGCATCGACGAGTAGCGAGCCGGCCCCTCGGGGTCAGTATCAGAGCAGGCTCAGCACCGCCTCGGCGAACTCGCGGGGCGCCTCCTGCGGCAGATCGTGGCCGATGCCCGCAAGTTCTCGGAAGGCGCACGGGCCGGTGAACGACTTCCGGTCCTCCACCCCGCTCGGACCGCCGATGCCGTCGGCGCCGCTCTCGAGCACGACCGTCGGAACCGCGATCGGCGGCTCGGCCGCCATCGCGCGCTCGATCGCCGCGTGACGGGGATCGCCCGCGACGAGCCCGTACCGGTGGCGATAGGAGTGGATCACGACGTCGACGAAGTCGGGGTTGTCGAGGCTCGGCGCGCTCGCGCGGAATGCCGCCGCGGCATCCGTCCACTCGGGCGACCACGTGGTCCACAGCAGCTCGCAGAGCTCGCGCCGGTGCTGCTCGAGTCCGCGGCGACCTCGCTCGGAGTGGAAGTAGAACACATACCAGTACGTGGCCTCCCACTCGGGGCGAGCCGGCTCCATCGCGCGAGCGGGGTTGAGCACGTTGTATCCGCCGACCGTCACGAGCCCAGTGACCCGTGACGGATGCAGTGCTGCGACGATGCACGACGCGCGTCCGCCCCAGTCGTAGCCGCCCACGACGGCTCGTTCGATCTCGAGCGCGTCGAGGAGGTCGAGGAGATCTTGAGCGAGGGCGCCCTGCTCGCCCGAGCGCAGCGTCGTGGCATCCGTGAACCTCGTCGGGCCGAAGCCGCGCAAGTAGGGTGCGATGACCCGGACACCGGATGCCGCGAGCAGCCCCGCGACGTCGTCGTACGCGCGCACGTCGTACGGGAACCCGTGCGAGAGCACCGCGACCGGACCGTCGGGCGGCCCCGCCTCTTCATACGCGATCTCGAGTACGGGCGTGCGGACGGTGCCGCGGCTGGTGAACCCCATCAGGCCAGTCTGGTGCAGGTGGGGTCGCTCAGGAGAGCTGTGTCTTCTCCACCCACTCGAGGTATTCCTCGGTGACCGTGCCCGTGACGTAGTCGCCCGTGAAGCACGACATGTCGAGCTGCTCGATCGGGGTGCCCTCGGTGATCGCCGCCTGCAGGTCGGCGACCTCCTGGTAGATCATGTGGTCGGCGCCGAGCTCGGCCGCGATCTCGGGGATCTTGCGGCCGTACGCCACGAGCTCGCGGCGCGAGGGCATGTTGATGCCGTAGACGTGGGGGAAGCGCACCGGGGGGGCCGCCGAGGTGAAGGTGACCTTGTTTGCGCCCGCCGCCCTCGCCATCTCGACGATCTCCTTCGAGGTCGTGCCGCGCACGATCGAGTCGTCGACGATGAGGATGTTCTTGCCCTTGAACTCCGTGCCCATGGCATTGAGCTTCTGGCGCACCGAGCGCTTGCGCTCCGCCTGGCCGGGCATGATGAACGTTCGGCCCACGTAGCGGTTCTTGTAGAAGCCTTCGCGGTACTCGATGCCCAGCTTCTGCGCCACTTGCATGGCGGCCGGCCGCGACGAGTCGGGAATCGGCATGACGACGTCGATGTCGCCCTTGTCCATGTGGGTGACGATCGTGTCGGCGAGGCGGTTGCCCATGCGCAGGCGCGCCTCGTAGACCGAGATGCCGTTCATGACCGAGTCGGGTCGCGCGAGGTAGACGTACTCGAACGAGCACGGCACGAGCCGCGGGTTCGTGGCGCACTGCTTCGAGACCATCTCGCCGTCGAGGCCGATGAAGATCGCCTCGCCGGGTTCGACATCGCGCACGATCTCGTAGTCGCCGTTCTCGAGCACGAGGGACTCGGATGCCACGATCCACTCGGGCTTGCCGGCCTCGGTCATGCGCCGGCCGAGGATCAACGGGCGGATGCCGAACGGGTCGCGGAAGGCGAGCAGGCCGTAGCCGGCGATGAGGGCGATGACCGCGTAGGAGCCCTCGACGCGGGCGTGCACCTGCTCGACGGCCTTGAAGACCTGGTCGGGGTCGAGGTCGAGGCCCTTGATCTGGCCCTGGAGCTCGGTGGCGAGCACGTTCAGGAGCATCTCGGTGTCGCTCGTGGAATTCACGTGCCGGCGGTCGATCGAGAACAGGTCGCTCGAGAGCTCGCGGGTGTTCGTGAGATTGCCGTTGTGCACGAGGATGATGCCGTAGGGCGCGTTCACGTAGAACGGCTGCGCCTCCTCTTCACGCTCGGCGGCGCCCTTCGTGGTGTAGCGCACGTGGCCGAGGCCGATGTTGCCGATGAGGGAGCGCATGTCGCGCGTGCGGAACGCCTCACGCACCTGTCCGCGGGCCTTCGTCATATGGAAGATGGGGCCGTCGGCGGTGGCGATGCCGGTGGAATCCTGCCCGCGGTGCTGCAGCAGGAGGAGGCTGTTGTAGATCTGCTGGTTGACGGGCTCGGTTGAGACGATGCCGACGATGCCGCACATGCGAAGCGATGGCTCCTCGAAGGTGGGGGAAGCGTCCGAGTAGGACTCCCCAATCCTCCCACACCCGAGCTTGTGAGCCGGCTGGGCGGACAGCGTGCTCATCGGAGCACCGGGCCGGTGCTCGGCCAACTGCCGAGCCTAACGCGGCGGGCGTGAGCATCGGGTGCTTTCTTCGGTTCCGCGTCGATGTTCGTCGATCTCCACGAACCCGCCCTCCACCGCTCCCCCGAACGGGGTACCTGTGAGACGCTCTCCGGCATTCAGTTCACCGCGACTCCGGTGCACCGAGTGGGGGGACCGAGTCGCCGGCAGAGAGGACATCACGTCCATGAAACTCACGTCACTTCGCCACGGGCTCGTCGGTGCCGCGCTCGTCGCGTGCGCACTGCTCGCCGCGCCGACCGCGGCCGCGGCCGCGCCGCCATCGGGGTCGCCGGGGGTCGACCACGTCGCTGTCCCGGCCGCCGAGACGGCGACTGCCGCCCAGTACTGGACGGCCGACCGGATGCGCGGGGCGACTCCCGCCGACGTGCTCGTCGCCGACCGGGTGGCGTCGACGCCGGCGAGCGAGGTCGCCAAGGGCGACCCGGTCACCTACGGCAAGCCCGCTCCGATCACCGACGTCGACCTGTTCGCGACGAGTGAGGCGGCGGTGCCGAACATCGGCAAGGTGTTCTTCACGCTGGGCGGTCGCAACTACGTCTGCTCGGCCAACTCGGTGAGCGCGACCAACGGCAGCGTCGTCTCCACAGCAGGCCACTGCGTGCACGGCGGCCACGGCAAGTACGCGAGCCGCTGGATCTTCGTCCCCGCATACGAGAACGGCGCGGCGCCCTACGGCCAGTGGGCGGCGACCTCGTTCTCGGCGCCCACGCAGTGGACGAAGGGCGGCGACATCTCCTATGACACGGCATTCGTGAAGGTGGCGCCGTCGAACGGACGCACGCTGGCGGCGGCCGTCGGCGCCTCCGCGGTCGCCTTCAACCAGCCGCGCGGGCTGGCATATGAGGCCTTCGGGTATCCCGCCGCCGCCCCGTTCGACGGGCAGACGCTGAAGTCGTGCGCCGGCACCGCGACCGCCGACCCGTACGGCCAGACGCAATCGCAGGGCATCCCGTGCGACATGACCGGCGGATCGTCGGGCGGCCCCTGGTTCCTCGGCTCCGGGGCGCAGAACTCGCTCAACAGCTTCGGGTACAGCGGCATCCCGAACACGATGTTCGGGCCGTATTACGGCTCGGTCGCGCAATCCGCGTACACCACCGCGGCCGCCTCCTGATCGGCGCTGTTCGTCCCGGTGTCGGTCGCGGCACCGGGGCGAACGCATACGAGCGGATGCCCCGCATGCCGGGCGTCGCCGTCCTCGGCTACCGGGCGTGGCGCTGGACGAAGGTGCGGAGCATTCGGCTCGGGTACGACACCGCGGCGCGCCGTACCGCAGCGAGGGTCGACTCGAGCTCGTGCGCGGCGAAGTAGCCGTGGTTCGCGTAGGCGTGGATGCGCAGGATGATGCCGTCGACGTCGAGCTCGGGGTGGAACTGCGTCGCGTACACGTTCGTTCCAACCCGGAACATCTGCACCGGGCAGGTCGGCGACGACGCGAGCAGGGTCGCCGAGTCGGGCAATGAGCGGATGGCCTCCTTGTGTCCGACGAAGGCGCTGAACGTGCGGGGCAGTCCGGTGAGGATCGGGTCGGATGCTCCGGCATCGGTCAGCGTGACCGGCACGACGCTGATCGGCTCGGCATAGGTGCCATCGATCGGCGCCCCCTGCTGGACACCGAGGGTGCCGACGCCGTAGCAGGCGCCGAGGAACGGGAAGTCCCTGGCCACGACCTCGTCGAGAAGCGTCCTGAACTCCGCCTCGACCCGATGCTGCACCGGCGTCTTCCGCTCGGGCGGGTCAGAGGCGTTGAACGGCCCGCCGCCGACGAAGATGCCCGACAGTGCGCTGAGGTGCAGCCGCGGCATGGGCGCCGCCTCGAGCCGTACCCGGACGAGGTCGCGCTCGTCGAGTCCGGTGTAGCGGAGGAAGAGGGCGTACTCCTCGTCGGCAGGCTGGTCCTCGGCGCGCGTGGCGAGGAGGACGAATGGCTTCACAGGTCCACGATATTCGCGCACCGGGACAACCGCCTCAGTGCGCGAACTTCACCTCTCCCCCGCCGGTCACCCCCGCGGGCAGCACGAACGCGGCGGCCACGGCGGTGATCGCGGCGATCGCGGCCGCCACGCCGAAGCCGAGGCCGAGGCTCGTCACCGCGATCGCGGCGAAGATCGCGACGCCCACCGCGCTGCCGAGCTCGTGGAACGAGTTCAGCACTCCCGAAGCGGTGCCCGCCTCGTGCCCGCTGATGAGCGAGAGCGCGGTGGTGCTCGCGCTCACGAACCCGGCGCCGAGTCCGAGTGCGGCCACCGTCATGCCGGCGATGGCGAGCGCCGGGGCCAGATCGGCCGAGATCGCGCTCGTGGTGGTCGCGAGTCCGATCGCCGCCACGATCAGGCCAGTCGGGGCCACGATTCTCGCGCCGAAGCGGCCGAGCGCTCTCGCGGCGAGGTGCGCGCCGGCGATGACGCCCACTGAGATCGGCAGGAACGCGAGCCCCGTGGCGATCGGCGACCACCCCGCGCCGTCCTGCAGCTCGAACGAGAACATGAAGAATCCGCCGACGAGCAAGCCCGTCGAGACGAGCATGAGCATCGATCCGCTCGCGACCGGCCGGGATCGCAGCAGGCTGAGCCGGACGAGCGGATGCGCCGACCGCCGCTGCACGATGACGAACCCGCCGAGCAGCAGCGCGCCCACCGCGGCGAGCGCCCACGCGACGACCGGCTCCATGAGCTCGGCCGACGAGATCGCGGCGACGAGG
Organism: Agromyces albus; assembly: GCF_030815405.1. NCBI lineage: Bacteria > Bacillati > Actinomycetota > Actinomycetes > Micrococcales > Microbacteriaceae > Agromyces > Agromyces albus. The sequence continues at coordinate 3,326,221 of NZ_JAUSWX010000001.1, read as the reverse complement.
CTCGCGATGCCCGCGGTGGCGAGCAGTGCACCGAGCACGTCGACTCGGCCGCGGCGCACAGCGACAGCGCCGGCCACCATGAGCGGCACCGCGATCGCGACCGCGATGCCCACGGGCACGTTGATGAAGAAGATCCACCGCCAGCCGGGGCCACCGGTCAGGAGGCCGCCGAGCAGCACGCCGATCGCCGCGCCGGCGCCGCCGACGGCTCCCCACACGGCGAGCGCACGGCGACGGGACGGCCCCTCGAAGCGATGGAGCAGGGTCGCGAGCGCCGCGGGCGAGAGGAGTGCCGCTCCGATGCCCTGGGCTGCGCGCGCGGCGAGGAACAGGGTCGAATCGGTGGCGAGGCCCGCCGCGAGCGAGGCGACGGTGAAGATCGCGAGCCCGGCCAGCAGCATCCGTCGAGCGCCGAAGACATCGGTGAGGCGCCCGCCGAGGATGAGGAGCCCGCCGAACGGCACGGCGTAGGCGGCGATGGCCCAGCCCGCGAGCGCCGGCTCGAGCCCGAGCTCACGGCTCAGCATCGGCAGGGCGACGTTCACGACGGTGACGTCGAGCACGAGCATCGCCTGGGCGAGGGCGAGCAGGAACAGCGTGAGGCCGTCCCGACGAGCGGGTGGCCCCGCCGGCTCGTGCGGCGCGACGAGTTCGGGGGAGTGCGGATGCGTCATGAGCAGTTCCTTATCTCGAACAGTGTTGTATGAGTTCGTTAATTCATACACCTATGTTTGAGATAGAGTCAAGGTGTGACCGAGACAGCACCCCGCTCCCAGCGCAGCGATGCGCTCCGCAATCGCGACGCGATCCTCGATGCCGCCCTCGAACGCCTCACGGTCGATCCGCGCGCGAGCATGTCCGACATCGCGAAGGCGGCCGGCGTGGGCCGGGTCACCGTCTACGGGCACTTCGCCTCTCGCGAGGAGCTGCTCGAAGCGGTGCTCATCCGCACGATCGACCGTTCCAAGGCCGAACTCGCCACGGTCGACCTCACCGGCGACCCGATCGCCGCGCTCGAGCGGCTCGTGCACCGATCGTGGCGCATCGTCGACTCGTTCCACCGCTTGCTCGGCGTCGCCGAGGAGGCGCTCTCCAACGAGCGCATCCTCGCCCACCACACCGAGCCGATGGCGCGAGTGCAGGCGCTCATCGAGCGCGGCCAGCGCGAGGGCGTCGTGCGCCGCGACCTCGACTCCGGCTGGCTCACCACGTGCTTCCACGCCCTGCTGCATTCCGCCGCCGGCGAGCTGCGCGAGGGGCGGCTCGCCGAGGCCGACGCCGACCGCGTCGTGGCCACCACGGTGATCTCGTTGCTCACCGCGTCATCCGCAGGCTGAGCGGTTCGATCCCGCCTCAGTACTGCGACGGCGTCGAGAGCACCGCGAGCGTGCACCGCGAGATGCACACGAGCTTGCCCGCAGCATCCGTGATCCTGATCTCCCACACCTGCGTCGTGCGGCCGCGGGCGATCGGGCGCGCCTCGCCGTAGACCCAGCCCTCGGCCACCGGCCGGATGTGGTTCGCGTTGATCTCCATGCCGACGCAGTAGTTCAGCGCGGGGTCGACGGTGAAGCTCGAGCCCCAGCTCGCGAGCGTCTCGGCGAAGGCGACGGATGCCCCGCCGTGCAGCACCCCACCGGGCTGCCGGGTGCGGTGGTCGACCGGCATCCGCCCGCGCAGCACGTCGTCGCCGAGCTCGGTCATCTCGATGCCGAGCGCGCGGATGAGCGCATGCTCGCCGCGAGAGTTCGCCCACTCGATCGACGGCTCTCCGAACCAGATGCTCATGCCTGCGAGTCTGTCACGCGAGTTCGGCGATGATCGGGTGGATCGCGTCGTCGAACGCCGAGGCATCCGACCGCAGGGCATCGGTGACGGCTACCGTCATCGCGCCGATCCACCACACGCCCGTGGTCGTGAACGGGATCACCTCGACGTTCAGCTCGAAGGAATGCGCGCGCCGGCCGACCTCGCGCTCGTGCTCGGCGATCGTGCCCGCATAGGCCCGGTAGGAGTCGCCGCGTCGCGCTGCCGACGCCGTGCGATAGCCCTGGTGCGCCCATTCAGCCCACGCGCGCGCCGCCTCGGCATGCGGCACGATGGCCTGGGCGAGCACCTCGGCGCCCGAGACGGGCAGTGCGACATCGGTGCCGTAGGCGTCGACGAGTTCGAGGGGGACGATCGACGGATGCGCCTCGGGCTCGACGGTCATCGCCCACCAGGCCCGCCACTGCCGCTCGAGCAGATCCTGCTGGTCGACCTCGAGTCGGGTGCCCACCGCGCCGACGTCGCGGAGCCGCGGCAACTCGACGGGAGACGCGATCGCGAGCACCTCGCGAAGATAGAGCGCAAGAAGAACCGAGCGACTCGCGTTCTCGCGAATCACCCACGACGGCGTGCCACCCGCCTGCATGACTCAAGTTTAGTCCTGCGCATGCCCCGCTGACCCGGGCGACGCGCGGTGCCCGGGTACGCTTGACAGGTGACCTCGAACTCGTCCTACGCCGCTGCCGGAGTCGACACCCATGCAGGCGACCTCGCCGTCGAGCTCATGAAGGAGGCGGTGGCCAAGACGCACGGCCCGAACGTGCTCGGCGGCGTCGGCGGTTTCGCCGGCCTGTTCGACGTCTCGTTCCTCAAGGACTACGCGCGTCCGCTGCTCGCGACCTCCACCGACGGCGTCGGCACGAAGATCGCGATCGCCCAGGCGATCGACAAGCACGACACGATCGGCCAAGACCTCGTTGGCATGGTCGTCGACGACATCGTGGTCGTGGGCGCGAAGCCGCTCTTCATGACCGACTACATCGCGTGCGGCAAGGTGGTGCCCGAGCGCATCGCCACGATCGTCGCCGGCATCGCGCGGGCGTGCGCCGACACCGGCACCGCGCTCGTCGGCGGGGAGACCGCCGAGCACCCCGGCCTCATGGGCGTCGACGACTACGACGTCGCCGGCGCGGCGGTCGGCGTCGTCGAGGCCGACCGGCTCCTCGGCGCCAAGCGGGTGGCCGCGGGCGACACGGTCATCGCGATCGCCTCGAGCGGCTTGCACTCCAACGGGTTCTCGCTCGTGCGACGCATCCTCCAGCAGGGCGGCATCGACTTCGCCGACACCGCGGCAGACCTCGGCACCACGTGGGGTGAAGCGCTCCTCGAACCCACCCGGCTCTACACGCGCCCGCTCGTGCGCCTGCTCGGGCACGGGCGGCTCGGCACGGCCGTGCACTCCCTCTCGCACGTGACGGGCGGCGGCATCGCCGCGAACCTCGCGCGCGTGCTGCCGCGCGGCTCGTGGGTCGAGCTCGACCGGTCGACGTGGTCGCCGGCTCCGGTGTTCCGGGTGCTCAGCGACCTCGCCGGCACGTCGCTCGAGAGCGCCGAGGGCACGTGGAACCTCGGCATCGGCTTCTTCGCGGTCGTGGCGAGGGATGCCACAGCCGACGTGATCGCCGAGCTCGGCGCACTCGGGCTGCCGTCCTGGCAGGTCGGCACCGTCTCGATCGGCGATCGCGACCTCGCGGGCTTCGAACAGGGGGCGAAGGGCGTCGACGGCGGAGCGGTTCGGCTCGTCGGGTCCTACGCCGACTGATCGAATGCGCGCGGCGCTCTCCATCGGGCTCTCGGGAGCGACCGATGCCCGCGCCATCCGCGCCCTCGCCCCGCGCATCGAACGGCTCGGCTTCTCGGGCCTCTGGCTCAACGACGTGCCGAATGGCGATTCGCTCGCGGGCCTGCGCGTCGCGGCATCCGTCACCGCCACCCTGCGCCTCGCGACCGGGGTGATCCCGCTCGATCGGCGACCGGCCGAGGGCCTCGACCTCGGCGGCCTCCCAGCGGAGCACACGACGTTCGGCATCGGGTCGGGTGCTGCGCAGCATCCGCTCGGCCTCGTCGAACGCGGCATCGCGACCCTCCGGCGAACGACCGAGGGGGCGATCGTCGTCGGCGCGCTCGGCCCGCGGATGCGTCGACTCGCCGCCGAGCGCGCCGATGGCGTGCTGCTCAACTGGCTCACTCCTGACGCCGCCGCCCGAGCGCACTCGGAGCTCCGTGCCGCGGCCGGCGACCGCCCGGTGCGCAGCGTGCTCTACGTGCGCACGATCACCGATGAGGGCGCGCGCTCGGCGCTGAAGCGCGAGGCCGACCGTTATGCGTCGGTGCCGTCGTACGCGGCCAACTTCGAACGGCTCGGCATCAGCGCGATCGACGCGACGATGGACGGCCGTTCAGACCTGGGCGCCTTCGACGTCGTCGACGAGATCGTGCTTCGCGCCGTGACCGCGACCGGCTCGCTCAGCGAGCTCGAGCGCTTCGTCGAGGATGCGGCAGGCTGGCGGGTGGGGGCCAGATGATCGCGACGTCGACGCAGAGCGCGCGCCGTCATGAGCGCGCGCCGTCATGAGCGCCACGCTGTCATGAGCACCACAGCGGGGAGGGATGCCGGGGCCGATCGGCGGCGAGGGGCTACGCGCGCCGTTCGTCGCCAGCGAGGAAGGTGTCGCCGTCGTCGGTGTAATCCGACCACTTCGCGACTTCTTCCTCGTATTCGTCATGTACTGAGCCGGTGAGCTCTCGCTCAAGCGCGTTGTAGTCGGTGTTGGGGCTGAAGTACTTCAGCTCCCGAGCGACCTTGGTGTGCTTGGCTTTCTGACGGCCGCGCCCCATGCGTGACCCCCTTACGACTTCAGGCCGGGTGGGATGGTTTCTTCACCCGGCGCGCATCTGATAATGAATAATCCTGTGGTCAGTTTAGCACCGCCATCCGACCCCAAGCGGTGCCCCCCACAAGCCATGGCGTACGCTCTCCGCAGGCCCTGACGCGCGATCCGGCGCAGGTCGGGCCGACGTGCGTACTGCGCGTATACAGCAACCCGTGTTGAGATTGTCAGGTGATGCAGAGTCCCGAGCGCGTGAAGGTCGTGGTGATCGGCGCCGGGCAGGCCGGCCTGTCGGTCGCCTACTATCTGCGCCGCTTCGAACTCGTCGCCGAGCAGGACTTCGTGATGCTCGATCGGGCACCCGGAGCGGGCGGCGCGTGGCAGCATCGCTGGTCGTCGCTGCGGCTCGGCACCGCCCATCGGGTCAACGACCTGCCCGGAATGGCCGAGATCGGCTTGAGCTTCGACACCGCCGACCGGAACCTTCCCGCGAAAGAGGTCGTCGCCGACTACTACGGCAGGTTCGAGGAGCACTTCGACTTGCGCGTGCGTCGCCCGATGAACGTACGGTCGGTTTCCAACCAGGGCGTCGACCTCCTCGTCAGCTTCGAGGACCTCACGCCGCAGCCGCTCGAGGAGCAGAAGGCGCGCGGGCTGTTCGGCCGTCGGCGCAAGACCTTCGAGGCTGCTCCGGCCCCCGCCGTGCCGCGATTCGAGCTGCAGACCCAGTTCCTCGTGAACGCGACCGGCACGTGGGGTTCGCCGTTCGTGCCCTACTACCCGGGCATGGCCGACTTCCAGGGCCGGCACGTGCACACCTCCGACTACACCGAAGCCGCCGACTTCCGCGACAAGCACGTCGTCGTGGTCGGCGGCGGCACCTCGGCGATCGGCTTCATGCTCGAACTCGAGGACGTCGCGGCCGGACTCACGTGGGTCTCCCGCCGCCCGATCGACTGGCTCGATCGTCAGGAGCTCGATCTCGAGGGCGCATCGGCCGCGGTCGCACGGCAAGACGAGGCGGCCCGATCTGGTCGTGCTCTGCCGAGCATCGTGAGCGGCACGGGAGTGCCGAGGAGCCGTCGCATCGCCGCGGGCATCGAGCGCGGCCTGCTCGTGGCGCGGCCGATGTTCGACCGCATCGAGGCAGACCGGGTGGTCTGGGACGGCGACGAGGGCGGCTTGGCACGAGCCGATGTCATCATCTGGGCCACGGGCTTCCGCCCCGACCTCCGGCACCTCTCGCCGCTCAAGCTGCGCGAGAAGACCGGCGGCGTCACCGTCGGGCAGGGCGCGGCCTGGAACGATCCGCGCATCTTCCTCGCGGGCTACGGCCCACAGGCGTCGACGATCGGCGCGAACCGCGCGGGCCGCATGATCGCCCGCCAGATCATGGCGATGATCTAGCGAGCGGATGCCTCAGTCCGAGGCCCCATCGCCCTCGCGGCCGCTCGCGTACTTGTAGTGGTAGGCGCCGAACCCGACGATCGACGAGCCCCACATGCGGGCCGGCTCACCGGTGGCCCGCTCCATGAGGGCGAGCAGCGTCTCGGCGTCGCGGCGCCGCACGGGATGCGTCACCCCGTCGAGGAACGTTCGCACCGCGGCATCCGTTGCCATGGGCCGATCCTAGCGCCCGCGCTTCTGGCCGTTCGGGGAGATCGGGCGCCGGGGCACCGGACGAACCGGCTCGCCGCGGCGGTCCTGGCCGGGCAACGGGCGCGAGCGACGGCCGTAGATGAGGTCGGAGGAGTCGAGCAGCCACGGCACGAGCGAGACCGTGACGCCGTGCACGAGCAGGAGCTTCTGGCGAATGCGGCGTGCCTTGTGGTTGTGCAACAGCGACTCCCACCAGTGCCCCACGATGTACTGCGGCATGTAGACCGTGACGACCTCGCTGCCGTGTTCCTCGCGGCGCGACTTGATGTACTGGATGAGCGGGTAGCTGAGGTCGCGATACGGCGAGTTCAGGATGCGCAGCTTCACGTGGATGTTCTGCTTCACCCAGTCCTTCTTCAGTCGCTTCGTCTCCTCTTCGTAAAGCGAGACGTGCACCGCCTCGAGCGAGTCATGACGGGCCGCGATCGCGTAGTCGAGCGCCTTCAGGGTGGGCTTCTGCATGCGGCCCACGAGCACGATGGCATGATCGCCGGCCGAGCCGAAGGTCGTGGTGGGGTCGACCTCGATCTCCTTCTCGACGTCGCGGTAGTAGCGGTGCACGCCGAGCATGAGCGTGAAGAGGATCGGCATCATCACGAAGACGATCCAGGCGCCGTGCGTGAACTTCGTGACCGTCACCACGATGAGCACGATCGCGGTCATCGCCGCGCCGATCGCGTTGATCGCGAGTGCGCGCCAGATGGCGCCGCGCGTGATGGGCGCACTCCGGTCGTCGGCGTCACCCCTCGACGACCGCGGCGACTTCGGCGACTTCGGCTTTCGGGGCGATCGCAGTTCGCGCAGCCAGTGCCGCACCATGCCGGTCTGGCCGAGGGTGAACGAGACGAACACGCCGATGATGTAGAGCTGGATCAGCACCGTGAGGTTCGCCTGGAAGACCACGAGGATCACGGATGCCGCGAGCGCGAGGATGAGCACGCCGTTCGAGTAGATCAGGCGGTCGCCGCGCGTCGAGAGCGACTTCGGGGCGTACCCGTCTTGCGCGAGCACCGAGCCGAGCAGGGGGAATCCGTTGAACGCGGTGTTCGCAGCGAGGAGGAGTACGAGCGCCGTCGCCGCCTGGACGAGGTAGAAGAACACCGTGTCGTCGCCGAACGTCGCCGACGCCACTTGTGCGATGAGGCTGCGTTGCGGCTCGGTGGCGCACTCGGCCCATCCGATCAGGTGGCACGGATCCTCGGCGTAGTGCACCTGGGAGATGAGCGCGAGCGCGGTGAGCCCGGCGAAGAGCACGATCGCGATGCCGCCCATGAGCACGAGGGTCGTCTGGGCGTTCCGGATCTTCGGCTGCCGGAACGCCGGCACGCCGTTCGAGATCGCCTCCACGCCCGTGAGTGCGGAGCATCCGCTCGCGAAGGAACGCAGCAGCAGCAGGATGATGCCGGCTTGCGTGAGCGACTCGGACTCCACCACGAAGCCGGCCGACTCTGAGATCGGCGCATCGCCGAGGAAGGTGCGCGTGAGGCCCACGACGATCATCACGAAGACGCTGGCGATGAAGAGGTACGTCGGTATGGCGAAGGCGCGGCTCGACTCGCTCACGCCGCGGAGGTTCACGGCCGCGAGGATGATCACGAAGAGCACTGCGAGCTCGACGCGGAACGGGTTCAGCTCGGGGATCGCCGAGATGATGTTGTCGACGCCCGAGGCGACCGAGACGACGACCGTCATGACGTAGTCGACCAGGAGGGAAGATGCCACGACGAGGCCGGCCTTCTCGCCGAGGTTGCGGTGCGCCACCTCGTAGTCGCCGCCACCCGACGGATAGGCGCGGATGAGCTGCCGGTACGACGCCACCACGGTCACGAGCAGCACGATCACCGCCACGGCCACCCACGGCGCGAAGCTCAGGAAGGCGAGGCCGCCGACCATGAGGATCATGAGCAGCTCCTGCGGCGCGTAGGCCACGGAGGAGAGCGGGTCGCTCGCGAAGATCGGCAGGGCCAGGTGCTTGGGCAGCAACTGCCCCTCGAGCTTCTCGGTCGGCAGCGGGTCGCCGATGATCCAATGCTTCGGCGACTTGAGTTCAGCTGGAGGGGCTTCCGCCTCGTCTGTCACGGCGGACGACACTACTCCTGTTGCGCCGGGAGTCAAGTCGGCCGGTCAGGGACGGATTCCGCGATTGCTAGAGTTGAGCCGATTTCCGAACTCACTCCGGGGGCCTGACGTGAACCGTGCGACGCAGCTCGCGCGTGGCGCTGCCACCGCGTCGGTCGCCCTCTTCCTCGCGGCACTCTCGCACGGCGTCGCCGGCCGGGAGGCACCCGGGGGCGTCGGGCTCGCGCTCGCCGCGATGGTGGCGCTCGCGGCATCCGTCGCCTTCGTCGGTCGCCGTTCGACGCCCGTGCGCACCGCGCTCGCCGTGGTCGCGAGCCAGGCTGCGTTCCATGTGCTCTTCGGGGTGGGAGCCGGCGGCGGCGCCCGGCTCGTCGTGAACGGCACGGGCCACCACCAGACCGTGACGGTGTTCGAGGGCACGGCCACCTCGCACGCGGCCCACGCGGCCCACGCGGCCCACACCGATGCGCCGATGCTCGTTGGGCACGCCATCGCCGCCGTTCTCACGATCGTCTACCTGCTGGCCATCGAGGCGGCCGCGTGGCGTTCGCTCGCAATCGCGGTGCGGCGCTTCGCCGTGCAGCTCACGAGCGGGATCGCGCCCGTGCCCGCCCCGCTCGTCATTCCTCGCGGCGCCGCGCCGGCCGTGAATGCACGGCCGCGCGAGCGCCTCCTGCTGCCCGGGCTGCGGTACCGCGGGCCGCCGGCACTCCTCGCCTCCGCGTAATCCCGCCGCCGGTCGACCGGCGGCGACCCATCAGCCCGGATGCCTCGGCACGGCCGCGCAGTGCACACTCACCCGCGTCGCGCAGCGCCGGCGCACCACCCCGGGCACCAGGAGAGGAACTCCCGAACACATGACCAACGAACCCCCCATCTCGACCGCCGCGACCTCGATCGCGACCACCGCCGACGCCCCCGCCGACCGAGCACGCCGCCTTCGCGCGCTCGTGCTCGCCGGTGCCGCGCTCACCGCCGCAGCGCTCTTCGCCCTCGCCGACGCGGCGCCCGCTTTCGCGCACGACGAGCTCATCGGCTCGAGCCCCGAGCAGGGCGAGGTGCTCGACGCCTCGCCCGAGGCCATCGGGCTCAGCTTCTCGAACGACATCATCGAGGTCGGCACGTCCGTCGTCGTGGTCGACCACCACGGCGAGGAGATCGAGGTCGACGAGCCCGTGATCGCGGGATCCGAGGTGACCGTCGAGCTCCTCGCCGATCTCAGCGGCGACTACCAGGTGCGCTGGCGCGCCGTCTCCTCAGACGGCCACCCCATCGAGGGCACGATCGACTTCGGCGTCGGCGCCGAGGCCACCGGCGTGTGGGAGGAGCAGCCCCCGCACACCGACGAGGCCGACGAGGCCGATGGCGAGAACGGCGACGGCGGCGAGCAGGCCGATGACGCCGCGGCATCCGATGCGGGCGTCTGGCTCGTCGTCGCCATCGTCGCGGGCTCGCTCCTCGTCGCGGCGCTCGTCGCCGGCATCATCGTGTCGGAAGTGCGCCGCCGCCGCCGCCGCAACGCGGACTGAGCAGACGGTGAGCGGATGCCGCGGCCGCCCGCTGCGGCATCCGCTCACCCTCAGCGGAAGGCGAGGTACATGCCCGCGGCCGCCGCGATGCCGAGGGAGAGCGTCACGACGACGTTGAGGATCGCGGCGCGCCACCGCCCGCCGTCGAACAGCTCGATCGTCTCGACGCTCCACGTGCTGAACGTCGTGAGTCCGCCGCAGAAGCCCGTGACGAGCACGAGGCGCACGTCGGCGTCGAGGGCGGCGCGCTCGGCCACGCCGATGAGCGCACCGGCGAGCGCCGACCCCAACACGTTGACGATGAGGATGCCGCCGGGCAAGTGACCCGGCCGCACCGGAAAGGCCCGGGAGAGCGCGTATCGGAGCACTGCGCCCACCGCGCCCGCGCCGAGCACCGCGGCCACGACGAGCGGGGTCACAGCGTCTCTCCGGCGTCGGTGACCTCGGTGGGCATCGGCCGGTGCGCGATGATCGAGCCGATGCGCAGCCCCGCCGCCGCGAGCGCAAGGCCGCCGACGACCGAGACGAACAGGTAGAGCACGCCGAGCCACAGCTCGCCCGCGCCCGTGAGTGCGATGAGCGAGACCATCACCGCCGAGAGGGTCGTGAACGAGCCGATCAGGCCGGGGCCGAGGCCGGCCTTCAGCCACGTGGGCGTGCCGGGCCGGGTCCAGAGTCCACCGACGAGCCATCCGAGCGCGAAGGAGCCGAACAGGTTCACGACGAAGGTCTCGACGGACAGCTCGCCGTCGGCGTGCGGGAACGCGAGATCGAAGCCGAGCCTGAGCCCGGTGCCGATGAGACCGCCGACGGCGACGGCGAGATAGGCGCGCACTCCTCGAGACTAGGCCAGGGGGCGATGAGGTTAGGCCAGGGGGCGATCTGCCAGCTCGACGACCCAGTCGTTCGTGTGCAGGATCAGGCCCGGCGTGATCTCGAAGTCGCGCTCGCCGAGCAGGGTGAAGCCGGCCTTGCGGCAGACGGCGTTCGACGCCGGGTTGTCGACGCGCGGGTAGGCGTGCACGGGGAGCGTCTCGCCGGCGGCCCGCGCGGTGTCGAGCATGGCGAGCACCGCGGCGGGAGCGATGCCGCGGCCGCGATACTCGGCCTCGACCGACCAGCCGGCCTCGAGCGCCGGAACGCCCTCTTCATCGCGACGCCAGTAGCCGATGGTGCCGACGCCCTCGGGATGCCCCGGGATCACGATGCGGAACTGGAACCCCGTGCCCTCGCGCCACATGCGCAGGTACCGCTCGTGGCGCGCTCGCACCTGCTCGTCGTTCTCTGGACCGCCGAGCTGGTCCATGAGTTCGTGGGTGTTGCTGCGGCGCAGCAGGTCGAGGTCGCCGTCCGACCATGGCAGGAGGGTGACGTCGGGCATGCGCCCATGAAAGCACGATGCACCGACATGCGCACGCGGCATCCGTCGATCACAACGGATGCCGCGTGCACCGGGTTCAGCGCTCGGCGAGCGTCGCGAGCACGTCGGCCCGCACTTGCGCGAGCCGTGCCTTCAGCAGGGTCACCGATTCAGAGCTCACTCGGCCGCGATGCGCGTGCGTGCGCAGGTCGGTGCGGAGCTGCTGGCGGAACTCGTTGATCGCCAGCTCGGCCTCGTGCAGGGCCCGATTCGATTCGGAGCTGAGGTTCATGGTCGCGTTCGTCGCCGTCTTCGCGGCGCGCTTGGCCTCACGGGCAGCGCTCGCGAGTTCGGCACGCATCGAGCGCATGGCCTCGTCGACCTCGGCTCGCACGCCGTCGGCGAGGCGGCGCACCGAGTCGGTGACCTCGTCTTCGATGGCGTCGAGCTCGTGCCGGCGCGCCTCGAGCTCTGCGCGACCGGCATCCGTGATCTCGTAGACCGTCTTGCGGCCGTCGGCGGACTTCGTGACGAGCCCCTCCTCCTCGAGCTTCGAGAGGCGGGGGTAGATCGTGCCGGCGCTCGGGCTGTACGTGCCGCCAAAGCGATCGGAGAGCGCCTGGATGAGCTCGTAGCCGTGCCTCGGCTGCTCGTCGAGGAGGGCGAGGAGGTAGAGCCTGAGACTCCCGTGGGCGAAGACTGGCGGGGTCATTCGGATGCCTCGCCGTTCGCCGATCCCGCGCCGCCGGTCGTGCCCGTGCTCGCCGGGGCCTCACGGCGCATGACCGAGATGTTGCCCGAGACGCTGTTGGCGCCGAGGTCGAGCCACGTGCCCGCGAGCTCGCCGACGACGCGCTCGAATCCCTTGCCGAACATGCCCTTCACCGACATGTCGTCGAGCAGCACCGTGCCGCCAACGGTGTTGATGCGGTAGCGCGCGCCAGATCCGGCGGCGAAGCGGACGGTGAGGTCGCCCGCGACCGTGTTCGTGTCGATGCGGTCGGGGGTGCCGCGGGTATCGACGATCATGTTGCCCGACACCGTGTCGGCGTTGAAGGTCGTGATGTCGCCCGTCGCGACGATGTCGCCCGAGACGCTGTGCGCCGTGATGCGGCCGACGTGGTTGCCGGCCGAGAGCTCGCCGCTGACGCTCGAGAGCTCGACGTCGCCCTCGTGGTTGTCGAGCACGAAGTCGCCGGAGACGGTGCTGAACCTGCCGTCGCCCGTGAATCCAGAGACGAGGCCGTCGCCCGACACCACGCCGAGCTTCATCGCGATGTTGCGCGGGGCGAGGATCGAGACCTCGGCCTTCGCGCTGCCGACGAAGCCCTTGAAGGCCTCGATGAAGTTGTCCCAGCGCAACTGCGGGTGGTCGATCTCGAGCGTGTCGCCGTCGATCTGCACCATGAGCTCCTTGCCCGTGACGTTCGAGATCTCGACTCGCACGCCCGGCTCATCGTGGGCGATCACGTCGACCTTGCCGCCGATGAGGCTCACCTTCAGCTTGCGTACGAGCTCGAGGTCGATGACCCGTGCTTCGCCGGGGGCGATGACCCATTTCTCGATGGCCATGTTGCGTTCTCCTTCGTTGGTGAGGGAAGCGGATGCCGCGGCATCCGTGCCCTGAAAACCTGTATCGCGATATATCGCGTCTTCCTTTCGAAACACGATATATCGCGTCTTGGACCAGTGCAAGTCCGTCCTGCGTGCAGAACTCGGATGCGGACGGCGACTCGCCGCGCCGACGGCGGCTGAATACGGCGTGTTGCCTGCGAATCCGGAATTGCGTCCCGCGAAGGCGGACTGCGACGAGGTTCGACCGCTTGACATTGACGTGACGTCAACTTCTAATGTTGCTCGGGTGGGGCGCATCGCCTCGGAAATCTCTGAGCGGAGGACGGCGTGGACGACTGGTCGATCCAGGAGATCGCGAAGCTCGCCGGCACGACGAGCCGCACGTTGCGGCACTACGACGACATCGGCCTGCTGGCGCCGAGCCGCATCGGCGGCAACGGCTATCGCTACTACGACGAGCGGGCGCTCGTGCGCCTGCAGCGGATCATGCTGCTGCGCGACCTCGGCCTCGGTCTGCCCGTGATCGCCGAGGTGCTCGACCGCGAGGCGAACGCCCAACCCGCCTTGCTCGGCCACCTCGAGTGGCTGCGCAAGGAGCAGGAACGACTGGCGCGGCAGATCGCGTCGGTCGAACGCACCATCGGAGCATTGGAAGGAGGTGAACGACTCATGGCAGATCAGATGTTCGACGGCTTCGACCACACCCAGTACAAGGAGGAGGTCGAGCAGCGCTGGGGAAAAGACGCGTACGCGAAGAGCGACGCGTGGTGGCGCGGCCTGAGCGCCGACGAGAAGTCGGCGTGGCAGGAGCGCGCGACGACGCTGGGCAGCGACTGGATCGCCGCGTTCGAGCGCGGCATCGACCCCGCCGGCGACGAGGCCCAAGCGCTCGCGCGACGCCACTTCGAGTGGCTGCGCGGCATCCCGGGCACGCCCGGCGGTGGCGCTGGCGGCCCGACGAAGGAGTACTTCCTCGGCCTCGCCGACATGTACGTGGCCGACGATCGCTTCGGGGCGAACTACGGCGGCCCGGCCGGCGCCGAGTTCGTGCGCGACGCGATGACCGCCTTCGCGGAGCGCAACCTCTAGCGGGGTAGCGCGGCGCGCCGGCGGAGGGGCGCGTTCCGCCCGCCGACTCTAGGCGCCGCTCAGGTGCGCGGGCGCGCGCGGCGGTAGCCGTCGCGTGCCCAGTCGACGACCGTGGCGGCAACGCCCGCGAGTGCGAGTGCTGCAAGCAGCGACATCGTGGCGATCATGGCCGCCTCCTTTCAGGCGATGAGGATCGATGCAGAACGGAACGGCGGAGGTTCAGGCGGGCGGTCATCCCGGCGCCGGGACGACCGCTTCGGCCGCGCGAGCGCGCACGGTCGGCTTCGCGCGCGTGCCGACGCGGTCGGCCGGCATCCGGCCGGAGCGCTTCACCGCGAAGAGCGGCATCGTGTACCCGCACAGCGGCCCGATGAGCAGGGCGAAGGCGAGCGTGCCGATGCCGACGTTGCCGCCGAGCAGCCACCCGGCGGCGAGCACGGTGACCTCGATGCTGGTGCGCACGATCCAGATCCTCCAGCCGGTGACGCGGTGCAGCCCGGTCATGAGGCCGTCGCGTGGGCCGGGGCCGAAGTGCGCGCCGATGTAGAGGCCGGTCGCGACGGCGAGCAGGAGGATGCCCGCCGGCAGCAGGAGGGCTCGCACCCAGAGGTCGAGGCCGGTCGGGATGAGCCAGAGGCCGACGTCGATGGCGGGACCGACGAGGAGCGCGTTCAGGATCGTGCCGAGTCCCGGCCGCTGGCGGATCGGGATCCACAGGAGCAGCACGATCCCGCTCATGATCACGGTGATCAGCCCGAAGCTCAATCCCGTCTGCTTCATGATGCCCTGGGTGAGCACGTCCCACGGGGCGACGCCGAGCTCTCCGCGCACGATGAGCGCGATGCCGATGCCGTAGAGGAACAGACCCACGAGGAGCTGGGTGAAACGGCGGACGAGCACGGGCGCGGGGTCGGTCGGCTGGCGGAGCATGCTTCAATCCAATTGCACGATTGGCCTTCTCGTATACATCCAATTCGACTAAAGTGGCTCGTATGGGAGAAACGACACTCAGCGCCCGATCGCTCGAGATCCTGCTCGGCGACTGGCGATCCGACGGCAGTGCCTACCAGGCACTCGCCGATCGCGTGCGGCTCCTGATCCTCGATGGGCGCATCCCGGTCGCCACGCGACTCCCCGCCGAGCGAGACCTCGCCGAGCGGCTCGCACTCAGCCGCACGACCGTCACGGCGGCCTATCGCCACTTGCGCGAGCACGGGCTCGTCCAGAGCGTGCGCGGCTCCGGCAGTATCGCGCGGCTGCCCGGCGCACCCTCGATCCTCCCCGCGCCGCCCGCAGCCGACTACATCGACTTCTCGAAGGCGGCGCCGCCCGCGTTGCCCTGGCTGACGGAGGTCGCACGGCAGGCGATCGACGACCTCCCGGGCCAACTCGGCGACGCGGGCTTCGACCCGATCGGCACGCCCGCGCTGCGCGCCGTCATCGCCGACCGGTACACGGCGCGCGGCCTGCCGACGTCACCCGAGCAGATCATGGTCACGATCGGCGCGCAGCACGCGATCGCGTTGCTCTCTCGTGCCGTCATCAGCCGCGGCGACCGGGCGATCATCGAGGCGCCCACGTATCCGCACGCGTACGAGGCGCTCCGCACCGCCGGCGCCCGCCTCGTGCCCGTCGCGGTCGCCCCGCACGACGCGGGTCCGTTCGGCGAGGGCGACGAGACCGAGGCGCTCGAGCAGGCCATCCGGCACAGCAACCCCTCGGCCGCCTACCTGATGCCCGACTTCCAGAACCCGACCGGGCGGTCGATGAGCATCGACCTGCGTGAGCGCGTCGTCGACGCGGCGGCCAGGCAGGGCACCGTGCTGATCGCCGACGAGACGACGGGCGAGCTCGACATCGACCGCGCCGAGTTGTACCTGCCGCTCGCCGCGTACGGCCCCGCCGTCATGGTGGGCTCGGTCGGCAAGACCGTGTGGGGCGGCGTGCGCGTCGGCTGGATCCGCGCCGACCGGCCGCTCATCAGCCGCCTCCTCGCGGTGCGCTCGCCGGGAGACCTCGGCACGCCCATCATCGAGCAGCTGCTCGTCACCCGGCTCCTCGAGGAGCACATGGACGACATCCTCGAGTTGCGGCGCGAGCAGCTCCGATCCGGTCGCGACCGGCTCGAGGCGCTGCTCGCCGAGGCCTTCCCCGAGTGGCACGTGCCGCATGTCGACGGCGGCATCGTGACGTGGATCGGGCTCGGCGCGCCCGTCAGTTCGCAGCTCGCGCTCGC
This sequence comes from Agromyces albus, assembly GCF_030815405.1. Classification (NCBI taxonomy): domain Bacteria; kingdom Bacillati; phylum Actinomycetota; class Actinomycetes; order Micrococcales; family Microbacteriaceae; genus Agromyces; species Agromyces albus. Next base: position 3,310,036 of record NZ_JAUSWX010000001.1, on the reverse strand, counting down.
CGCGCGCACTCACGGGCTCATCATCGCCGCGGGCCCGCGCTTCGGTGTCGACGGCGCCTTCGAGCGGTTCCTGCGCCTGCCGATCTGCTCTCCGGCCGAGGCGACGGATGCCGCGGTGCACGCCCTGTCACGAGCCTGGCGTTCGCTCTCGACCACGCCGGTTCCCGAACCGAGCCTGCTCGCCTCGGTCATCTGAGCCGCGGCATCCGTCGAGGCCGAGCCGGCGTCAGTGCACTATCGCCGGTTCGGCCTCGGAGGCGGCATCGGCCGACGTCGACGCGGCGACCGGCGCTGCATCCCGGGCCGTCGCGAGCGACAGGCCGTCGCCCCGGCGTCGGAAGAGCAGCGCCGCGACCACGCCGCCGAGCGCGAAGAATCCGGCGCCCCACCAGTACGCCACCGCATAGCTGTGGATCGCTGCCTCGGCCACCACGGCGTCGGTGGTCGGGGTGTGCGCCGTGAGGTAGCCGGTCGCCGCGGTGGCCGCGAGGGTGTTGAGGAGCGCGGTGCCGATCGATCCGCCGACCTGCTGGCTCGTGTTGACCATCGCGGAGGCGACGCCGGCGAACTCGCGGTCGACGCCGAGCGTCGCCGTCTGCATCGACGCCGGCATGATCGAACCCATGGCGAACCCGAGGATCATGAGCGGCGGCAGGATGTCGGCCGCGTACGCGGAGTCGGCGTTGAGCAGCGTGAAGTAGGCCATGGCGACCACGCCGAGCAGCATGCCGATCGGCACGATGACCTTCGGGCCGAACCGCGGCAGGAAGATATTCGTCGAGAGCTGGGCGGCGAGCACGAGCATCGCGATCATCGGCAGGAACGAGAAGCCGGTCTGCATCGGCGAGTAGTGCAGTGAGGTCTGCAGGTAGTAGGTGACGAAGAGGAAGATGCCGAACATGCCCGCGCCGGCGATCAGCACCGACACGTAGGCGGCACCGCGATTCCGGTCGAGCACGATCGAGAGCGGGAGCAGCGGATGCCTCGCGCGCAGCTGCCACAGCACGAACGCGACGAGCAGCACGCCCGAGGCGGCCAGCATCCCCCACGACAGCGGCGAGTCCCAGCCTTCGGTCTCGGCGTTCGAGAACCCGTAGACGAGGAGGAAGAGTGCGCCCGAGACGAGCACGGTTCCGGGCACGTCGAGCTTCGGCCGCGGACCCGTGCGGGCGATGTGACCCACGAAGATCATCGCGCCGATCACCGCGACAATCGCGATCGGAACGTTGATGTAGAGGTTCCAGCGCCAGTCGAGGGTCTCCGTGAGGAATCCGCCGAGCAGCAGGCCGATCGCGCCGCCGGCTCCCGCGATCGCGCCGAAGACGCCGAAGGCGCGGGCCCGCTCCTTGGGGATCGTGAAGGTCGTGGTGAGCACGGCGAGGGCGGTCGGTGCCAGCACGGCGGCGAATGCGCCCTGCAGCGCGCGGGCGCCCACGAGCATGCCGAAGGTCGTGGCTGCGCCGCCCAGGGCGGAGGCCGCAGCGAAGCCGATGAGCCCGATGATGAAGGTTCGCTTGCGGCCGACCAGGTCGGACAGGCGTCCGCCGAGCAGCAGCAGGCTGCCGAAGGCGAGGGAATAGGCCGTGATGATCCACTGGCGGTCGCCGTTGGAGAAGCCGAGGTCGGCCTGTGCGGCGGGCAGCGCGATGTTCACGACGGTCGCGTCGAGCACGACGATGAGCTGGGCAAGACCGACGGTGGCGAGGGTCCACCATCGACGCGAGGTCACCGCTGCTATGGGCGGAGCATCCGAAGTCTGAGTCATGGGCGCTACTATATACGAGACTCGAGAGTTCCGGATATCCCCGGTTCCTGAAGTAACATGACAGCAACACGACCACTTGCGAGAGACGGAGACGCCGCGATGACGCAGCACGATTCCATCGCTTCCGCTGCCGACGCGATCGACGCCACTCACGGTGCGATCGATGCGGCTCCCCGGCTCGGGCGCAAGCGCGACCACACGCGTGACCCCGAGATCCTCGCCGCAGCCATCGACGTGCTCGCCGAGACGGGCTTCGACGGCATGACCATCGACATGGTGGCCGCGCGCGCGAAAGCCGGCAAGGCGACCCTGTACCGGCGCTGGCCGTCGAAGGCCGACCTCGTGCTCGAAGCCGTCGCCTGCATGAAGGCGGCCGACCTGACGCCGGAGTCGCTGCCCGACACCGGTAGCCTGCGTGGCGATCTGGTTGCGCTGATCAAGCCGCGCTCGGTCGAAGAGGCCTCGAAGAAGATGCAGGTGATGGCCGGCCTCGTGGGGATGCTCTCGAGCACGCCCGAACTCGCCGAGGCCGCGAACGCCGCCATCGTCGAGCCGCGGGCGGCAATCAACCGGATGCTGCTCGAGCGCGCCATCCGACGCGGCGAGATCTCGCCCGAGTGCGACGTCGAGACGCTCGCGATCCTGATGCCCGCAATGGCGGCCTTTCGCACGCTGGTCCTGCGCAAGCCGGTCGACCGCGAGTTCTTCGTCTCGCTCATCGACGGGGTCCTCCTGCCGGCGGCCGGGGTGCCGCAGGGGCGACCAGCGACGTAACGTTCGCCCGTGGACCTTCGTCCCGACGCCTCTGGGGCTCTCCGCGAGGGTATTGATGAGGTGAGGCGGAGCGGCGGCGGGGGGACTGCCACCGCCCCGACCGGCCGCCAGAGGGGTTTCTGGCGACCTACCGTGCCGCCCTGGGGGCGCCGCGGAGCTTGAGGGGGCAGTGAGTGCCGCGGGGTGCTCCGGCACCGCCCGTCAGGGGCGGCGCCGGAGCTCACCGTGATTTACCGGCGCACTGCGAACCGGCGGAAGCCGACGAGCAGGAGCCCGGCGAACAGCGCGAGGGCTGCCACACCGAGACCCGTGAGGTCGGTGCCCGTGGCGGCGAGGGTCTTGGCCGCTACCGGGGTCGTGGTGCCTGATGCCACCGAGGAGGCGCTGCCGCGATCACCCGGCGTCGCCGGGTCCGTCGGGTCCGTGGGATCCGTGGGGTCCGTGGGATCGGTCGGGTCCGTGGGATCCGTGGGGTCCGTCGGGTCTGTCGGGTCCGTGGGATCGGTCGGGTCCGTGGGATCCGTGGGGTCCGTGGGATTCACGGTCGTCGTCGGGCCGTCGGTCGAACTGTCGCCGATCACTGAGATGGCGTTGCCGCCGATGGTGATGGGCACGGACAGTACGGGTACGAGCTGTGTTCCTCCGAGCAGCCCGCCCGATCCATCCGTTGTGGCCGAACCGCCCCCGGTTCGTGTGGCCACCACCGTTTCGGCATCCGTCGACTCGCTGTCGCCGATTCCCGAGATCGCGTTGCCGCCGACCGTCACCGGGAGACCGAGCGACGGCAGCACTTGCGTGCCACCGGCGATCCCGTCCTCGCCGGAGGTGGTGGCGTCGCCGCCGCCCGAGCCGCCGGAGGCGACCTGGGTCGTTGCGCCGTCGGTCGTCGAGTCGCCGATGCCCGAGATGGCGTTGCCGCCGACCGTCACCGGAACATTGCCGCCGATGATCGCCTGGGTGCCGCCGGCGATGCCGTCTTCACCCGAGGTCGACGCGTTGCCTGCGTCACCCGAGCCGCCGGATGCCACTGCGGTGTCGGCGCCGCTGCTGTTGCTGTCGCCGATGACCGAGACGGCGTTGCCGCCGACCGTGACGGGTGCGCCGATGCCGCCGACCACCTGGGTGCCGCCGGCGATGCCGTCCTCGCCCGAGGTCGACGCGCTGCTTGCGTCACCTGAGCCCGAATCTGCGCCGGGTGCAACGGCCGTGCCTGCGCCCTCGCTCGACGAGTCGCCGATGACCGAGATGGCGTTGCCGCCCACGGTGACCGGAACCGACACGTTGACGAGGCCCTGCGTGCCGCCGAGCAGCGAGTCGGAGCCGCTGGTCTCAGCCGCGCCCGCCTCCTGGCCGGATGCCGCCGGAGCGACCGCGGTGCCCGCGTCGCTCGACGAGCTGTCGCCGATGACCGAGATGGCGTTGCCGCCCACGGTGACCGGAACCGACACGTCGACGAGCGCCTGCGTACCCGAAGCGACGCCGTCGTCACCGGAGGTGACGGCGACGGGTTCGGCTGGGGTGGCGGCGGCGACGGGTGCAGCGGCACCGCCGTTGTCGACTACGGTCGCGGCATCCGACGACGACGAGTCCCCGAGGAGGGAGATCGCGTTGCCGCTGACCGTGACCGGGAGTTCGATCGAGATTCCCGCTTGGGATCCCGACAGGATGCCGTCGTCGCCGCTCGTGTCCGAGGCGTGTGCGACGCCGGCTCCGAGGAGCGTGAGCCCCCCGGCGAAGAGGGTCGCGTAGAGCGCCCTCAGAGCAAATCGTTTCATGGGTAAGTCTCCTGACTGATGGGTTTCGTCGCTCCCGGGCGGGAGCGTTGACCGTGTCCGCCTTCGGGGAGGCGGGGCGGTCCCCGTCAGTCAGGTGAGGAGTCGGTGTCGTAGACCGGTGACGACGGCAGCTCGTCGTCGACCGGAGTCAACACCAGCGACGCGAGCGCGTCGAGTTCGAGCGCGGCGAGGGCCCCGTCGGAAGCGCCGGATGCCCCGCGGTGCCGGGCGAGCCGGCGCCGGCGGAACCGGAGGAGCGTGCAGGTGCGCCGGGCATGCTCACAGGCGGCAGGTCGCCGCCTGATGGAGCGCCGTAACCGGCGGGTGTCGTGCTGGAAGGCCCCGAAGACGGGGTGAACGTTCCGAGGGAGCCGAGCGAGTCGGCCGTGGTTCCGGGCGGCGCACCGGGCAGCGTCGTGCCCGGTGGACTGCCGGGTGGATTGACGGGCGACGCCGGAAGCACTTCGCCGGGAGAGCCCGGCAGGAATGGGAGATCGGGAGGCGTGGGAAGCAGTCCGGTGCCGTCGGTGGGCAACTCGCCGATCGTTCCGACGGCGCCGCCGACGACCGTGCCGAGGGTGTCGTCGACGACACCGGTGACCGGGCCGAGCACACCGCCGAGCGTGTTGTCGCCGAGGATTCCGCCCACGATCGGGAGGCTGCCGACGACGCCGTCGACGAGTCCGGTGACGGGAGTGACGATGCCGCTGACCGTATCGCCGGCGAGGTCGGAGACCGTCGCGGTGAGACCGTTCACGAGCGTTCCGACGGCGATGTTGGCGCCGGAGATCGTGCTGTTCGCGACATCCGTCACGCCGCCGACGACGGGCGCGACAGCAGCCACGGGCGCGGGTGCTGCGGGTGCCGGGACGGGCGCGGGAGGCGCGACAGGAGCAGGTGCAGGAGCAGGCGCCGGGGCAGGGGCAGGTGCAGGAGCCGGCGCGGCCGGCGCCGTGCCGACGACGCCGCCGAGCGTGTTGCCGACGGTGGTCGTGACGCCGCCGAGCACCGAGCCGACGGTTCCGAGGAGGCCGTTGCGATCCTGCTCGTCGGCCGAGGCGCTCGAGGAGCTCGCGAAGAGGCTCACGGCGAGCCAGGCGACCGAGAACCCGGTGGCCATGAGGGCAAGACGAAGCACCGGCATTCGCCGTTCAGCTTGCGCCTTGGATACCTCCACAAGACCCCCGGGTTGTCGTTTGGCACACTACCTCGCGTTTCTCCGGGCCGTCTATCCCCCCAGAAGGGGGGACCCACTGTTCCGTAACATGACGATCCTTCAGACTGCGAGAATCGTGCAATGCACCTGCTTGCCGCGCTCAGCATGAAGAACCGCGCGCTCATCGCCCTGATCACCGTCGTCGTCGCGATCTTCGGTGGGATCTCGCTCTCGAGCCTCAAGCAGGAGCTGGCGCCGTCGATCGAGTTCCCGCAGCTCTCGATCGTCACGTCGTATCCCGGCGCGTCGCCCGACGTCGTGAACACCGACGTGTCGACCCCGATCGAGACCGCGATCCAGGGCATCACCGGACTCGAGTCGACCTCGACGACGAGCTCCACCGGCCTCTCGCGCGTCATCGCGAGCTTCACCTACGGCACCGACCTGGCGTTCGCCGAGCAGAAGCTGCTCTCGTCGGTGAACCGCATCGCGGGCGAGTTGCCCGACGACGTCGACCCCCAGGTGCTCGCCCTCAGCCTCGACGACTTCCCCGTCATCCAGGTCGCCGTCACGGGCGCCGACGATGTGAGCGCGCTCTCCGACGAGATCGATCGCACGACCCTCGGCGAGCTCCGCGACCTCGATGGCGTGCGTGACGCGACCCTCGTCGGCGACGTCGGGCAACGGGTCACGATCACCCCGAATCCCGAGGCACTCGCCGCGCGCAGCATCACCGAGCAGTCGATCCGCGACGCGCTGGCGCAGAACGGGCTGCTCGTGCCCGCCGGCGCGATCAGCGAGGGCGACACGACGTTCGCCGTGCAGTCCGGCGCCGTGCTCGAGAGCGTCGAGGACATCGCCGCCCTACCGGTGCTCGGTGCGACCGAGCAGCAGGAGGTTCCGGATGCCGCGGAGGGCGTCGCGGAGGGCGACCCCGACGCCGACCCCGACGCCGACCCCGCCACGGTGACCGTGCCCGTGGCGGCGACGATCGCCGACGTGGCATCCGTCGACCTCACCGACAACCCGGTCACGAGCATCTCTCGCGTGAACGGCGAGCCCGCCCTGACGATCGCCGTCACGAAGCTGCCCGCTGCCAACACGGTCGAGGTGTCGCACGCCGTGCGTGCGCTGCTGCCCGACCTCGAGGCGGGGCTCGACACCACCAATCCCGGCGCGACCTTCACGGTCGTCTTCGACCAGGCGCCCTACATCGAGCAGTCGATCGAGTCGCTCGCGACCGAGGGAATGCTCGGGCTGCTGTTCGCGGTGATCGTGATCCTCGTGTTCCTGCTGTCGGTGCGGGCGACCCTCGTGACGGCGATCTCGATTCCGACGTCGGTGCTCATCACGTTCATCGGCCTGCAGGCCGCCGACTACACCCTCAACATCCTGACCCTCGGCGCGCTCACGATCGCGATCGGGCGTGTGGTCGACGACTCGATCGTCGTCATCGAGAACATCAAGCGCCATCTCGTCGAGGGTGTCGACAAGGTGTCGACGATCGTGCACGCGGTGCGTGAGGTCGCGGGCGCGATCACGGCGTCGACGATCACGACCGTCGCCGTGTTCCTGCCCATCGCCCTCGTCGAGGGCGTCACGGGGGAGCTGTTCCGGCCGTTCTCGCTCACGGTGACGATCGCGCTGCTCGCCTCGCTGCTCGTCTCGCTCACGATCGTGCCCGTGCTCGCGTACTGGTTCCTGAAGCCCGCGAAACTCCACAAGCACGAAGAGGATGAGGCGGATGTCGCCGCTGCGGCGTTCGTCGACGACGTGTGGCTCGCCCCCGCCCTTCGGGACCCCGACGGGAACCCACGCCTCAAGGTGCCGGCGAAGCCCGCGGGGTCGCGGCCCGCCGCGACACGGACGCCGGCGGTCGACGAGCTCGAGCACCCGTCGCGCCTGCAGCGCGGCTACCTGCCGATCATCGCGTGGACCCTGCGGCACGGAGTCGTGACGATCATCGTCGCCGTGCTGATCCTCGGCGGCACGATCGCGCTCCTGCCGTTCATGAAGACGAACTTCCTCGGCTCGTCAGGGCAGAACACCTTCCGGGTCTCGCAGGAGCTGCCGGTCGGCACGAGCCTCGAGGCCCTCGACGACGCCTCCCGATCGGTGGAGCAGGCCATTCGCGGCACCGATGGCGTCGAGACCGTGCAGACCTCGATCGGCTCGAGCGGTCGCGGCCTCGCGGCGGCCTTCGGCGGCGGGGCGAGCTCCATCACCTACTCGGTCACCACAGACGAGAGCGCCGACCAGGAGGCGCTGCAGGCGTCGGTTCGGGGCGAGCTCGACGCGCTCGACGACATCGGCGACGTGACGCTCACCGCGTCGAGCGGCTTCGGCGCCTCGACCGACATCGAGGTCGATGTCACCGCGTCGAACGCCGAGGACCTCCAGTCGGCGACCGCGGCCGTGGAGGAAGAACTCGACGAACTCGACTCGCTCGCGCAGACCGCGTCGAACCTGTCGGAGTCGCGGCGCTACATCGCCATCGAGGTGCACCGTGACGACGCAGCCGCCGCGGGCTACAGCGAGGTCGCGCTCGGCGGCCTGGTCTCGGCCGCGATGCAACCGCAATCGTCGGGTTCGGTGGTGATCGACGAGAAGACGCTCACGATCTACCTCGCGAGCGACGACCCGCCAACCACGGTCGGGGAGCTGTCGGCGCTCGAGGTGCCGACGCCGGAAGGGCTCGTGTCGCTCGATTCGCTCGCGACGGTCGCGGAGGTCGACGGCCCGTCATCCGTCACGACCGTGCAGAGCCTGCGCAGCGCCACCATCTCGGCCACGCCCGACGACGACGACCTCGGCACCGCGAGCGCCGAGGTGTCGGCTGCGATCGCCGCCGCCGACCTGCCCGCCGGAGCGACCGCCTCGATCGGCGGTGTCTCCGCCGACCAGGCCGAGTCGTTCTCGCAGCTCGGGCTCGCACTGCTCGCGGCGATCCTCATCGTGTACATCGTGATGGTCGCGACGTTCCGCTCGCTCCTGCAGCCGCTCCTGCTGCTCGTCTCGGTGCCGTTCGCGGCAACGGGTGCGATCGCGCTGCAGGTCGCCACGGGCATCCCGCTCGGCGTCGCCTCGCTCGTCGGTGTGCTCATGCTCGTGGGCATCGTGGTGACGAACGCGATCGTGCTCGTCGACCTCGTGAACCAGTACCGCGATCGGGGCATGCCGGTGCGCGACGCCCTGGTGCACGGCGCATCCCGTCGACTGCGGCCGATCCTCATGACCGCGCTCGCGACGATCTTCGCGCTCCTGCCGATGGCACTCGGCATCACGGGCACCGGCGGTTTCATCTCGCAGCCGCTCGCGCTCGTCGTGATCGGCGGGCTCGTCTCGTCGACGGCGCTCACGCTCATCGTGCTGCCCGTGCTCTACAGCCTCGTCGAGGGCGGGCGTGAACGTCGTGCTGCACAGCGCCGCGGCGCCGGCGCCTAGCGCGGGAGCGCGGCCGCCTTCGCGAGGAGCGCCTCGCGCTCGCGCTCGTTTCCGGTGAGTCGCGCGGCGGCCTCGAGCTCGAGACGGGCCTCGCCGGCGCGACCGAGGCGCGCGAGCAACTCGCCGCGCACCGCGGGCAGCGGCGCATACCCGGCGAGCCTGCCACCGGCGACGAGCGCGTCGACGATGCGGAGCGCCGACGCCGGCCCCGTCGACATGGCGACCGCGACCGAGCGGTTCAGTTCGACGACGGGCGACGGCGCGAGCTGTCCGAGTGCCTCGTAGAGCAACACGATGCGGGCCCAGTCGGTGTCGTCGACGGATGCCGCGACGGCATGGCACTCGGCGATCGCCGCCTGCAGTCCGTAGGCGCCGCGGCCCCGGCCGATCCGGTCGGCTCGGGCGAGCGCCTCGCGACCGCGGGCGATCTGCGAGCGGTCCCAGCGGGAGCGGTCCTGCTCGTCGAGGGGGATCGGAGTGCCGTCGCGCTTGGTGCGGGCCGCGAAGCGCGACGCGGTGAACTCCATGAGGGCGACGAGCGATTGCGCCTCGGGCTCGCGCGGCATGAGGCTCGCGACCATGCGGGCGAGCCGAAGGGCCTCGGCCGAGATGTCGGGTCGCACCCAGGCCTCGCCCGTTGCCGGCAGGTAGCCCTCGTTGAAGATCAGGTACAGCACCTGCAGCACGGACGCCAGCCGCTCGGCGTACTCGTTCGGCTCGGGCACCTCGAACGGCACCTTCGCCGCGGCGAGGGTCTTCTTGGCGCGCACGATGCGCTGCTGGATCGTCGCGGTCGGCACGAGGAACGCGCGGGCGATCTCCTCGCTCGAGAGGCCGCCGACGATGCGGAGGGTCAGCGCGATCTGTGCCTCACGCGAGAGCACCGGGTGGCACGACACGAAGATGAGGCGCAGGATGTCGTCGTCGATCGTGTCGGGGTCCCAGAAGGTGTCGTCGCCCTCGTGCTGTTCGAGGTCGCGGGCCAGGGCGGCGTATCGCTCGTCGAGCCGCTCGCGGCGGCGCCATCCGTCGATCGCCCGGCGCTTGGCCACGGCCGTGAGCCATGCGCCCGGGTTGTTCGGCACGCCCTCGTCGGGCCATTGCCGCAGGGCCTCGACGAGCGCCTCCTGTGCGAGGTCCTCGGCCTGGCCGACGTCTCCGACGAAGCGCGTGAGCGTCGCGACGATGCGGGCCGACTCGATGCGCCACACGGCTGCGACGGCGCGCCGGGCGCGATCGGCGGCGTCATTCGCCTGGCCGATCGCGCCCGCGGCATCCGATTCGTTCATTCAGGCGTTCGCTTCACCGCTCGGTGCCGCGAGCCGACCCTCGGCCTCTTCGCGCCAGCCGGCTTCCTTCTGGATCCACTCGTTGTCTTGGGGGAAGTCCTCGAGCTCGTGGACGCGACGGACCTCGAGCTTCGCTCCCGGGCCGAGGGGGCAGCGCTTGGCCCACTCGGCGGCCTCTTCGGGGCTCGAGGCCTGGATGATCCAGAAGCCGTTGAAGAGCTCCTTCGTCTCGCCGTAGGGGCCGTCGGTGACGACGGGCGGGGTGGAGTCGAAGTCGACGACGAAGCCCTCCTTGGCGTCGGCGAGGCCCTCGCCCGCGAGCAGCACGCCCGCCTTGATGAGCGACTCGTTGTAGGCGCCCATCGCCGCGATGACCTCGTTGAAGTCGATCTCCTCGTACGCCTCGACGGCTGCGTCGGTGGCCCGCATGATCAGCATGTACTTCATGGTCGTTCTCCTTTGTGGGGAGGGGGCCGAAGTGCCCGCCTCACTCTGGCGTCGAACGGGCGAGGGCCGGATCGACATCCGTCTCGAACTTTTTCTCCGGCCATGTTTTCACGAGCGTGGGCTTCGCACATGGCCGACTTCGAGGCGCACGATCACCGCCTTCGAAACCGGTGTGTTGCTCTCCTCCGCGGCGCTCTCGAGCGGCACGAGCACGTTCGCCTCGGGGTAGTACGCCGCCGCGCACCCCCGCGCCGTCGGGTACGCGACGATGCGCTGGTTGGGCAGCACCCGGTCGGGCTGGCCCGGCCACTCGCTGACCACGTCGACGCGCTGTCCGTCGTGGAGCCCGAGCTCGGCCAGGTCGTCGGGGTTGACGAAGACGACGTCGCGGCCCTTCTTGATGCCGCGGTACCGGTCGTTGAGGCTGTAGATCGTCGTGTTGAACTGGTCGTGCGATCGGAGCGTCTGCAGGATCAGCCGGCCCGGCGGCCGCTCGAGGTGCTCGAGCTCGTTGACCGTGATGATCGCCTTGCCCGCCGGGGTGTCGAACCGGCGCTCGTCGCGCGGGCCGTTCGGGAGGATGAATCCGTCCTTGCGCCGCACGTCGGCGTTGAACGACTCGAAACCCGGCACGACTCGCGAGATGCGATCGCGGATCAGGTCGTAGTCGGCCTCGAACTCCCGCCACGGGATCTCGTGCCGGTCGCCGAGCGTCGCCGACGCCAGCCGGCAGACGATCGCGATCTCCGACAGCAGGCCCGGCGCGACCGGCGGTAGCGCGCCGTGGCTCGCATGCACGGCGCACACGCTGTCTTCAACGGACACGAATTGCGGATGCCCCTGCTGGAGGTCGATCTCGGTGCGACCCAGCGTCGGCAGGATGAGCGCCTCCTCGCCCGTCACGACGTGCGAGCGATTGAGCTTGGTCGACACCTGCACCGTGAGCTTCGCGCCGCGCATCGCCGCCTCCGCGACCGCGGTGTCGGAGATGGCGCCCACGAAGTTGCCGCCCATCGCGAAGAACACCTCGATCTCGCCGTCGCGCAGTCCGTGGACCGTCTGCAGGGCGTCGGCACCGTGCCGACGCGGCACCGGGAAGCGGAACTCCTGCTCGAGCGCCGAGAGGAACCGCTCTGGCATCCGCTCCCAGATGCCCATCGTTCGGTCGCCCTGCACGTTGCTGTGGCCGCGGATGGGCGAGGCGCCCGCGCCCGGCTTGCCGATGTTGCCGCGGAGCAGCAGGAGGTTGACGATCTCCCTGATGGTGGCGACGGCCTTCTTCTGCTGCGTGAGGCCCATCGCCCACGTGATGATCACCCGGTCGGCCGCGAGGTACTCGCCGGCCAGGTCGTCGATCTCTTGCGAGGCGAGCCCGGTGGCCGCGAGCACGGCCCCCTCGTCGAGGCCGGCGAGGTGGATGCGGAACTCGTCGAGCCCGACGGTGTGCGCGGCGAGGAAGTCGTGGTCGAGCACGGTGCCCGGCGCGGCGTCCTCGGCCGCGAGCACGCGCTGCGAGACCGCCTGCAGCAGCGCCATGTCGCCGCCGGCCCGGATCTGGAGGAACCGGTCGGCGATCTCGGTGCCCTTGCCGAGGATGCCGCGCACCTTCTGCGGATTCTTGTAGCGGATGAGCCCCGCCTCGGGGAGCACGTTCACCGAGACGACCCTGCCACCGTTGCGCTTCGTCTCCTCGAGCGCCGTCAGCATGCGCGGGTGGTTCGTGCCGGGGTTCTGGCCCATCACGATGACGAGATCGGCCTTCGCGAAGTCGTCGTAGGCCACCGTCGACTTACCGATGCCGATGGTCGCCGTGAGCGCGGTGCCGGTGGACTCGTGGCACATGTTCGAGCAGTCGGGCAGGTTGTTCGTGCCGAAGGCGCGCACGAACACCTGGTAGAGGAACGCCGCCTCGTTCGAGGTGCGGCCGCTCGTGTAGAACGCGGCGCGGTCTGGCGAGTCGAGTGCCTTCAGGCGCTCCGCGATCAGGCGGAACGCCTCGTGCCACGAGATCGGCTCGTAGTGGTCGGATCCGGCACGCTTGACCACGGGCTCGGTGAGACGGCCCTGCCGGCCGAGCCAGTACTCGCCCTTGTCGGCCAGCGAGCTGATCGGATGCTCCGCCCAGAACGACCGGGGCACGGTGATGGGCGTGGCCTCCCACGTCGTGGCCTTCATGCCGTTCTCGCAGAACTCGAGCACGTTGCGGTGACCCGGATCGGGCCACGCGCAGCTCATGCAGTCGAAGCCGTCCTTCTGGTTGATCGCGAGCGCGAGCCGGGCCGTGCGGGCGGGACCCATCTTCGCGAGCGCCGGCTCCATCGAGTGCAGGATCCCGGGCACGCCCACCGCCCACTGCTTGGCGGGGTGGACCTCGAGGTCGGGGTAGGGGCTGGGTGGGTCGGTCGGTTCGATCGTCGGGTCGGTCACGTCAGTGCTGCTCCACGGTCTGCTGCTCCACGGTCTGCTGTTCCACGAGAATGCGCTCCGCGCCCGCGTAGATCACCATCGACTCGCCGCGGAGGAAGCCCACGAGCGTCAGTCCGGCATCCTTTGCGTGCTCGACCGCGAGCGACGAGGGTGCTGATACGGCCGCGAGCACCGGGATGCCCGCCATCGACGCCTTCTGCGTCAGCTCGAAGCTCGCCCGCCCCGACACCTGGAGCACCATCCCGCGCAAGGGAAGCCGCCCCTCCCGTTCCGCCCAGCCGATGACCTTGTCGACCGCGTTGTGGCGACCCACGTCCTCCCGGAGCACGAGGAGCTCGCCGGTGCTGCCGTCGAAGAGCGCAGCGGCGTGCAGTCCGCCGGTCTTCTCGAAGACCTCCTGCCCGGCCCGCAGCTGCTCGGGGAGGGTGATGAGCAGGGCCGGGTCGACGCGCAGGTCGTCGTCGATCGGGTAGGCCGAGCGAGTGCGGACGGCGTCGATGCTCGCCTTGCCGCAGACGCCGCACGAACTCGTCATGAAGAAGCTGCGCTGGATCGAGGCATCCGGGTTCGGAACATCCGGCGCGAGCGTGAGGTCGAGCACGTTGTAGGTGTTCACGCCATCGGGCCCGGCGCAGTGGATGGCCGCCGCGACCTGGTCGCCGCGCACGATCACGCCTTCGGAGAGCAGGAAGCCGACGGCGAGGTCGACGTCGTGGCCGGGCGTGCGCATCGTCACCGCGAGCGGCGTTCCGCCGACGCGCAGCTCGAGCGGCTCCTCGACCGCGAGCAGGTCTTCGCGTCGGGAAACCGTGCCGCCGACCGTGACCCGCGTGACCCGCGTCCTCGCGGTGATCCTGCCCATGCCCTCCTGCCTATCACGGATGTCGCGTCCGCGTGCACGAGGTCGCGATTGCGGCATCCATACCCCAGTGGGGTATGGTTGACCAGGATTTCGACGAAAGGACCCGCGATGACCCTCATCCCCGAAGGCCGCACCGAACTGACGCTCGCGACCGAGGCCTGCTCGTGCTGCGCCACCGATTCGCAGGGCGTGTCGATCGAGGTGCGCACGGATGCCGCGGCATCCGCCTATCGGGCCGAGTTCGGCGTCATGGGCATGACGTGCTCGAGCTGCGTGCGGCATGTGACCGAGGAGCTCACCGCCCTCGACGGCGTCGACGGCGTCGATGTCGCACTCAACGTCGGCGGAGTCTCGACGGTCACCCTGCAGAGCTCGGTTCCGCTCGATGACGCGGCCGTGGAGGCCGCCGTCTCGGAAGCCGGCTACGAGGTCGTGGCCTGACCGCCTCGGCACCGAATGCCAGTTGTGGCCGCTTCCCACGCAGGGAGGCGGCCACAACTGGCAACTCGCCGACTTGCCGGGCTCGCCGAGGCGAGCCTCAGCGCGCGGCGACGGGAACCCGCTCCTGCTCCGTGCCGCTGCGCTCGAGCACCGCTCGCGTCGACGCCTCGGGGCGCAGGTCGAGCCGGCGCAGCAGTTGCGCGTTGAGCGCGACGACGATCGTCGAGAACGACATGAGCAGCGCGCCGACCGACATCGGCAGCACGAACCCGATGCCGGCGAGCACGCCCGCGGCGAGCGGCACCGATACGAGGTTGTAGCCGCCGGCCCACCACAGGTTCTGCTGCATCTTGCGGTAGCTCGCGCGCGAGAGCTCGATCACCGAGATCACCGAACGCGGGTCGGACGACGCGAGGATCACGCCGGCTGAGGCGATCGCGACATCCGTGCCCGCTCCGATCGCAATGCCCACGTCGGCCTGTGCGAGCGCGGGCGCGTCGTTCACGCCGTCGCCGACCATCGCGACCGAGAGGCCCTCTGCCTGGAGCTCCTGCACCTTCGCCGACTTGTCCTCGGGCCGCACACCCGCGTAGACGCGGTCGATGCCGAGCTCCTCGGCGACCGTGCGAGCGACGGGTTCGGCGTCGCCCGTGATCATCACGACCTGCACGCCGAGCGCGTGCAGCGCGTCGACGGCCTCGCGCGACTCGGGGCGGATCTCGTCGGCCAGGGCGATGGCTCCGACCACGTCGCCGTCGACGAGCACGTGCAGCACGGTCTGGCCGGCTTCGCTCCAGGCCACGGATGCCTCGAGCGGCTCGATCCCGTCACGGGCGAGCAACCTGGGGCCGCCGACCTCGACGACGCGGCCGTGTGCGATCGCGCGCACCCCGAGTGCGGGCGATGCCGTGAAGTCGGACGCGGGGTGGACGTGAGACACGCGTCGGTGCGCCTCGGCGACGATCGCCTTCGCGAGCGGATGCTCCGAATCGGCCTCGGCGCCGCCGGCCTGTGCGAACACCTCATCGATCGTGAAGCCCGGCGCGGCGGCGACATCCACGACCGCCGGCTCGCCCTTCGTGAGGGTGCCCGTCTTGTCGAAGAGGACCGCGTCGACCGTGCGCATCGTCTCGAGGGCGAGACGGTCGGTCACGAGCACGCCGCCCCGGGCCGCACGCTCGGTCGCGATCGACACGACGAGCGGGATCGCGAGGCCGAGGGCGTGGGGGCACGCGATCACGAGCACCGTGATGGTGCGCACGACGGCGTCATCGGGGTTGCCGAGGAGCGTCCAGACGGTCGCCGTGATGACGGCGGCGGCGAGCGCGAACCAGAAGAGCCAGCCCGCGGCGCGATCGGCGAGGCGCTGCGCGCGCGAGCTCGAGGCCTGCGCCCGGGCGACGAGGCGCTGGATGCCGGCGAGCGCGGTGTCGTCGCCGACGGCGTCGACGCGCACCCGGATCGCGGTGTCGGTGGCGACGGTGCCGGCGACGACGTGGTCGCCGGGGCCGCGGATCACGGCGATGGACTCACCGGTGATCATCGACTCGTCGACCGCAGCCGTGCCGTCGATGACCTCGCCGTCGGCCGGCACCCGGCCGCCCGGACGCACGATCACGACGTCGCCGAGCGAGAGGTCGGCGGGCGAGACGATCTCGACGGTGCTGGAGCCGTCTGCGGCATCCGTCACCCGCTCGGCCTCGTCGGGCAGCAGCGCGGCGAGTGCGTCGAGCGCCGAGGATGCCTGTGCGATCGACTTCATCTCGAGCCAGTGCCCGAGCAGCATGATGACGATCAGGAGGGCGAGCTCCCACCAGAAGTCGAGCTCGTGGCTGAGCAGCATGAGGCTCGCGCCGAGCGAGGCGAAGTACGCGACCGTGATCGCGAGGCCGATGAGGAGCATCATGCCGGGCTGCCGCGCCTTGAGCTCCGACCACATGCCCGTGAGGAACGGCCGGCCGCCCCAGAAGTACAGGACCGTGCCGAGCACCGGCGAGATCCAGCGCACGAAGCCGCCCTCGGGCAGCTCGTAACCGATGAGGTCGGCGAACATCGGGCTGAACCCGATCGTCGGGATCGCGATGACGAGCATGATCCAGAAGAGGCGGCGGAACTGGCCGACGTGGTCGCCATGGCCGCCGTGTCCGGCGTGCATGTCGTGGCCGGCGTGCATGTCGTGGCCGGCGTGCATGTCTTGACCGGCGTGCATGTCGTGTCCGTCGTGCCCGGCGTGCATGTCGTGCCCCGCGTGCCCGTCGTGACCCACGTGCATCTCGTGCCCGGCGTGCCCCGCGTGCTCTTCGTGCTTGTGCACCCCGGCGTGTTCAACGTGCCCTGCGTGCCCGGTGTGGTCGTCGTGCTCGTGCCTGCCGTCGCGAGTCGTGCTCATCGATCTTCCTCCGTTGCCCTTCCCTGCGAATATACCCCTCTGGGGTATCCCTGTCACGGTGTAACTCCGAACCCACGGATCTTGTTCCCATCGGAGAACGACGCGCGCAGCGCGTGCGGCATCCGTTCTGCCGCTGCCGCTGCCGCTGCTGCCGCCGCCGTTCGCGGTCGGTGAACACCTGCGTGCCGCCTGCGCTGCCGTGGTGTGATGACGGGATGGACCTGCTCATCCTCGGTGGAACGCAATGGCTCGGACGCGAACTCGCGAAGGCGGCGATCGACCGCGGTCACCGGGTGACGTGCCTTGCGCGCGGCGAGGCCGGCGACGTTCCCGCCGGTGCCGTGTTCGTGCGAAGCGATCGGTCGCTGCCCGGGGCATACGACGAGGTCGCGCGCCACGAGTGGGACGCCGTCATCGACGTCACGCGCCAGCCCGGCTTCGCGCGGAGCGCTGCAGCTGAGCTCGCGCCGCACGCGGCGCACTGGACGTTCATCTCGTCGGGCAACGTGTATGCGGCCCAGAACGAACCTGGCGCCGACGAGACCGCGGAGCTCATGCCGCCGCTCGAGTCCGACGAGTCGACCCCCGAGACCTACGGCGAGGCGAAGTCGGCGATCGAGCAGGCGTATCGCGATGCGCTCGGCGAGCGGCTCCTCGTGATCCGGCCGGGGCTCATCGCCGGGCCCGGTGATGCGTCGGGGCGGAGCGGGTACTGGGTCGCCCGTGCGGCGCGCGACGACGAGGCGATGCTCGTTCCCGACATCCTCGAGGCATCCGTGCAGGCGATCCATGTCGACGACCTCGTGCGCTTCACGCTCGATTCCATCGAAGGTGGGCTGACCGGCGCGTTCAACGCCGTCGGGCAGCGGCTCACGTTCGGCCAGTGGCTCGATCTCGCCCGGCGGATCGGCGGTCACGAGGGCGAGGTCGTCACCGCGCCGCCCGAGTGGCTCGCCGACCAGGGGGTGGCCGAGTGGTCGGGCCCCGAGTCGCTGCCGCTCTGGATCCTCGATCCCGAGTGGAACGCCTTCCTCGACCGCTCGAATCGAGCCGCGCTCGAGGCGGGCCTCCTGCTGCGCCCCGTCGACGAGCTGCTCACCGAGCTCCTCGAGTGGGAGCGCCGCGAAGGCCTCGAGCGCGAACGCGGCGCCGGCCTGAGTGCCGCCCGCGAGCGGGAACTCCTCGCCGCGCTGCGCAGCTGAGCGCCGCTCGCGCAAGCCCACGGCGGCTCGCAGGCCCGCGAGTAGCATGAGAGCAGGGCCGCGTTCGCGCCCTGCGTTGCATCGGAGGGGGTGCATCCATGTTCATCGGTGGTCATGGTTATGGCGTGGGACTCGCCTGGGTCGGGATCTTCCTCGCGCTCCTCATCCTCGCGGCACTCATCCTGCTCGTCGTGAGATCGTTCACGGCCGGTTCGCACGGTGGCCCGGGAACCCATCCGGGCAGCGCGCGCGCGATCCTCGAGGACCGGCTCGTGCGCGGCGACATCACGCCCGACCAGTACCGCGAGGTGGTACGGGCGCTCGATGAGACGTCACCGCCGCCGCCGCGTGAATGACGCGGCGCTGCTCGCTGCGACATCCGAAATGCCAGACACCACGGCGAGCGGATGCCTCGGCTCGCGGCATCCGTCATTGTTAGCGTCAAGGCATGGCTGAACAGACCCGCGCGCGCGATCCACTCTGGCCACAGGCCGGCGACTGGCCGACGCTTGCGGATCTCGGGGCCGGCGAACGCGTCGATCTCGCGCTGCTCGGAGTGCCCGCGTGGCGCACCTCGTTGTCGCCGACGAATGCGCATGCCACTCCGGCCGCCGTTCGCGCGGCGCTGCGGCGGTACAGCCCGGCGGTCATGCCGGATCGGCGCGGGTCGCCCGACTCGGGCGACCCGCGCGGCTCGGGCGGGTCGGGCGGCGCTCGCCGCGGCGCGCCCGTCGACCTCGGCGCCCTGCGGTTTGCCGACGCGGGCGACGTCGACGAGCCCGACAGCCCCGAGGGCGAGGCACGCACGATGGCGTCCGTCGCCGGCGCGCTCGACCGGGCGCGCACCCTCATCGCGCTCGGCGGCGACAACTCGGTGACGGTCGCGACCGCCCTCGGCGCGTGGGGCGACGAGCTCGGAACGGCCGGGCTCGTGACGATCGACGCCCACTACGACCTGCGCGACGGCGTCTCGAACGGATCGCCGGTGCGCCGTCTCGTCGAAGCCGGCCTCGATCCGGCGCGAATCGTGCAGATCGGCATCGCCGACTTCGCGAATTCGGTCGCCTACGCTCGTCGTGCCGCCGAGCTCGGGATCACGGTGATCCACCGCGACGAGCTGCACGGCCGCGACCTCGGCGAGGTCATGGCCGAGGCGATCGAGATCGCCGGGGGCGCCGGCGGGCCCATTCACCTCGATGTCGACGTCGACGTGTGCGACCGTTCGGTCGCGCCCGGCTGCCCCGCGTCGGTTCCGGGAGGTCTCGCCGCGTGGGAGCTGCGGGCACTCGTGCGTGCCGCGGCATCCGATGACCGCATTCGCACCGCCGACCTCGTCGAGATCGACGCGACGGCCGACGTGCCCGATGGCCGCACCGTGCGCCTCGCAGCGCTCTGCGTGCTCGAGTTCGCGGCGGGACTTGCGTTGCGCTGAGGTTGTGCGGGGTTTGGGTTTGGGTCTGGGAGCACGGCCGGTGGCGTCAGTGCGTTGTGCAGAGCCGCGCGGCGCGCTCGCGACAGTGGCAGACTCGGCGCATGAAGACGCTCTTGCTGATTCGTCACGCCAAGTCGAGCTGGGATCACTTCGGTGTTTCCGACCATGACCGTCCGCTGAATGACCGCGGTCTTCGGGATGCGCCCATGATGGGCCGGCGGCTCGCCGAACGTGGGCTTGTGCCCGATGTGATCCTCTCGAGCACCGCATTGCGGGCGCGCGCGACGGCCAAGCTCTTTGCGGATGCCCTCGGCTTCGGGGCGACTCGCATCAAGACCGACGAGCGGCTCTACGCGGCATCCGCCGACGAAGTGCTCCAGGTTGTCGGCGAGCTCGGCAGCGATGTCGCGTGCGTTGCCGTGGTGGGGCACAACCCCGAGACCGCGTTGCTCGCGCACCAGTTCTCGGATGAGATCCACGAGATGCCGACGTGCGCCGTCGCCGAGTTCACCTTCGAGATCGATTCGTGGCGGGAGCTCGCCGACGCCGAACCGGTGTCGGTGCGGGTGGACACGCCGCGGTCATAGCGCGGTGTAGTTGTCGTCCACCGGTGGGCTGTGGTGGCAGTTATCCACAGGTGGCGCGCGGCGCTTCACTTGTCCTCCACAGGTGGTCTTCGCGGCGATCTATCCACCGGTATTCATCCCCTGATCAGCCATTCTGTTGTCGTTGGAATGTCGGTGGGTGGTGGTTGGGTTGTCTCATGACCACCTCTTCGGCGCCCTCACCGCAGGCGGCGCTTGATGCCGAGTTGTCGCGGATCGTTGAGCTCGATCGGGTGATCCGGGCGGCGCAGGCCGAGCAGTTCCGGCGCATCGAGTCGGCGCGGGCGCTTGCCGCTGAGGTCGAGGGGGTGACGGATGCCTCGCCGTTCGTCGATCGGGAGTTCGCGACGCGCGCGTTCGTCGCCGAGCTCGGAACGGCCCTGGTGGTGCACGAGGCCACGGCGGGGCGGCTGATCGCCGACGCGCGCCTGTTGACCGGCAGGTTCCCGGCGACGCTCGATGCACTTGCGGGCGGGGTGATCTGCGTCGGCCGGGTCCGGTCGTTGCTCGAGATCGTGAGCACCATCCCCGCCGAGCGGGCCGGGCAGTTCGAGGCGGCCGCGCTCGAGCGGGCACCGCAGGAGACGCCGTCGGCGTTCCGCCGCCGCATCCGCCGGTTGCGAGCGGATCCACCCCGAACCGCTCGCCGACCGGCAGCGCCGTGCCCGAGACGAGCGGCGGGTGTGTTTCGAACCGGCCGAAGACGGCATGGGCTGGCTCAGCCTGTTCCTCGAGGCCGAGCGCGGCATCGCGATCATGGCCCACCTCGACGCCCTCGCCGACGCACAACAGCGCGCCGATGCCGCAGGCAGGGCACCCGCCTCTGGCCCTGGCCCCGGCTCCGCTTCCGATTCCGCTTCCGGGGCATCCGATTCGCGCACCCGCGCTCAGCTCAGCCTCGACCTCGCCGCCGACCTGCTCCTCGGCCGCGCCACAACAGACGCACCGCCGCTCGGGGTGGTCACCCCGAAGATCTACGTCACCGTCCCGGCGCTCACCCTCCTCGGCCACACCGACCAGCCCGCCGAACTCGACGGACACGGCCCGATCGACGACGACACCGCCCGCCGACTCGCCGCACACGCACCCTCATTCCACCGCATCCTCACCCACCCCGAGACCGGCGCATACCTCTCCTACGGCCGCACCAGCTACCGGGTCCCCGCCGACCTCGCCGGCTACCTCCGGATCCGCGACGGCAGCTGCCGCTTCCCGGGCTGTTCCCGCCGCGCCCACCGCGCCGACCTCGACCACACCACCGACTGGGCCACCGGCGGACCCACCCGCCACGACAACCTCGCCCACCTCTGCCGAAAACACCACCGCCTCAAACACCACACCAACTGGAAAATGACCCAAACACCCGGCGGCGACATCCGCTGGACCTCACCAGCCGGCCGCGAACACCACACCACCCCCACCCACCCATTCGCGCCGATAAGCGGATCACAAGTCAACGCCGAACGGAGCGCGCCACCGAGCCCACCAGCGGATGCCAGGCAACCCGCATCGGAGACCGCCTCGACGAGTGCGACGAATAGTGCACCGGCGGGCGCACCGAGTGCGTCGGCCAACGAGATCGAGCCGCCTTGGGCGACCGCAGCATGAGCCGGCCACCCCCAAGCTCACTCCACCGATCCCGAGAGCATGCGCTCCACATAGGGCGTCGCGGGCGTCGCACGGAGCTCATCGAGGGTGCCACGCTGGGTGACCCGCCCCGACTCGAGCACGAGCACGGAGTCCGCGAGTGCCGCGGCATCCGCTGGGCTGTGCGTGACGAGCACGGTCGCGCCGCCGAACTCGCGCACGTGCGTCGCGAGCTCGGCGCGCATGTCGGCCCGCACCTCGACGTCGAGCGCCGACATCGGCTCATCGAGCAGCAGCACCTCGGGCTCGGCCGCGAGGGCGCGAGCGAGGGCGACGCGCTGCGCCTGCCCACCAGAGAGCTCCGCAGGCAGGCGGTCGGCGAGGTCGAGGAGCCCGTAGCGTTCAAGCCAGGGCTCGGCGGCCGCCCGCGCGTTCGCGCGCGAGTGCCGCATCCGGGTCGCGAACGCGACGTTGTCACGCACCGTGAGGTGCGGGAAGAGCACGTAGTCCTGGAACACCACACCGATGCGCCGCCGTTCGGGCGGAACGCCGCGGTGCAGCACTCGCCCGCCCACGGCGACACGGCCCGACTCGAGCGGCACGAGGCCGGCGATCGCGGCGAGCAGACTCGACTTGCCGGCCCCGTTCGGCCCGATGACGGCGAGCGGATGCCCCGGCGCCACTTCGAACGCGGCACTGATACGCGTCTCGCCGCGCACGACGGTGACATCGGCGTGCAGCGCGGGCCGCCCGGCCGGCTGTGGCGCCGGCAACGGCGCGGGTTGTTGCGAGGGCATCATCCGCGCACTCCGGGAAGCCAACGATCGCGCAGCCCGAGCAACACGCCGATCGATACCGCAAGCAGGAGCAGCGCCAGCGCGATCGCCTCATCGGGGTCGGACTGCATCGCGAGATAGCTCGCGATCGGCAACGTGCGCGTGACTCCGGGCAGGGAACCCGCGAAGGTGATCGTCGCGCCGAACTCGCCGAGCGCGCGGCTGAAGCAGAGCACCGCGCCCGCGGCCACGCCCGGTGCCACGAGGGGCAGCGTGACGAACCGGAACACCTGCCAGCGCGAAGCGCCCAGTGTGGCCGCGGCGAGCTCCGTGCGGCGGTCGGTGGAGCGCAGCGCCCCCTCGACCGCGAACACGAGGAACGGCAAGGCCACGAAGACCTGCGCGAGCACCACGGCGCCCGTCGTGAACGGTACCGTCACCCCGAACCAGTCGTCGAGCACCGCACCGATGAGACCGCGTCGCCCGAGCAGGAGGAGCAAGGCGATGCCGCCGACGACCGGCGGCAGCACCAGGGGAACGGTGACCGCCGCGCGCAACAGCCGGCGCGGCACCGTCGGCCAGTCGGCCGCCCGCGCGAGCACCGCCGCGAGCGGCACACCCAGCACGAGGCAGACCGCGGTCGAGGCGAGCGCGGTGCCGAACGAGAGCAACAGCGCCTCGAGCACCGATCGGCGCGCAAGGAGCTCGGGCAGCTCGGCCCACGGAGCGCGCACCACGAGCCCGGCAAGCGGCAGCACGAGCAGCGCGAGACCGAGCCCGGCAAGTGCGATCACCGGCCACGCCAATCGGCCGCTCACTCGCGTCGTCGGCGCCGCCATCTACGGCGCCCCGAATCCGGCCTCGGCCATCACGGCGCGGCCCTCGGCGCCGGCGACGAACTCGACGAATTCATTGGCGAACCGTGCGGCGGCGGCATCCGTCAGCACGATGATCGGGTAGCGATTCACGACGGATGCCGCACCGGTCACCTCGATGCCCTCGACCGCGTCGCCCGCCGCGAGCACGTCGGTGCGGTACACGAGGCCGGCGTCGACCTCGCCGAGCGACACCTTGGTGAGCACGGCCCGAACGTCGGACTCGAGTGTGTCGGGCGCCGCCGTGACCGATTGCCGCTCGAGAAGCTCGGCGGACGCAGCCCCGCACGGAACGGACTCATCGCACAGGGCCACCGTGAGCTCGGGGCGCCCGAGATCGTCGAGGCCGGCGACGCCGGCGGGGTTCCCGGCAGGCACGACGAGTTGCATGGTGTTCGTCGCGAACACGACCGGGCCGGCCGCGAGGCCGGCGTCGACGAGTGCCTGCATGGGCTCCTCGGCGGCCGAGGCGAACACATCGGCCGGGGCTCCCTCGACGACCTGCCGGGCGAGGGCCGCGCTGCCGCCGTAGTTGATCACGATGTCGGCGCTCGGATGCTCCAGCTCGAACCGCGAGGCGAGCTCATCGAAGGCATCGGTGAGTGAAGCTGCAGCGAAGACGGTGACGGTCGTGGCGTCCACGCCCGCTGGTGTGGTCGAACCCACCTCGGCGGACGGCGACGCACCGGGCGACCCGCCATCGGAGGGTGAGGCGCATGCGGTGACGGTGACCCCGAGCAGCGTCGCGAGCGCGATCGCGACGACGTGGCGGGGCATCCGTCTCGGCATCCGGCTCATGTATCCGCACCAGGTGGCAGCTCGATCGAGACCGTGGTCGCCTTGGCACTCGCAGCGGCGAGCATGCCGGGCTCGAGGCCGAGCGCGTCGGCGGCTTCACGGCTCATGAGCGAGACGATGCGGAACGGGCCGGCCTGCAGATCGACCTGCGCCATCACGCCGTCGCGCTGGACACGGATGACGAGCCCCACGAATCTGTTTCGCGCCGAGGCACTGGCGAGCGGGAACGCCTCGGCGAGGGCGCTGCCCGCTGCGAGGTCCTCCATGAGGGGGAGCAGGTCGGAGCCGTCGACGACCTGCATGCCGTTCGGGCCGCGAGTGACGTGGAGGCGACCCTGATCGGCCCATCGGCGCACCGTGTCGTCGCTCACGCCGAGGAGCGCTGCCGCTTCGCTGATGCGGAACTGCTTCACGATGGTTCCCGCAGGTGCGTTTCCATACGGCGATTCTAGCCGCGAATGTGGATCGAGCTCGGGCCGAGATGTCGAAGGCGCCTTGGCGGTGATGTTGCCGCTTGCAGCCGGGCGAACCGTGTTGCATGCTGGCCAGAAGCCCGCAAAGGGGGGCCGGATGGATGCCAGTGAAGGCCGAGTCCGCGCGTTGCAGCGCATCGCATATGGCGCCGACGCGACGGATGCCGAGCGTGCCCGGGCCGTAGCCGAGCTCGACGAAATCGCGGTGCGTGGGGGCGACCGCGATGAGGCGGGACGCGCGGGTGGAGTTGGTGACCGCGGCGACGCCGACGGCCCGGGCACTGGCGAGGGCGCTGGCGAGGCCGACGAGACCGAGGGCGACGCCGGCGCAGGGCCGCCGGATGATGTCACCTCCGGGCGCGGACGGCTCGTGCGCTGGACGGCCGCAGCGGGTGGCATCGGCCTCCTGTTCGGCGCCGCCCTCGGCTGGACCGCCGGCCACCGCGTCGCGGTGGACTCCGCCGCTCCGACGGTCAGCGCCTCGCCAGCGGAGGAACCCGGAACGCCGCTCGAAGAGACCGATCTGCTGCCACTGTTCGACCGGCTGCCCCTGGCCGACGAGTCGGCGCGGGTCGCGAGCGTCGACGACGCGATCGACCCCGAATCGGTGCGTCTGCTCGCCACTCGCGTCGACGGTCCGGCGGCCTTCCTGACTCGCACGGTCGACGGCGAGAACGTGTGCCTGGTGCTCCTGCTGCCCGCCGGTCCGTCGCGCATCGAGTGCACCGTCGATGGACTCCTCCCCGCCGACGGGCTGAGCATCCTCTACGGCGCGCAGGGCTACGGGCTCGCCGCGGCGAGACTCGCCACCACCGGTACCGTCTCGCTCGGCCTCATCGTCACGTTCTGACGTGCGTCGGTGGCGTGGCCGATGGACATCGCCGAGCGACATGACCCCACAACTGGCGGCAGAAGATGAGCAGCACTCGCGATTAGGATCGCAGTGAACGCGCACCTTACCCGAGAGCGTGAGTGTTCGCCCTACGCAGACCCGCCGATGTGCATACCCTCTCGGGCGAGAGGCCGGCCCCGATGAGCTTCCAGACGTCGACCTCGAAGGTCGACATCACACCGGCGTCCGGCGCGAACCCCTACATGGCCGGATACGGCACTCAGGCCGGCGCCCGCGTCGTTGAGCGCAACACGCCCTTCGCGCAGCCCCTGTACGTGCGATGCGTGATCTTGTGGGACGACGGGTACCCCAATGCGATCGTCTCGCTCGACATCCTGGGAATTCCGCGGCGCGTGCACCAAGCGGTGCGGCCGCGCCTTGTCAAGCTTGCCGGCTGGGTGTCCTCCGACATTGTGCTCGTCGCGACCCACACTCATAACGGGCCCATCATCGGGAACATGCCGAACCCGTACATCACCTACGGGATCAGCAGCCTCGAACTCATCGATTCCTACACGAGGTGGCTGCAGGATCGGATCGTCGCCGCTGTGACCGCGGCGCTTGCCGCCACTCGCACCTCAGTGAAACTCGAGTACCGCCTGACGTCGGCGAACTTCTCATTCAACCGGGCCGGCAAGCCGACCGTCGAGACGGCGGTGCCCGTGCTCACCGCTCGCCGTGGCAACGGCACGCTCGCCGCGGTGCTGTTCAGCTACGGCTGCCACCCGGTCAGTGCGGGCTGGCAGGAGCGGTGGGACGGAGATTGGCCGGCTGAAGCATGTGCCGTCGTCGAGAGCCAGACCGGGGCCTTCGCAATGTTCATACCTGGGGCAGCCGGCGACCAGGACCCGACCGGTGTGCGCAGCTGGTCTCTGCGCACCTCCCACGGCAGGGCGCTCGGAAGCGCCGTCGTCAGCTCGGCGAAGGCGGCCGGTCGCGTGCTGACCGGGCCGATCTACTCGCAGCTGCGCGAAGTGTCGCTCCCACTCGACATCACCGTGACGTCGGCCAACCTCGCCGCCGTGCGTGCCGCCTTCGCGTCGCGCATCCAGAACCCGGCGGGACAGCCGGCCTGGTACCAGCGCCACGCCGCGCTCATGATCACACGCATCGACAGCGGCACGTATGCGACGAGCGTGCCCAATCCGTCGCAGGTGTGGAAAATCGGCGGCAGCCCCATCCTGAAGATGGCGTTCGTGGGCGGCGAACTGGTCAGCGGTTACGCAGCCTATTTCCGTGCACGCCAGGGTGGGGCGAGCAGGCTCTTCATCGGCGGGTACGCCAATGAGACCAACTGCTATGTGCCGGCGAACGACTTCCTACCGCCGCTGGCGCCGTCGAACGGCAGCTACGAGGGCGGCTGGGACCCGGACCTGCCGGGCATCGCCGGCGGCAGCATGACGATCTATCCGCAGATCGGCCACTTCCGCGCCGGAACCTCGGGCGTGGAGTCCGCGATCATCAACGCGCTCGCCGTGCAGCTCGGCTGAGTGAACTCTGCTGAGCGAGGCTGGCAGATCGAGACCGGCGCGGCCCGGTCGATCAGCCGGCCCGCTCCAGCCATGCACCGAACTGGGCGGCCTGCGGAGCCTCGGGTGCCAGCGCCAATGACGCCAACACGACCGGGCGCCCCAGCTCGGCGAGTTTCGCGTCGAGCGAGGCCGGATCGATGCGAGTGCTGGCCGCCAGGATCAACAGGTACAGCGCGCGACGGTCATCGACGACCGCGCCGGCCGCCTCGGCGACGTCAACGACCGCGGACTCGTCTGCCGTCAGCTCGAACGTCTCCGCGCCGACGTAGCGGACGGCGCAGTCGGTGATCCTCATGTACTGCGGGCTCGCCCACACCTGTTCCAGCCTCGTGAGCGGCGCGGACATCGGCAACGCTGTGATGAAATCGAATCGGAACCGCGGTGCATTGGAACCGTAGGTCACTGGAGGCGCCGGGACGGCCGGAACTGCCGCGAGCGCCGGCGCCGTGGTGAAGGCGAGCGTGCCGACGGACCACGCCGTCACGATGCCGAGCCGGAGCGCCGTCCGGCGGCTGATGCTGGGAGTGTCTCTGGGCATCCGTCACCCCCTTGTGCCGAGCTCGGTCTCGATGAGCCCTGCGTGCGGCGCCTCGGGGCACAGCACGAGGGCGGCCTCGAGGATCGACGTGGGTCGGCTCGCCATGCCGCGGTCTCCCTCAGGAGTGAGTCGCACGCACGCGGCCAGGGTGAGCAGGAAGAGCTCGGTGGCGTCTTCGCCGGGGAGATCCGCTTCTGCCACGCTCGCGACCTCCGCTTCCTCGTCGCTGAGTTCGAACTCGTCGGGTTCGGCAGCCCGCGCTTCGCAATGATCGATGCGCACGTAGTTCGTCGACGCCCAGGCCTCCTCGAGTCGCGTGAACGTGGCGACCTCGCTGCCGTCGGGGTAGAAGCACTCGATGAGGACGCGCGGCTCGTCGTCGCCCGGGGATGACGTGGGTGATGCTGTGGGGGGTGACGTCGTCGTCGTTGTCGGGGGTGGGGGCGGGGTCTCGACGGGGCCGACAGATCCCGCGCATCCCATGAGCGAGAGCATCAGGAGGGCGAGCACTCCATGACGGCCGAGCCTGGCATGCCTGCTCATGTGATCACCGTCATCACGTTCCAGCCGGACCCGATCTGCCGCGTCGTCCGCCATCCTCCGGTGCCGTCGCCGGTGTAGAGCAGCAACCGCCCGGAGCTGTCGCGTGCGATCAGGTCGGGCGTGCCGTCGCCGTCCCAGTCGCCGGGTCCGAAGATCGCGGTCATGAGGTTCCAGCCGGAGCCGACCTGCCGCGTCGTCCGCCATCCTCCGGTGCCGTCGCCGGTGTAGAGCAGCAACCGCCCGGAGCTGTCGCGTGCGATCAGGTCGGGCGTGCCGTCGCCGTCCCAGTCGCCGGGTCCGAAGATCGCGGTCATGAGGTTCCAGCCGGAGCCGACCTGCCGGGGCGGCAGCACTCCGCCCGCTCCGCTCCCAGAGAAGAGCATGAGCCGCCCCGAGCCGTCCCGCGCGAGGATGTCTGACTTGCCGTCGCCATCCCAGTCGCCCGGACTGAAGAGCGGCGAGAACCCGCCCCACCCGGTCGCGACGACCTCTGGCCCGCCGATGTTGCCGTCGCTGTCGCCGCGGTGGAGCCGGAGCTCGCCGCCGCTGTTTCGCGCGAGGAGGTCGGGATGGCCGTCGCCGGTCCAGTCGCCGGGCGTGACGATCGCGTTGACGTCGTTCCATCCGCTGGCCATGACGTGCCAACCCAGCCAGCCACCGGAACCGTCGCCTCGGTAGAGCCACAGGTCGCCATTCCCGTTGAGCGCGACGAGATCCATCCTGCCGTCACCGTCGTAGTCATGCGGATGGCTCGATGGCGGCGGTGGCGGCGGTGAGGTGCGCACGACATAGGCCTGGGCGGTGGGCGCCGAAGCGTTGCCGGCGGCATCGACGGCGAAGTACCGCAGCGTGAAGTCGGCGGTCAGCGCGATCGGGGCACTGTATTGCGTGGATGCCGTCGTCGGAGTGTCGCCGTTGGTGGTGAAGTAGATCGTCGCGGCCTCGTTGGCGCTGAGCGTGATCTGCTGCCCGGCGTCGTACGTGCCGCCGACCGGCGAGGCCGTCACCACAGGCGCTGTCGTGTCGGGCACCGCGAACTGGAACGTGCGCGTCGCCGTCCCGGTGTTGCCGTTCGCATCGTGTGCCTCGACGACGAAGGTGTGCGCACCGGCGGTCAGGCCCGTGTAGCTTCGGGGCGAAGTGCAGGCCTCGAAGGGCAGCGCATCGATTCGGCAGCGATACGTGAGGCCCGACTCGGACCCCGCGGAGAATTCGAACGTCGCCGTGTTCGTGAGCGTCTGGCCGTCGGCGGCGGGCGCAGTGATCACCGGCACGGGCGCCGTCAGGTCGACGGTGAACGTCGACGTGACGGGTGCGCTCACGTTGCCCACGCGATCGGTCGCGGTGACGCGCAGCGAGTGCTTGCCCGAGGTCGTGAAGGTCAGGGTGTCTCCCGACTTGCAGACGGTGCCAGGAGAGGTCAGGGCTGCGTCGACGGCGCACCGGAGGACCGCGCCCGCCTGCGACGTGATGTTCAGCACGACCGACCCGCCGATTGTCGATCCCGTAGCCGGCGTGACGATCGAGGGAGTGGCCGGAGATGTCGTGTCCACGGTGAACGCGGCCTCGACGGGCGTGCCCGTTGCGCCGACCCGCACCGAGAACTGGTGCGCGCCGTCTGCGAGCGGCTGCGTAGCCGTCACGTCGCCGACCGCGCATCCGGCCCAGTTCGCGTTGTCGAAGGCGCACTGGAGTGACTCTCCGACGTCGACGGCGACCTTGAAGGTCGGCGTCGCGTCGTTCGTGATCGCCGGATCAGGCGCCGACGACCCGTCAGCCATGGTCGGACCCGCGACGATGCGCGGCAGGACCTCGCCGAGCAGGTAGGTGAAGCCCTTGCCGATCTGCGCGGGAGATGCGAGGAGCCCCGGATCGTCCGCGGCGAGCACGAGCGTCTTGCGCACGGCGATGCCACCGACGCGGCTGAACCCGGCTGCCCAGTTCGCCTCGACCTGCCCGGTCTGGGTGATGACTCGCGTGATCGAGTCCGCGCCGGCCGTGGTCGCCGTGGCCTTGCCCGCGTAGAGGACGCTCGTCGCGGAGTCGAAATGCAGTCGCGCCACGTCACCGACGGGGAACGACGCGGTCGGCGAGGCCATCGACGCCCCGGTGAGCGGCGGGCGGAACGAGGTGAGCCCCGACGCTTCCGCCACGTAGACGGTGACCCGGCCGGTGGAATCGGCCGCACCCGCCGCGATGGCGCGCGCGCCGTTGGCGCCGACGGAGGCGACCGTATGGATTGTCGGCTGGGTGGCCGCGGGGTTGACGATTCGTACGATGCTGCGCGCGCGCTCGAATGCGACATAGGCGCTCCGGTCGGGCCCGACCGAGACGGCCACGGGGCGCAGGTCGCCGCCGTAGATCGTGAGCGTGCTGGCGTACCGGAAGCTACTGGAAGGCGCGTCCCAGCGCGCCCGCATCACGAACGAGGAGTTCGCGGCGGCATCCGGAACGAGCGCGAGTTCGTCGCCGCTGCCCGGGGTCTGCGGAGTCGGGTCGAGCAGTGCAGGGGCCGCCCGGCTTGATCGGGCCGTTCTGCGGGGCCCCGGCAGAGCCGCCGAGGCACGTGGACGCCTCGATGCTGCCCGCCGTCGACCCGGAGGTCTCGACAACGCGGCAGAAGCCGCGTTGCGCGTCCGAGACCCACAGGCGACCCGCCGGGTCGACGAGCAGGCCGCCCGCAGCGGTGATGCCCTGTGCGATGCTCCGGCGCGGCTGGTCGGCGACCGCAGCGGGGCCTGCACCCGCGACCGTGAGGCCGACGGCGATGACGGCGGCGAGGGCCGCGGCCAGGGTTCGGCGGAGGAAGGACCGTGGCTCGGGGGGCGATCCGATGCCGGGTTCTTCGTGACGCGCGTTCGGGTATGCAGCAGCCACCGGGTCCCCTCGGGTTGGGACGGTGATCGGGTAACGATCCGGGTAAGAATCGCGTAGTGATTCGGGTATCGTGAGAATACCTCGATGCACCATTCTCCCGCGCTTCCCAATTCGGGGGTGCTTTTTCTTGCGTTTCGGGGCCGCGACCGTCTCCGATCCGGCGCGACCTCCCGCTCCTGCGAGAATCGATGCATGACCGAAGCCCTCGACCCGGATGCTCTCCGGTACGCCAGGCAGCGCGTTCTGCCCGGTTTTGGCACCCAGGGCCAACGCCGGCTCGCCGACGCGCACGTCGTCGTGCTCGGCGCAGGCGGGCTCGGCAGTGCCGTGCTTCCGGCGCTCGTGGCCGCGGGAGTGGGCCGGCTCACCGTCGTCGACGACGACCACGTCGACACCACGAACCTGCACCGCCAGACGCTGCACACTCCCGCCGATGTCGGGCGGGCCAAGGTCGAGTCGGCAGCGGATGCCGCGGCGGCACTCTCGCCCGAGACGACGGTCGTGCCCGTGGCCGCACGATTCACCGCCGGCGACGCCGACGAGTTGCTCGCCGACGCCGACCTCGTGATCGACGGCACCGACGACATCCTCACGCGCTACGTCGCCGACGACGCCGCAGCTCGCGCCGGCATCCCGCTCGTCTGGGGATCGGCGGCGAAGTTCTCCGGACAGGTCGGCGTCTCATGGGAGGCGCGCGGCGTCTCCTACCGCGACCTGTTGCCCGAGCCGCCCGCCGACGCGGGGCTCAGCTGCGAGATCGACGGCATCCTTCCCACCGTGTGCACCGTGACCGGGGGCATGATGGCGAGCGAGGCGCTGAAGCTGCTCACCGGGGTGGGTGAGCCGCTCCTCGGCCGCGTCGTCGTCTACGACGCGCTCTCGGGGCGCATGCGCGAGATCGCCTATCGGCGGGCGGAGCCGGGGGGTGAGGCGCCTGCGGAGAAACAGCAGTCCGCAGCTCCTCAACCCGCAGCGACCAGCGAGATCGAGCCGGGCGCACTCGCCGACGAGCTCGCGTCCGACGCGCCGCCGCTCGTGCTCGACGTCCGCGAGCCGTGGGAGGCCGAGGTCGCCACGATTCCCGGCTCAGTGCTGATCCCGCTCGGCGATCTCGGCGAGCGGCTCGGCGAGCTCGACCCCGCGGCATCCGTCGTCGTCTATTGCCACCTCGGCGTGCGCTCGAACTACGCCGCGCGACAACTCGCAAGCGTGGGCTTCGGGCACGTGCGCAACCTCGCGGGCGGCATCGACGCCTGGTCGCGCAACGTGGATCCCGCGGTGGCGAGATACTGATGGCCGACCGCATCTCGGTCGACGAGCACGCCGCGTTCATCCGCTCGCTCCTCGCGGGTCTCGGCGCCCGGCCCACCGAACGAGTCGCGCTCGCCGACGCGCTCGGCCGCATCACCGCGTCGCCGGTCGAGTCGCCGATCCCGCTGCCGCCGTTCCGGAACTCGCAGATGGACGGCTTCGCAGTGCGGGCCGTGGATGTCGCGGATGCCCCGGTGAACCTGCCGATCGCCGGTGAGGTCGCCGCTGCCGCGGGCACGCCGGCCCCGCTCCAGCCCGCCACCGCCGTGCGCATCATGACGGGTGCTGCGGTGCCCGACGGCGCCGATGCGGTCGTGCCCGTCGAGGACACCGAGCCCGTCGAGCACACAGAAGCCGACGGCGAGGACAACCCCGGCGTCGGCGCTGTGCGCATTCTTCATGCGCGAGCCGCCGGTGCGTTCGTGCGCGACGCCGGATCCGACCTCGCCGCCGGCGCCGACGTGCTGCCGCCGGGACTGAGGCTGGCCTCCCGCCATCTCGCAGCGGCCGCGGCATCCGGCCTCACCGAACTCCTCGTGCGCGAGCACGTGCGCGTCGCCGTCGTGAGCACGGGCAGCGAGCTCGTGGAGCCCGGTGCGCCGCTCGGGCCGGGCGAGATCCCCGACGCGAACGGCGTCGCGCTCGCCTCAGCCGCCCGTGCGGCCGGAGCGCTCGTCGTGCACTCGGGCCGTGTGCGCGACGACGTCGAGCGGCTGCGCGCCGAGCTCGACGCGGCCGTCGACGCGGGCGCCGAGCTCGTGGTGACGAGCGGCGGCATCTCGATGGGCGCCTACGAGGTGGTGCGCGAGCTGCTCGAGCCGCTCGGCGCCTGGGTCGGCTCCGTGGCCATGCAGCCCGGCGGACCGCAGGCGACCGCGGGCTACCGGGGCATGCCGGTGATCTGCTTCCCCGGAAATCCCGTGAGCGCGCAGCTCTCGTTCGAGCTGTTCGTCGCCCCCGCCCTGCGCGCGATCGCGGGGCTTCCGCCGGCCCGCACCGAGCGGCTCGCACTCGCCGAAGACATGCGATCCGTGGCGGGCAAGCGGCAGTTCCTTCGAGGGCGCCGCACCCCCGACGGCCGCGTCGAGCCCGTCGGAGGCGCCGGTTCGCACCTCGTCGCGACGCTCGCGGCATCCGAACTGCTCATCGTCGTGCCCGAAGGCGTCGAGGCACTCGACGCGGGCGCGATCGTCGATACCGTGTTCCTATGACCCAGCTCACCCACCTCGACGACGACGGCCGTGCACGCATGGTCGACGTCGGCGCGAAGCCCGTGACCCGGCGGGTGGCCATCGCCGAGGGCCGCCTCGACACGACCGCGGAGGTCATCTCGCTCGTGCGCAGCGACGCACTCAAGAAGGCCGACGTGCTGCCCACCGCACGCATCGCGGGCATCTCGGGAGCGAAGCGCACGAGTGAGCTCATCCCACTCGCGCACATCGTGCCGCTCGACGCCGTGTCGATCGAGTTCGGCTTCGAGGAGCGGGCGATCATGATCCGCGCGACGGTCTCGACGACCGCGCGCACCGGCATCGAGATGGAGGCGCTCACGGCCGTCGCCATCGCGGGGCTCACGCTGCACGACATGGTGAAGGCCGTCGACCCCGCAGCCGAACTGGGCGGCATCCGCCTCGTCGAGAAGCGCGGCGGCAAGCGCGGCGTGTGGCGAGCGGATGCCACGGCAACGGGCGCTGCGGATGCCTCGGGCGGCGCGAGCCCCGCCGGCCGTGCCGTTGCACTCGTCGTCTCCACTCGAGCCGCAGCCGGCACCGCGGATGACA
Source organism: Agromyces albus (assembly GCF_030815405.1). NCBI lineage: Bacteria > Bacillati > Actinomycetota > Actinomycetes > Micrococcales > Microbacteriaceae > Agromyces > Agromyces albus. Next base: position 3,276,045 of record NZ_JAUSWX010000001.1, on the reverse strand, counting down.
CGACCGGGCCGGTCATCGCGTCGTGGTTGCGTGCGCAGGGCTTCGACGCAGGGGAGCCGCGAGTCGTCGCCGACGCCGACGTGGCCGACGGCCTTCGCGACGCCCTCGCCGACGCTCCGGCGGTGGTCATCACGACGGGCGGCACCGGGGTGAATCCGGGAGACCGCACCCCTGAGGCGACCCGGGCGGTGCTCGACCAGGAGCTGCCCGGCGTGGCCGAGGCGATCCGCGCCGCGGGCCTTGCGGCGACGCCCACCGCGGCGCTCAGCCGCGCGCTCGCCGGAATCGCCGGTCGCACGATCGTCGTGAACCTCCCGGGGTCGAGAGGCGGCGTCGCCGACGGGCTCCGCGTGCTCGAGGGACTGCTGCCGCACCTCGTCGACCAGGTCGCCGGCGGCGATCACGCGCGCCGGTCGTCACAAGAGGAGGCATCCGATGCCTGAGTTCGAGGTCTTCGCGCTCGTGACCACCGAGCCGCTCGACCGCGCCGCGATCGAGTCGTTCGTCACGAGCCGACAGGATGGAGCGGTCGTGACATTCGAGGGCGTCATCCGCGACCACGACCACGGGGCATCCGTCACCGCGCTCGACTACCAGGCGCACCCCGACGCCGAGCGCTTCCTGCGCGAGACGTGCGTCGAGGTCGCTCGCGAGACCGGCCTGCGCGTGGGTGCTGCCCACCGTGTCGGAGCGCTCGCGATCGGCGATGTCGCGCTCGTCGCATGCGTCGCGGCCCCCCATCGCGCCGAGGCGTTCGCGGCGTGCTCGCTGCTCGTCGAGCGCATCAAGGAACGCACGCCCATCTGGAAGCGCCAGTACCTCGACGGCGGCACGACGGAGTGGGTCAACCTCTGATCGCGGCGGTCGACCGACCTTGGCCGTCCTGAATCGTCAGCTGACGGCCTTGCGAACGAGCTCGGTGACCTTCTGCTCCACCGCCGGCGTCCAGTTGAGGATGGCGAAGGCGACGGGCCACAGGTCGCCGTCGTCGAGGTTCGCCGGGCCCTCGAAGCCGAGCGTCGCGTAGCGCGTCTTGAACTTCTTGGCCGGCTGGATGAACACGACCATCTTGCCCTCGGAGTTCGCGTAGCCGGGCATGCCGTAGTAGGTCTTTGGGACGAGCTCGGGCGCGACCTCGGTGACGACCTTGCGGAGCCCCTCGGCGAGTACCTTGTCGTCGGGCTCCAGCTGGGCGATGGCCTCGAGGAGGGCCTTCTCACCGGCGGCGCGGCTCTTGCCCGCCTTCTCCTGCTCGCGGAGCTCCTTGGTGCGCTGCTTCACCGCGTCGCGCTCTTCCGCGCTCAGCCCGCCGGACGTGTCGGTCTTTGCCATCGTCTTGTCTCCTTCGGGGTTCTCGTCACTTCTCGCCCTCACTGGACGAGGCGTCGGTCTCAGGCTATGCGGACGCGTTCGTCGCGTGCTTCTCCGATCCTGATCGATCTGAACGTCGCTCGCCCGCTTCGAGGTGGCGAGAGCTTCATGTTCCCCCGCTGACATGCGGACACCGCTCCCGATCATTGACGCACGAGGCGGCCACTGCTCTGATGAGCGCATGGAAACGAACGTGGACGTCGACTACCTGGTCGTCGGGGCGGGGGCGATGGGGATGGCGTTCGTCGACGCCCTCACTGCCAACGCAGATGTTTCGGTGGCGATCGTCGACCGCCGGCACGGTGCCGGAGGTCACTGGCTCGACGCGTACGGTTTCGTGCGCCTGCACCAGGCGTCGGCGTTCTACGGCGTCGCCTCGACGCTGCTCGGCGGAGCTCGGGTGCAGGCCGACGGCCCGGAGCGCGGATTGCACGAACGGGCGAGCGCAACGGAGGTGTGCGACTACTACGCTCGCGTGCTCGCGCGCCTCATCGCGACCGGTCAGGTCGTCTTCCACGGCCGCAGCGAGTATCTGGGCGATCGGCGATTGGTGTCGTTGCTGAGCGAAACCCGCTACCACGCACCCCGCGCCCGCGTCGTCGATGCGAGGTACCTGTCGCCCGACATCCCGGCGCTCACGCCACCGCCATTCGCCGTCGACGAGGGAGCCCGCGTCGTCGCCGTCAACGAGCTCGTCCGCATCGCGCACGCACCCGAACGATTCGTCATCGTGGGGTCGGGCAAGACGGCGACCGACACCTGTGTGTGGCTGCTTCACAACGGCGTCTCGCCGAATGCGATCACCTGGGTGCGTCCCCGCGACCCCTGGTTTCTCAACCGCGCCGTCGTGCAACCCGATCCCGCCGTCTTCCTCGGCATGGCCGCGGACACGATGGCCGCGGCGGCGGGCGCGACCAGCGCAGACGACGCCTTCGTGCGGATGGAGGACGCCGGGATCATGCTGCGAATCGATCCCACGGTGACGCCGACCATGGCCAAGACGCCCACGCTCGCGAGGTGGGAGCTTGATCTCCTCCGCACGATCGACGACGTGATCCGCCGCGGGCACCTGCGTGCCGTCGCTCCCGGGCGCCTCGTCTTCGCGGACGGCGACATCCGCATCCCAGCGGGCACGCTCGTCGTGCACTGCGCCGCCGAGGGGCTGAAATACCCGGGACTGCGGCGCATCTGGGCCCAAGAGGCGATCACCCCGCAACCGGTCCGGGTCGGGTTCCCCTGCTTCGGGGCGGCCCTCGCCGGCTACGTGGAAGCCACGCGCGACGACGACGCGGACAAGAACCGCGTCTGCCAGCCGTCGCCGTACTCGAACACGCCAGCTGACTGGGCGACCATGCAGATGATCGGCGGGGACGCGTCGCTGGCGATGGCGAAAGCGACCGACGTGCGCGTCTGGGCGAACACCACATCGCTCAACCCCGCTCGTGTTCCCCCCGACCGCGTCGACGATCCGGCGGTTCTGGCGGCGAAAGCGCGGCTGAAGGAGCACATCGGCCCAGGACGCGCCCGCCTCGCCGAGCTCGCCGGCCGCGCGTGATGACACTCCCGGGGGCAAGCCCCCTGTGAGCTCGGGAGCCAGCTCCAGAGCCGCGTCGCGATACCGGCGATAGCTTCGGGCCATGGAACAGATCACGCGCACCAGGAGCGCAGTCCTCTTCTTGGCAGTGTCGCTCGCGGCGATGGGAGTGGGGCAGCTTCTGCTCTCGTTCGGGCGCGACTTCGTCGATGCCCAACAGCCCATCGACTGGGCGCACTGGCTCATCCTCATCGGCGCAGTGGGAGGTGCGCTCAGCACCTCAGGATTCGTGCTCGGCCAGCTCGGCCAGCTCGGCCGGATCGCACGTGCCTTCGTCGTCATCGGCGCCATCGGCTTCGGCGGAATGGTCGCGATCGACCTCATGCTGTGGACGCTGCCCGCCGACCCGATGCTCGATGACGCCCTCCGCGCCGCGCTCGACTCACCGCAGGTCGCGGTGCCTTTCCTGTGGGTCGGACCCGCGTTGTTCTTCATCGGCCTGATGCTCATCGCGGTCGAGTGGGTGCGCCTGAGTGCACGGGCCGCCGGGCTGTTCATCGTCGGCACGCTGCTGAACGGAGTCGGCGCGGCCACCCGCGTCGACGGGATCACACTCGTCAGTTCCGCGATCATGCTGGCAGGTCTGGGCGGACTGCTCGCCGCGACATCCGTCAGACCACTTGCCGGACGACTTGGACTCATCCCTCAACGGTCATCGTCGGAGCGCGGCTGAGGGTCGTGGTGATGACGGGGATCCGCGATGAAGGCTCGCTCGTAGATGTCGTACACCGCCGCCGCCTTCAGTTCGTTGTACCGCGCGGAGCCGGTCGCCTCAGTCGCCGCCGTTTTGGCGTCGTTGTACCGCTGGCGGTCAGGCGCGTTCGCGCGGAGCCACTCGGTGAACAGCGCATGCCGTTGCGGTTCGACGGCTCCCCGATTCCAGACATGCAGGTTCGTGTTCGGGATCGCGAACGTCAGGTGCCGGTGTGGGTCGCCGGCCATCCCGTCGCGGAAGATGAGGCGGAAGCCGGCAGCTTCCAATCGAGGCAGGTAGCTGGGCTCCTCGTCGACGTTGGGGACGGTCAGGTCGACATCGATGACCGGCTTGGCGATGAGCCCGGGAACTGACGTCGAGCCGACATGTCGGATGGCGAGAACTTGATCACCGATCGCGTCGGTGACGACGCCACGCACCATCCGAAAGTCATCCAGCCAGGCGGTCCTGTGTTCCTGGATTACGCCGGGGTCAGTCTGACGGAAAGCGATGCGCTGGCCCTGACGGGCTGCGTTCGCCCGAGGTGCGAAGGATCGCCAGAGGGGGTGCGTCGTCATACTTCAACCATCTCCGGAGAAGTAGTCGACGGCAAGTCTCGGGGCCGGCGCGGTCGCCCGCTGCGGTCAGTGCGGCAGGAGAACGCGCACTTGGCTTCTGATGTCCTCGAGGATCTCGTCGACCGAGCGGCCGATGTAGATGGTGGCCGCCATGCTGAGGAACATGATGGCGGAGACGATGTGCGCGAGGGTTGCCGCGTCGCCGGGGCTCGTGCGCTGGTCGCGTTGCAACACCGTCGCGATCGCCTCCTCGGTCTGCACGGTGAGGGCGAGCGCGTCGCGGTGGTATGGCTCTTCAGGGTCGCCGAAGACGATCTCCCGCAGGTAGGTGCGCCCGTTGTCGATCTGAGCGCGGTTGCATTCCACGACCGGGCGGACGATCGCCATCACCGCGTCGAGCGCGTCGGGAATGCCCTCGGCGGCTGCCCTGCCCTCCACAAGGGCGTGGACATAGCTGGAGTTCTGCACGAGCAGGAGCAGCTCGCCCTTGGTCTTGGCATAGAGGAACAGCGTGCCCGTGCCGATGTCGGCCTTGTCGGCGATCTGCTGGGTCGTGACCTCATCGACGCCGTGCTTCGCGAAGAGCTCGCCGGCCGCGGCGGTGATGCGCTCCAGCTTGTCTTGCTTGTTCCGCTCGCGCCGGCCGACCGGCTGTGGGGCGAGGGCCATGACCTGTCCTCCGGGGAATAGACTCTGATTCGACTCAGTTCTGATCATAGTCAGAACCGTGTGGGCTCGGATGTGCCTCGGTTCATTCTCCCACGAGCCGCACCGCCGGTGCGGATCAACTCCCGCAACAGAAAGAACGTGAATATGCCCTCACTCAACGGAGCCGTCGTCCTCATCACCGGGGCGAACGGCGGCATCGGAACGCACTTCGTGCACGAAGCGCTCGCCCGCGGCGCGCACAAGGTCTACGCCACCGCCCGCAACCCCCGCGCCTGGGACGACGAGCGAATCGTGCCCCTCACCCTCGACGTCACCGACCCGGCATCCATCCAGGCGGCCGTAGCGGCAGCCGGAGACGTGACCGTGCTGATCAACAACGCAGGCGCGAACCCGTCGACCCCAGGCATCCTCACCCACACGGATGAGGAGATCCGGAACAACGTCGAGACGAACTTCCTCGGCCCGCTGTTCCTTGCCCGCGCGTTCGCACCGATCCTGTCAGCGAGGGACGAATCCGTCATCATCGACATCCACTCCGCACTGAGCTGGTACGCCGTCGCAGGCATCTACAGCGCCACCAAGGCGGCCCTCTGGTCGGCCACCAACTCGCTGCGCCTCGAGCTCGCCCCCGAAGGAGTCCATGTGGTGGGCGTGCACGTCGGCTGGGTCGACACGGCGATGGCTGCGCACACCAGCGATCCCAAGACCGATCCGGCTGATCTGGTACGCACCGTATTGGATGCCGTCGAAGCCGGCGAGTACGAGGTGCTCGCCGACGGGACATCCGTGCAAATCAAGGCCGCCTTGAGCGGCCCGGTCGAGGCGCTCTACCCGGAGCTGCAGCGCACGAACGCCTGACGCCGCATGAATGAGGGCCGCAGCTTCTGCTGCGGCCCTCACTCGTGGTGAATGGTGTCAGCGTCGCTGATTGGCGATGCCGAGGTACTCGCCGAGGCGGTATTCCAGGTCGATGCCGGCCTGCTCCGCAAACGCCTGGAAGCCTGCGGCGCGAGTGAGGAATCCGGGCAGGGTGAGGGAGTTGGCGAACTCGCCGTAGGCGGCGACGAGGTCCGCATCCGGCGGTAGCGCCCGAATATCGCCTTCTCGCGGCTGGCGTAGCGCAGGTCGAACGCGAGCTCATTGCCGCCACCAAGGGTGCGGCCCCGGATCGTGGCGATGGTGATGTAGGGGCCTTGGAGAGTTTCAGGACCAGGTCGGTCCAGACCGGCACGGCTCCCTCGCTTTCGGGGGCAGGGAAAGTCGGCGGCCGCGGCGAGGTCGAAGTGGTTGTAGAAGAAGTCCGGCGCGCTGCTGTCGAACAGGACGACCTGGATGTCGGGATCGGTCGCCAACTCGTCGACGATCTCGGCGAGACGCAGGACGGTCTCTCCGACGATGAGGAGTTCGTCTATTCCTGGTACTGCGGAAGGATGACGCCGTCCTCGACGTAGGTCAGGGCCGCGGACACGTCGTAGGCGTGCACGGCGGACGCGAAACCGGACAGCTCGTCCGACAGCGAGGTGATCTCCTCGCCGGCGAAGAAGGCCGCCCGCGCGGCTCCGTCTTCGAAGCCGAGGATCAGCGAGGCGTGGAACCGCTGGTCGGTGGGGTTGTCGTGGGCGACGCTCGGGGTATCCCAGAGCTTCTCGTTCCAGGGCATGAACACCTGGGTCCGCAGTTCCGACACGCCTGCGCGCGCGAACGCGGGCACGAGTTCGTCGTTGATGTACCTACGGAACGCGCCGGTGCCGACGCCTTCTCTTTTCCGGAGGTAGACCAGGGCCCGAGCCCCGGTCTTCTCGCTGGGCCCGGCGACGTCGTACCAGCGGGTCGAGTTCGGCGGCCCGGCGTAGAGCAGGGTGCGCCGGAACACGTTGATCTCGTCCTTGTATGCCAGCCGGGTCTGCTTCCGGCCGAAAAGCGGCGACAGAGCCGACTGGAACGTGACCTCGGCGACGCCGTCGATTCTGCGGTCCGCGGGAATCGTGGTCTCGACGCCGGGGGTGGCGGGCCACAGCCCGGAATTGGTTGCGGCGAGATGGATCTGCCGGTACTCCTCGAACCCCGGTGTCGCCGAGATGATCTTGGAGTGTGGGCCCTTCCAGTACTCCATGCCAATTTGGCGAGGCTGGTCGGTGCGGACCCGGAGCAGGATCGATGACGCGAAGGGCTTCTTCGTGTACGGAATCGCGGTGGTCATTGCGTTTCCTTCGGGTGGTCTCGGATGCCGGGTCAGCGGTCGAGGAACTTGACCGCGACGGGCGCGAACCGGTCGTGGAACTGGAAGATGCCCCCGTGGCCGGAGTCGGGGTAGATGACCAGCTCGCTGCCCGTGATCCGGCGGTGCAGGTCTTCGGAGAGCACGGAGGGCACCATCCGGTCGTTGTCGCCGTTGGCGATCAGGGTGGGCTGGGTGAGCTTCGACAGGTCGGCGGGCGCCGAGCGCCCCCACTTCTTGATCGCGTTCAGCTGCGTCTGGAGCACCTTCACCGTGGCCGGGGCGTCACGGTCGACGGTGCGCTCCTGGAGCCGCTTCACGAAGGCCTTGCCAGCGGGCTTGCCCGTGGCGTTGCGGTTGAAGAAGAGGAACTCCTTCGGGTCGGACCCGGTCAGGGTCGCGCGGAGGATGTCCCAGTACGTGATTCCGGCGACCTTGTCGATGTCCTTGCCACCGGCGGGCCCGGTACCGGTCAGGACGAGCTTGCGGACCAGGTCGGGGTGCTTGACCACGAGCGCTTGGGCGACCATGCCGCCGAGGGAGAACGAGAAGACGTCGATCGTGTCGAACCCGAGCGCGCGGATGAAGGTGTAGGCGTCGTCGGCCATCGCCTCGACGCTGTCGGCCACCTTGCCGGTGGACGCGCCGACCCCGCGGTTGTCGAAGGTGATGACGTGGTGGTTCTTCGCGATCGGGTCGACGATGCGCGGGTCCCAGTTGTCGAGGTTCGCGGCGAGGTGGACGAAGAAGACGACGGGGATGCCGCCCTTCGGGCCGAGCTCACGGTAGGCGTACGTCACGCCTCCGGCGCTGACGGTGCGGGCCGGTGCCTCCGCGTAGGACGTGATGATCGGCGTGTTGCTGGGGGTGCTCATGATGAGGCTCCTCGTAGTGGTTCAGGACGAATTCGGGGTGGTGATGTCTTCCTCGGATACCCGAGTATACTCAACTATGAGTCAACTCAGTAATAATGTTCAAGGGAGGTCATCATGAGCGACGCTTTGATGCCGATCGGCCGCCGCGAGCGGGCCAAGCAGGACAAGCGCGAGCGCATCATGGTGGCCGCGCGCGAACTCTTCGCAGAACACGGCGTCGGTGGAGTCACGACACAGCAGGTCGCCGACCGTGCCGACGTTGCGATCGGCACCCTCTACCTGTACGCCGCGACGAAGGCGGAGCTGCTGATCATGGTGCAGAACCAGAAGTTCGCCGCCGCCATCGACACCGGCCTGGCCGCCGCATCCGTCACCACGAGGCGAAGCTCGCTGGAAGGCGTCATCGCGCTCATTCGCCCGGTGGTGGCGTGTGTGCGTGAGCAGGTCGAGAACGGACGCACCTATCTGCACGAGCTCTTCTTCGGGGATCCCACCGAGCCCTACCGACGCGAGGGGCTCGCCCTTTCAGTTCGACTCGAGGACGGCATCGCGCGCCTGCTCACACGCGACGAGCGAATCGACGGCCGGGATGCAGCGACGCTGGCACGCGTGATCACCGCGATCATCCACATCAGCACGACCGCCACCGTCTACCTGCACCGCAGCGACGACGCCGTGCTCGGCGACATCCGCGAACAAGTACGAGTCACCTTGTCGCTGCACGACGAGCCCTTGCCCAACTAGCCGCCGGCGAACGGCGGAAGCACGTCGACCTGTGCGCCGAGCGGTGCCGCAGCGTCGCGCTGCACGACCCCGTCGATGAGGAACGAGCCGTTGGCGACCACTCTGGCCATGGTGGCGCCATAGCGGCCGACGAGGAGCTCGCGCAGTTCGCCAACCGTCGCGCCGGCGGTGCCCGATGCGAACGTCTCCTCGTCGACACCCGTCGCCTCGGCGGCCGCGGCGAAGTAGCGGACGGTGACGGATGCCACGTCAGCCACCGATGCCGCCCATGGAACGCGCGGGGCGCACGAAGTCGTCGTCGTCGATGCCGTGGCCTGCCTTCTTGCCCCACATGGCGGCGCGCCAGCGATCGGAGATGGTCGCGTCGTCCGCTCCACCACGGAGGAGCGCGCGAAGGTCGGTCTCATCGTCGCCGAAGAGGCACGAGCGCACCGATCCCTCGGCGGTGAGCCGGGTGCGGTCGCACGCCGCGCAGAACGATCGCGTCACCGAGGCGATGATGCCGACCGTCGCCGGACCGCCGTCGACGAGCCAGTCTTCAGCGGGCGCCGACGGATCGTCGCGGCCGACGGCCTCGAGCACGAAGCGCTCGCCGAGCACGCGGAGGAGCTCGTCGGCGTCGACCATGTTGTCGCGTTTCCACGTCTCGTCGGCGTCGAGCGGCATCTGCTCGATGAACCGCAAGCGGCATCCGTGATCGATGGCCCACGCGAGCAGGGCGGGAGCGTCGTGCAGCGTCTCGCGCATCGCGACCGCGTTGATCTTGATCGGCCCGAGGCCCGCGCGGTGGGCCGCGGCGATGCCGGCGAGCACCGCGGGCAGCCGGTCGCGCCGCGTGAGCCGGGTGAAGTGCTCACGGTCGAGCGTGTCGAGCGAGACGTTGACGCGGCCGAGGCCCGCGTCGGCAAGCGCCTGCGCGCGCTTCTCGAGCCCGATGCCGTTGGTCGTGAGCGCAAGGGGCGTGCCCGGCGCGGCATCCGCACTGCGCTGGATGATCTCGACCAGGTCGCCTCGCGTGAGCGGCTCGCCCCCGGTGAAGCGCACCTCGCGCACGCCGAGGTCGCGCACCGCGATGCCGACGAGCCGGGCGAGTTCAGTCGCCGAAAGCAACTCGTCGCGGGGGATCACCGGAAGCCCCTCGGCCGGCATGCAATACGTGCAGCGCAGCGAGCAGGCCGAGGTGATCGAGATGCGCAGGTCGCGAGCGACGCGGCCGAAGCGATCGACGAGCCCCGGGACATCCGGTCGGCCCTCGATCGAGGGCGCAGCAGAAGGCGACCGGCGCACTGCCGGCTTGCCGAGCTGAATGGCCGCCATGCAACGAGTTTAAGCGGTTGCGCGTTTCCAACGGATGACAGCGGATGCCGCCGTCACTATCGTGAGACCCAGTGGCGTGAAACCCAAGGGGAGGAGTCGCAATGTCGTTCATCACCAGGGGGTTCAGCGGCCGAGGCCATGAACGCGACGAGCGCCTCCCACCCGGACAGACCCTCGCGCACGACTTTCCGGTGCTGTCGGCCGGGCCAACGCCCGAGATCGACACCGCCGAGTGGGAGTTCTCGATCGCGACCGAGACCGGCGGTGTGCACTCATGGAACTGGGAGCAGTTCATGGCGCTGCCGATCGAGGAGGTCGACACCGACATCCATTGCGTGACCCACTGGTCGAAGCTCGGCACGAGCTGGCGCGGCGTCTCGCTCGACACCCTCTTCGAGGACGTCGAGACCCAGTACGAGTACGTGATGGCGCACAGCTACGGCGGCTACACGACCAACCTCGCGCTCGACGACCTGCTCGACGGCAAGGCGTGGATCGCGTTCGAGTTCGACGGCGAGCCGCTCGACCCAGAGCACGGTGGGCCCGCGCGACTGCTCGTGCCGCACCTCTACTTCTGGAAGAGCGCGAAGTGGGTACGCGGACTCGTCATGATGGGCGAAGATGAGCCCGGATTCTGGGAGCAGAACGGCTACCACCTCCACGGCGACCCGTGGAAGGAAGAGCGCTACTGGTGAGCGACGCCTCGACCGCGACGGCGACGTCGGCGACGAGCGAGCCCGCACCGGCGCTCGCCGCCATGCCGCGCGCCGGCTGGCACGTCGCGACGGTCGTCGCCACGCGCCAGGAGACCGCGAAGGCGGCACGACTCGAACTCGACGTCGACGGATGGCCCGGCAACGCTGCCGGGCAGCACCTCGACCTCCGGCTCACCGCCCCCGACGGGTACACGGTGACCCGCTCGTACTCGATCGCCTCGTCGGGACCGGGCACCCGGGTCGTGCTCGCGGTCGACAAGCTGCCCGATGGGGAGGTGTCGCCGTTCCTCGTCGACGAGGTGCGTGTGGGCGACCGGCTCGAGGTGCACGGTCCGCTGGGCGCGTTCTTCGTGTGGCGCCCGGTGGATCGCGGGGCTGTTCGTGCGGCCGGCGATGGAGCCGGGGGCGCGGCATCCGCTCTCCGGGCCCGGCCGGTGCAGCTCATCGCGGGCGGCTCGGGCATCGTGCCCCTCTTCGCGATGGCGACTGCACACGCCGAGGCACGAGACCTCACGCCGTTCCGCATGCTGTACTCGGTGCGCACGCCCGACGACCTGTTCTTCGCCGAGGAGCTCATGGCGCTCGCCGCGGCATCCGACGTCTTCCGGCTCGATCTCGTCTACACCCGGCGCACGCCCGACGGGTGGCCGAACCTGGCCGGCCGGGTCACGCGTGCGGCGCTCGCAGCTGCGGTGCTTCCCGCCACCGAGCGGCCGATCGTGTACGTGTGCGGCTCGACGGGCTTCGTCGAGCGAGTCGCGAGCTGGCTCATCGAGCTCGGGCACGATGCCCGCGACATCCGTACCGAACGATTCGGAGGCATCTGATGCAGCACGTCGACGGCAACGCCATCGCCGGTCCGCTCGCCGAGTTCTTCGCATTCGACGTCACGACCGCGGTCGCGCGGTGCAACGGATGCGGCTCCGTCGCCGAACTCGCCCGCGCCATGGTCTATACGAGCCCTGCCGGATCGGTGCTGCGGTGCGCGTCGTGCGAGCAGGTGCTCGCCACCCTCGTCGAGTCCGACGACCGCGCGTGGATCGGGTTCAGCGGCGTGAGCGCGATCGAGGTGCGGCGCCGCTGAAGCGCCCGCTGAGGCGCCCGCTGCGGTCGGGAGGAATGAGCCTGTGTGGATCGGCTGGATGGAGTTCGACGTGCTGCTCGGCGACGTGCACTCGCTGAAGGGCAAGCGTGCAGTGCTGCGGCCGATCATCGCCGAACTCCGGCGGAACCTCGATGTGAGCGTCGCCGAGGTCGGCGATCACGACCTGCATCGGCGGGCGGAGATCGGGGTCGCGGTTGTCGCGGCGCACTCGGAACGAGTGACCGACGCGCTCGACCGCGCTGAACGGCTCATCGCCGAGCGACCCGAGATCACCTTGCTGTCGGCGCGCCGCAGGCTGCGTCACAGCGACGACGACTGAGCGCATGCGTCGGTGCTACCGAGCGCCGGGCCCCGTGACGACCGCCCCGCCCTTCCACACGCGGCTCACGAGCGGCACGCCCGGCCGGTAGGCGAGGTGCACGTGGCTCGGCGCGTCGAGCAGCACGAGGTCGGCGCGCGCACCGGCCCGGAGCGCCCCGACATCCGTTCGCCGCAGCGCCGCCGCCCCGCCGGCGGTCGAGGCCCACACGGCTTCGGCGGGTGTCATGCCCATGTCGCGCACGGCGACGGCGATGCAGAACGGCATCGAGCTCGTGAAGCTCGAGCCCGGGTTGCAGTCGCTCGCGAGCGCCACCGTGACTCCCTCGTCGATGAGGCGCCGCGCGTCGGGGTAGGGCTGCCGGGTCGAGAACTCGACGCCCGGGAGCAGGGTCGCGATCGTGTCGGATGTCGCGAGCGCCGCGACATCCGCGTCGCTCAGGTAGGTGCAGTGGTCGACGGATGCCGCGGCGAGCTCGACCGCGAGACGCACCCCGTCGCCCTCGCCGAGCTGGTTGCCGTGCACCCGAACGCCGAGTCCGGCGGCTGATCCCGCCTCGAGCACGCGGCGGGACTGCTCGGGCGTGAACGCACCGCGCTCGCAGAACGCGTCGACCCAGCGGGAGTGCGGCGCACACGCGGCGAGCATCTCGCCCACGACGAGGTCGACGTAGGCGTCGGCGCCGCCCTCGCGGTCGGCGTACTCGGCCGGAACCACGTGGGCACCGAGGAACGTCACCTCCTCGGTGACCTCCCGCGCAAGGCGCACGAGCCGTTCCTCGTCGGTGACGCTCAGGCCGTAGCCGGACTTGATCTCGAACGTGGTCGTGCCCTGCGCGTGCAGCTCGGCGACGAACGACGCGAGGCGAGCCCGCAGCTCATCATCGCTCGCGGCCCGGGTCGCGGCGACGGTCGAGCGGATGCCGCCAGCCTCGTAGCGGCGACCCGCCATGCGTGCGGCGAACTCCTCGGCGCGATCGCCGCCGAAGACGAGGTGCGTGTGGCTGTCGACGAACCCGGGGATGACCGCGCGGCCGCCCGCGTCGACGACCTCCGGCGCTCCAGGAGTGCCCTGCGCGGCCGCGGCGAAGCCCGGGTCATGCCCCGGGGTCTCGGCGGGGCCGACCCACGTGATGCGGTCGCCCTCGATCAGCACCGCGGCGTCGCGGATGATGCCGAGCCGGCCGCCGTCCCGAAGCGGCGCCGGGTCGTTCGTGACGAGCTCGCCGATGTTCGTGATGAGGAGTGCGCCGGCCCGCGTCATCCGTCAGCCTTCCTGCATCGGGATGCGCAGGCCGCGCTCGTGGGCGACCTCGACCGCGCGCTCGTAGCCGGCGTCGACGTGCCGCATGACGCCCGTGCCGGGGTCGTTCACGAGCACGCGCTCGATCTTCTCGGCCGCGAGCGGGGTGCCGTCGGCGACGATCACCTGGCCGGCGTGGATCGAGCGGCCGATGCCCACGCCGCCGCCGTGGTGGATCGAGACCCACGTCGCGCCCGAGGCCGTGTTGAGCAGGGCGTTCAGGAGCGGCCAGTCGGCGATCGCGTCGGAGCCGTCGGCCATCGCCTCGGTCTCGCGATACGGCGAGGCGACCGAGCCCGAGTCGAGGTGGTCGCGGCCGATCACGACCGGTGCGCTGAGCTCGCCCGAGGCGACCATCTCGTTGAACCTCAGCCCCGCGAGGTGTCGTTCCTTGTAGCCGAGCCAGCAGATGCGGGCCGGCAGGCCCTCGAAGTGCACCTTCTCGCCGGCCTTCGTGATCCAGCGGCGGAGGTGCTCGTCGTCGGGGAAGAGCTCGAGGATCGCCCGGTCGGTCGCCGCGATGTCGGCGGGGTCGCCCGAGAGCGCCGCCCAGCGGAACGGCCCCTTGCCCTCGGCGAAGAGCGGGCGGATGTACGCGGGCACGAACCCCGGGAACGCGAAGGCGCGGTCGTAGCCGCCGAGCTCGGCCTCGCGGCGGATCGAGTTGCCGTAGTCGAACACCTCGGCGCCGGCATCCTGGAACCCGACCATCGCCTCGACGTGCTTCGCCATGCTGGCGCGCGCTCGCCGCGTGAAGTCTTCGGGGTCGGATGCCGCGAGCTCGTGCCACTCGGCGACGGTAACCCCCTCAGGCAGATACGACAGCGGGTCGTGGGCGCTCGTCTGGTCGGTGACGATGTCGATCGGCACACCGCGTGCGAGCAGCGCGGGGAACACGGTCGCCGCGTTGCCGACGACGCCGACCGAGAGCGGCTGGCGCTCGTCCTTCGCCGCGAGCACCCTCGCGACCGCGTCGTCGAGGTCGACGGCGAGCTCGTCGAGGTAGCCGTGCTCGACCCGGCGCGCGAGCCGGGTCTCGTCGACGTCGACGATGAGCACGACTCCCTCGTTCATCGTGACCGCGAGCGGCTGCGCGCCGCCCATGCCGCCGCACCCGCCGGTGAGGGTGAGCGTGCCGGCGAGCGACCCTTCGAAGCGGGCGCGCGCGATCGCGCCGAACGTCTCGTACGTGCCCTGCAAGATGCCCTGCGTGCCGATGTAGATCCACGAGCCGGCCGTCATCTGCCCGTACATCGTGAGGCCGAGCTGCTCGAGCCGGCGGAACTCGGGCCACGTCGCCCAATCCCCGACGATGTTCGAGTTGGCGATGAGCACACGCGGAGCCCACTCGTGCGTGCGGAAGACGCCGACGGGCTTGCCCGACTGCACGAGCAGCGTCTCATCGGACTCGAGCCCCTCGAGCGTGCGCACGATCGCGTCGAACGACTCCCAGTTGCGGGCGGCCTTCCCGGTGCCGCCGTAGACGATGAGGTCGTCGGGGCGCTCGGCCACCTCGGGGTCGAGGTTGTTCATGAGCATGCGCAGCGGCGCCTCGGTCTGCCAGCTCTTCGCGGTGAGCTCGGTGCCGCGTGCTGCGCGGACGGTGCGCCGGGTGGTGGGTGCGTCGGTCATGTTCCGATCTCACCGCACGCGGCATCCGGCGACAACGGATGCCGCGGCCAGCCCGTCTGGGATCCCAGACCAACCCAGGATGTCCGGTCGACTCAGCCGAGGCGGATGCCGCGAGCGGCCATGAACGGCTCTGCGTCGATCGCGACACCGCCGAGGCGAACCTCGAAGTGCAAGTGGCAACCGGTGGAGGCGCCGGTACTGCCGACCGTGCCGATGAGCTGTCCGGGCGAGACGATCTGGCCGTCCGAGACGAAGACGCCGCCGACGGCGAGGTGCGCATAGCCGGTCGAGACCCCTGCACCGTGGTCGATCAGCACCCAGTTGCCGTAGCTGCCGTTGGGACGCGCCTCGAGCACGGTGCCGCCGGTCGCGGCGAACAACGGGGCGCCGCAGCTCGCGGCGATGTCGGTGCCGCGGTGGAACTCGTTCACGCCGGCAAGCGGCTTGTCGGGCCGCGGTCCGAATCCGTCGCTCTTGCGACCGGTGACCGGTGCAGCCCACCCCTGCTGGCTCAGCTGTCCGGCGTCGCGAGGCAGCGAATCGACGAGCACCACGCTCGTGGATGCGACTTGCGACTGCACGCTGGAGAGAGCAGCGCGCGCGGCGGTGACGGCGCTTTCGGCTTCGGCGACGGCCGCCTCGAGTGCGCCGACCGGCACGGCGTCGACCGCGTCCCAGGCGGCTTGGGCTTGGGCCTCGGATGCAGCGGCCTCTTCGGAGCGCTGCGCGGCGATCGCCTGCAGTTTCTCGACGTCACCGGTGATCTGGGTGACGCGCTGCACGCCCGCGAGCCCCGCGAGCAGGTCGTCTCCTGGGCCGAAGACGGCCTGCATCGAAGTCATCGCGGCGCCGTCGCCTTGCGAAGCCGCCAGGAAGGCGCGAGTCGCGATGTCGGCCTGCTCACGATCCGCATCGGCGAGTGTCTGTACATGTTCGGCGATGCCGCGGGCGACCTCACGCGTGGAGACGGCGGCGGCCAGTTCGGCTTCAGCGCCGCGGAGCGTCGCCTCCGCGGTGTCGACCGCCGTGCGCGCCGCGAGCAGGGCGCCGAGGTTCGGGTCGACGGCGGAACCGATGCGGGCGACCGGGCCGTTGCCGAAAAAGAGCGGGGGCGCCGTGGGTGCGGGCGGCGCGGCGTTCGCGGTCGGGGCCGGCGGCTCTTCGGTCGGCGTGGGCTCTTCGGTCGGCGTGGGCTCTTCGGTCGGCGTGGGCTCTTCGGTCGGCGTGGGCTCTTCGGTCGGCGTGGGCTCTTCGGTCGGCGTGGGCTCTTCGGTCGGCGTGGGCTCTTCGGTCGGCGTGGGCTCTTCGGTCGGCGTGGGCTCTTCGGTCGGCGTGGGCTCTACGGTCGGCGCGGGCTCTACGGTCGGCGCCGGCTCTACGGTCGGCTCGGTCGTCGGCTCGGGCTCACTCGGTGCGGGCTGCTCCGGCTCGGGCGGCGGCTCGCTCGGTGCGGGCTCTGGCGTCGGCGTCGGCTCGCTCGTCGCGGTGGCCTCGGGTGCCGGAGCGGGAGGCGCCGGCTCCTCGGCACTCGCCGGACTGACCCCCACGAAGCTCAGCATGACCACCGTGGTGAAGGTCGCGAGCGCGACCCCTCGCCGTCGAGCGACTCGCACTCGCAACGGTCGGTTCGGGCTGGATTCGGATCGGCTCAACGAAATCATCTTCATTCGGGTTGTCATCTCGGGCGACGACCACCCCAGTCTGCCATCGAGACAATGGCACCACAACGCCCCGTTCCGGGGACATGTCAGTCGAGTCGCCCGGTGACCGATGCCACGGTCGCGACGACCTCGCCGTCGCCCACGAGTGCCGAGATCGCCTCGATCTCAGGCGAGAGGAAACGGTCGGGTCCGGGCCTTGCACCCACGCGGTCGACGAGCCGCACGATCTCTCCGGTCGCGGCCCCGGGCTCCAGCGGAGCGCGCAGCGCGAGTCCCCGCGCCGCGGTCATCACCTCGATCGCGAGCACCCGAGTGAGGCCGTCGATCGACCGGCGGAGCTTCCGTCCGGCCGCCCAGCCCATCGACACGTGGTCCTCCTGCATCGCCGACGAGGGGATCGAGTCGACGGAGGCCGGCACCGCGAGCCGCTTCAGCTCCGACACGATGCCCGCCGCGGTGTATTGGGCGATCATGAGTCCCGAGTCCACGCCGACCTCGTGTGCGAGGAACGGCGGCAGGCCCTGGTTGCGGGCGCGGTCGAGGAACCGGTCGGTGCGTCGCTCGCTCATGCTCGCGACATCCGCCACCGCGATCGCGAGGAAGTCGAGCACGTAGCCGACCGGCGCGCCGTGGAAGTTGCCGTTGGACTCGACGCGGCCGTCGAGGGTGAGCACGGGGTTGTCGATCGCGCTCGCGAGCTCGGCACGGGCGACGGATGCCGCGTGCGCGACCGTGTCGCGCGCGGCGCCGTGCACCTGCGGGGCGCACCGCAGCGAATACGCGTCTTGCACGCGAGTGCACTCGGGGCCCTTGTGGCTCGCGACGATCGGCGAGCCGGCGAGCAGCCGTCGCAGGTTCGACGCGGAGTCCGCCTGGCCGGCCTGCGGGCGGAGCGCGTGCAGGTCGGCGGCGAAGACAGCATCGGTGCCCAGGAGTCCCTCGACGCTCATGGCGGCGGCGATGTCGGCGGTGGTGAGGAGCATCCGCAGGTCGTCGATGGCGAGGGCGAGCATGCCGAGCATGCCGTCGGTGCCGTTGATGAGGGCGAGCCCCTCCTTCTCGGCGAGGCGGAGCGGCGTGATGCCGGCGGCGGCGAGGGCTTCTGCGGCGGACACGAGGTGGCCGTCGGCGACCCGCACCTCACCCTCGCCCGTCGCGACGAGGGCGCAGTGCGCGAGGGGGGCGAGATCGCCCGAGCAGCCGAGCGAGCCGTACTCGCGCACGACCGGGGTGATGTCCGCGTTGAGGATCGCCGCATAGGTCTCGGCGGTCTCGCGTCGCACGCCCGTGCGCCCGGTCATGAGGGTTGAGAGGCGCAGCAGCATGAGTGCCCGCACGACCTCGGTCTCGACTTCGGCGCCCGAGCCGGCGGCGTGCGAGCGGATGAGGCTCGCCTGCAGCTGGGCGCGGCGGTCGGCGGCGATGAACGTCGTCGCGAGCGCGCCGAATCCCGTCGAGATGCCGTAGTGCGGCTCGGGGTCTTCAGCGAGTCCCTCGATGATCGCCCGGCTCGCGGCCACGCCGTCGAGCGCTGCAGGGTCGAGCACGACGGATGCCCCGTGGCGGGCCACGGCGACGACCTCGTCGATGCCGAGCGGACCGGTGGCGACGGTGACGGATGCGGCGGCGCGATGGGGTGCTGATGCAGGTGCGGTGGTGCTCATGCATCCGATTCCACACCGCGCTCGCGCGCGCGGGAATGCCGTGCTCGCGGCATCCGTCCGGGATCCCGGACACGGGCGTAGGCTGCCGCTGTGAGCGAATCGACGAAGGTGCCCGCGGCCGACCAGACGCTCGCGATCCTCATCCACCTCGCGGCTCAGCGCGGTCCGGTGCCCGCCGCGACGATCGCCACGGCCCTCGGCCTGCCGCGCTCGACCGTCTACCACCTCCTCGCCGTCATGCAGGAGCGCGGCTTCGTGCTGCATCTTCCCGAGGAGCGGCGCTACGGACTCGGCGTCGCGGCATTCGAGCTGTCGAGCGGCTTCTCGCGGCAACAGCCGCTCGCGAGACTCGGGCGGCCGCTCGTCGCCGCGATCGTCGACCGCCTCGGCGAGAGCGGCCACCTCGCCGTGCTGCACGGATGCGATGTGGTCTACCTCGTCGAGGAGCGCGCTCCCCGGCGGCCGTCGCTCGTCACCGACGTGGGCGTGCGGCTGCCCGCGCACCTCACGGCGACCGGCCGCGCGATGCTCGCCGAGCTCCCGCCGGCGCAGTTGCGAGCGCTGTATCCCGATCGTGCGGCGTTCGAGTCGCGGCATCCGGCGCCCGAAGGGGATGCCGCCGAATGGAACTACGGACGACTGAAGCGCGTGCTGGCCGAGGTTCGTGCGCGCGGCTCGGCGCACGAGGACGGTGAGGTCACCTCGGGGCTCGCCTCGGTCGGGGCGGCGGTCGTCGACCACCTCGGCTGGCCCGCGGCGGCGATCGCGATCACCTACCCCGACGACGCCGCGCGCGAGTTGCTGGCCGAGGCGGTGCCTGCGGTGAAGGAAGCGGCGGCGACCCTCTCGCGACGGATCCGCGGCGTGCGCTGACGGATGTCGCGTGCGGGCGTGGCCCTGCCGGCGCCCGCGCTGCGCGCGCCGCTACTCAACCACCGGGTGGCGCGCGAGCCAGGGGCGCAGCGTGCGGGTCACGAGGGGGAGCACCCAGTACGTCATGACGGGAGTGAGCACGAGCGTCGTGGCGAGGGCGCGCACCCAGATCGGCAGTTCGCCCCAGCCGGGCACGGGCGCGACGACGTAGGCGAAGAGCAGGTTCACCGGGAAGAAGCCGAGCCAGATGGTCACGGCTTGCTTCCAGCGGGGTGGTGCTGCGGTGACGGCGGCGTCGTGGGATGCGGATGCCGCGGCATCCGTCACGGGAATCGACCCCGTCGCCGGCTCGTCGAACCAGCCCTCGATGCCCGTGCGGCGCCTGCTGCGCTCGGAGCGCACGAAGCCCTCGCCCATCGAGAGCCACCAGCTGCGCTCGGGCGACTGCTCCCACGCCTCGAGCGTCTGCTCGTTCGCGAACCGGTAGAGCATGTGCCAGACCTGCGACTGCTCGCCCGCGCGCACCCAGCCGGAACCGAGGAATCCCGGGTACTTGTTCGCGAGGTTCACCCCCGTCTGCACCCAAGCCGTCGCCTCGGAGATGCGCGCCGGGTCGACCTCGCGCCGGATCGACACGGTGATCGGATCAGTCGCCATGCTCCCATCCCACCTCATGCGCATTTCGAAGCGGTAACGGATGCCGCGGCGAGCTCTCTCGATCACGTGGTGGAGGGGCCCTCGGTACTCCGTGGGCCCCTCCGAGATCGAGTGTACCCAGCTCGCCGTTACCGGTCTGTTACATTTTGCGCACTGTTCGGGAAGGCTTCATGCCGGGCGACACCGACGCGGTGCGGCCTCGGGAGAGTGTGGCGCTGCCGCGGAGCGAGATGATGAGCAGCGCGAGCGCGATGAGCGCCGGAATCGGCCCGAACCCGGCGATGAGGAGCACCGCGACGCCCGCCACGGCGCACGCGGCATCGACGACGGTGGAGCGCCCTTGCGGCAGCGCGAGGGCCGGCCGGCCGGCCTCTCGCCGCGATCCCCGCGGCCCTCGCTCGAACCGACCCATCGCAAGCGCCACGGGCACGACGGCCATGGCCGCGACGGTGAGCCAGATCGGCCGGGTCGCCCACCACTCGAGGCTCAGCGGCTCGGGCAGCGGCACTCCGAACGTCGACTCGGCGACGAGGCTCGCACCCGCGAGCGCGATGAGCACGGGCATGTGCCACAGGTAGACCGTCATGGCGCGCTCGCCGACGGCCGAGACGAGCCGCGAGGCATCCGGTCCATCGGTCACATCACGCAACCGAGGTCGCACGAGCTGGAAGAGCGCGAGCTGCGCGATGCCGAGCACGACGAGGCACACCGTGGGCGGGTTGAGGTTCTCGAGCATGTCGACGTCGTAGGGGCCGATCACGGTGAGCACGGTGAGGAAGGCGAGCGACCCGGCGGCCACGGCACCGAGCGTGCTGCGCCGGACGCGATCGATCCCGCCGTCGGCGAGCCAGAAGCCGAGCTGCTGCACGAGCAGCCACACGAGGAGCAGATTGACGAACCCGATCCCGTCGATGCCGGTCGCCATCCGCACGACGTCGACCGAGACGACGGCCGCGAGCAGGGCCACGGGGGTGAGCACCCTGGCCCGCTCGTGCGCCCGGACGAGCAGCGGCACGAGCGCCGAGGTCGCGACGTAGACGCCGAGGAACCACAGCGGCTGGCCGATGCGGAACCCCGCGGTCGCGACGATGTCCGCCGGCATCCCCGACATCGTGAGCGCGATGACCGCCACGGCGACGACGATCACGAGCGCGATCGCCGGGCGCACGAGTCGCTCGAGCCGAGCACGCACGTACTCGCTGCTGCTCGCCCCTCGCGCTCGCATCGACTGCCAGTGGCGGTAGCTCGAGAAGCCGCCCGCGATGAAGAAGAGCGGCATGATCTGCACGACCCAGCTGACCGGGCCGAACCACGCCTGGCCGTCTAGGGCGTTCTGCAGGATCGGTCCGTCGGGGCCGACGCTCACGCCGACCATCGTCGCGTGCAGGGCGAACACCGCGACGAGCAGCACGACCCGGATCGCGTCGATGCTGGAGTCCCGGTGAACCCTGGTGGGGGCGGATGTCGCGATGCGGCGTCCGAGCGTGTCGGTCATGACCGGTCCCTTCCTGGCGGTTCCTCCGCCCACGAGGGCAGGTTAGGAACGCGGTATCGGTGAGCCCATCACCCCGGGGAGCCATTCCCGACCCCTACCGGGGTAGGGGTCGCGCGCCCGCTCCAGCAGTCGGAATCAGGGCTTTACGCGGCGGCCTCGCAGGACGACGCTGGGTGGACGACTCAAGCGGGCGGTCCGCTTCGTCGGGGAAGAGGGCGCCATGACCGACGCGACAGCACTCAGGAGCAAGTCGTTCGAGTGGGTCGATCCGCTCGCGATCGCCCATCAGGTGGTCGGCATGAGCGGCCTCGAGTACCTGCATGCGGTGCGCGACGGGACGGCGGCATGGCCGCCGATGGGGGTGCTCATGAACTTCGAGCTGGCCGAGGCCGAACGTGGGCGCGTGGTCATCACGTGCACCCCCGGCGAGGAGCACTACAACCCGCTCGGCATCGTGCACGGCGGACTGCTGTGCACGCTGCTCGACACGGTCATCGGCTGCGCGACGCACACGACGCTCGAGCGAGGCACCGGGTACACGTCGATCGAGCTCAAGGTCAGCTACCTGCGGCCGGTCACGCTCGACACGGGCCCGCTGAGGGGCACGGGAACCGTCACGAAAGACGGACGGCGCGTGGTCTTCGCCGAGGGCACTGTGACCGACGAGGACGGGAACCTCGTCGCGACCGCCTCGAGCTCGCTGCTGGTGCTGTCGCCCAGGTGATCGAGGATCGGGGTCAGGAACCGGTCAGGATCCGGGCTGCACGAGCCCGGTGTCGTACGCGAGCACGACGGCGTGCACGCGATCGCGCAGCCCGAGCTTCTGCAGCACCTTGCTCACGTGCGTCTTCACCGTCTGCTCGGCGATGAAGAGCGCCGCAGCGATCTCGGAGTTCGACAGGCCGCGGCCCACGAGGGTGAGCACTTCGCGTTCACGCTCGGTGAGTGCGGCGAGCCGGGTGCCCGACGGCCGCGGCGGCGGCCCCGACCGGGCGAAGTCCTCGATGAGGCGACGGGTGACGCTCGGGGCGAGGAGGGCATCGCCGCCGGCGACGATGCGCACGGCGGCCACGAGCTCTTCAGGAGTTGCGTCCTTCAGGAGAAACCCGCTCGCCCCGGCGCGCAGCGCCTCGTAGACGTAGTCGTCGATGTCGAACGTCGTGAGCATGAGCACGCGCGGCACGTAGTCGGAACTGCGCGGCGGGGTCTGCAGGGCGCGGGTCGCCTCGATGCCGTTCTGCAGCGGCATCCGCACGTCCATGACGACCACGTCTGGGCGCAGGCGCTGCGCGAGCGAGACCGCCTCGACCCCGTCGGCGGCCTGGCCCACCACCTCGATGCCCGGTTGCGCCGCGAGCACGGCGGCGAACCCGGCTCGCACCATCGCCTGATCGTCGGCGATCAGCACCGAGATCGTCACGCCATTCCTCCGTCGGGCTCGAGCGGCAACGTCGCGAGCACCCGGAACCCGCCCCCGGGCTGCTCGCCGAACTCTATGCTGCCACCGAGCAGCGCCGCGCGCTCGCGCATGCCGATGAGCCCCTGGCCGCCGTCGCCCTTCACGTCGAGTGCAGCGGCATCCGGTGATGCGTCGTTCTCGATGCCCACGACGAGATCGCCCGCGAGCACTTCGGCCGACACGTGGGTCGCGGCACCGGGTGCATGGCGCACGACGTTGCTGAGGGCCTCCTGCACGATGCGGTAGGCGGCGGTCGCCGCGAGTCCGCCCTCGGGGAGTCGATCGCCGAGCTCGAGCGTCACGGGCACTCCGGCGCGTTCGACGGATGCCGCGAGCGCCGGCAGCTCGGC
The DNA here is from genome assembly GCF_030815405.1 of Agromyces albus. Classification (NCBI taxonomy): domain Bacteria; kingdom Bacillati; phylum Actinomycetota; class Actinomycetes; order Micrococcales; family Microbacteriaceae; genus Agromyces; species Agromyces albus. The sequence goes on along the minus strand of NZ_JAUSWX010000001.1, from coordinate 3,252,752 downwards.
GAGACCGGGCTGCGGCGCGGTGTCGGCCGCGGCATCCGCGCTCCTCAGCACGCCGAGGAGTTGCCGCATCTCGGCCATCGCGGTGCGGGCGGAGGTCGCGATCTCGGCGAACTCGGCTCGCGCGCCGTCGCTGAGCCCCTCGACGCGATAGGGCGCGCTCGTGGCCTGCACGTGGATGATCGAGAGCCCGTGCGCGACCACGTCGTGGAGCTCACGGGCGATGCGGGTGCGCTCCTCGACGAGGATGCGGCGCTGCTGCTCGTCGGCGGAGTGCGCGCGCTCGCGGAACAGCTCGACGCCGATCACCCGCCGTTGCGCGATGGCCACGGCGACCGCGAGCGCCAGGGCGGTGATCGCGGCTCCCGTCACGGCGTTGCCGGCTGCGCCCGCGTCGACGAACCCGAACGGGGCGGTGACGAGCATGGTCGCCGCCCAGGCGGCGAGTCCCTGCCACCACGGCGCGAGGAGGCCGAGCACGACGAGGAGTGCGCCCTGCCCGATGATCGCCGTGACCGGCCATGGCCACGGGGCACCGTCGGAGCCGGCCGAGAGCAGCGCGAAGGTCAGCAGGCCTGCGGTCGCGAGGCCGATCGCGAGCCACGGCAGCCGGATCGCGAGCGGGATCGCCGCCGAGAGCAGGAGGCTCGTGCCGAACGCCGCGAGGAGGTGCACCCCGTAGACGGTCGCGGCGAGCGGCACCGACACGGTGAAGAGCATGAAGGCGAGCAGCGACGTGGTCACCCACATCCACGCGCGGAACTGGCGCTCTTCGTCGGCGCGGTCGACCGCGCCTTCGGCGATCTGCGCGGGCGTCGCTCTTGGCACTCGCGGCGGCTTGGGCGGCTTCGGCGGCTCGGGCGCCTGTGGCGGCGCGGACGGCTCGGGCACCGTGGGAATGGCGCGCTGGTCGGTGTTCTGGCTCTCGTGCATCGTGCGAGTCACTCTTCCACGCGGCATCCGCGCCTGCATCCCTCCGCCGAACCATTCCGCGGCAGTACCGGAGTAGGGGCTCGGCGTGGTCCGATCACTCGTCGGACGGCAGGGCCGGGTCAGCCGGCCGCGCGAGCCCGTCGACGGCGGTGTCGTCGCGCATCGCGGCCGAGTCGCGGATGTCACCCGCACGCTGCTCGCGGTTCTTCTCGATGAGCCGGTCGTCGCGCAGTGAAAGCTGCACGTGCTCCTCGGCGATGACGCCGGCGCGAAGCTGGCGGGCGCGCTCCACCTCGGTGTCGAGCACCGCCCCGAACATCATCGCGAGATTCGACAGCCACACCCACAGGAGGAACGCGATGATCCCGCCCACGACGCCGAACGTGCGCTGGTAGCCGCCGAATCCGAACACGTAGAGCCAGAACAGCGCCGTCGTGACGATCCACGCGAGCATCGCGCCCACCGCGCCGACACTGAGCCAGCGCACGTTGCGGCGCCTCACGTTCGGCGCCGCCCAGTAGAGCACGGCGATCACGAGGATCGCGATGCCGACGAGCACGGGGAGCTTCGCGAGGTCCCACCAGAGCACGACGCCCTCGTCGAGGCCGAGCACCCGGGCGAGCGAGTCCGCCACGGGCCCGCTCACGATGAGTGCGAAGGCCACGATCGCGCCGAGCACCACGATCAACGCCGAGACGCCGATCATCGTGGGTCGCATCTCCCAGAACGGACGTCCCTCGCCGACGCCATAGATGCGGTTCATGCCCCGGCCGAACGCGCCGACGAAGCTCGATGCCGCCCACACCACGCCGACCAGTCCCGTGACGAAGGCGAGTGCCGCGTTCGACGCGTTCACGAGCTGTGCGAGCGGCTCGCGCAGTGCCGCCGCGACGGATTCCCCGCCGAGGTCCTCGATCACCTGGAGCGCGTTCTCGGCGCCCGCTTCGGCGCTGCCGAAGATGCCGACGGTCGCGAGCGTCGCGAGGAGGGCGGGGAAGACCGCGAGCACCGCGTAGTAGGTGAGCGCGGCCGCCATGTCGTACACCTGGTTGATGCGGTACTCGTGCACGGTGCGCTTGAGGATGACGCGCCAGTCCTCGCGCGACAGCTCGGCGGGTGAGTCGTGGTCGGACATCGTCGTGCTCCCGGGTCGCTGGCTGAGCCGAGCCTACGACTCGCCCGGCGAACCGTGGCAGGGGTTGCGCTCGGTCGTCAGTCGAGGTGCGTGTGCAGGAAGGCCGCGACGCGAGCCCGCAGCGCCTCGTCGAGGATTCCGATCGAATGGGCCGCCCCCGGCACCACGGCGAGCTCGACCGGCACGCCGGCGGCGGCGAGCGCCGCGGCGAACCGGGTGGACTGGCCGAGCGGAACGGCCTCTGCGTCGGCGTGCCCGATGAAGACGGGCGGGTCGCTCGGGTCGATTCGCATGGCCGGCGAGGCATCCAACGCTTGCGGGCACGCCTCCTCACCCGCCCCCGGCGCGCACCCGAGGTACTCGCCGACGATCGTGCGCAGCCAATCGGATGCCGCGTCGGCCTCCAGCTCGGCCGCGCCGAGCCCGAGGGGGCCCGAGAGCTCGGCCACCGCGGCGACGCGCGACCCCTCATCGAGCGCGCCCTCGCCGGTCATGCCGAGGAGCGCCGCGAGATTGCCGCCGGCCGAGCCGCCGAACGCGCCGATGCGCTCGGGGTCGATGCCGAACCGCTCGACCTGCTCGGGTGCGCGCAGCCACTCGACGGCGAGCGCCACGTCATCGATCGCCGCTGGGAAGCGTGCGTCGGGCACGAGCCGGTAGTTGACGGATGCCGCGACGAACCCCTCGCTCGCGAGCCAGAGGCACACGTTGCGCCAATCGGCGTTGGCCTTGTCGCCCCGCGCCCAGCTGCCGCCGTGGATCGAGATCACCGATGGACGCGCTTCGCCGAGCACGCTCTCGGGCGGGCTGCAGACGTCGAGGGTGAGCAGCGTTCCGTCGTCGCGCACGCCGTATTCGAGGTCGGCGTCGACGACGAGGTTGCCCGGAGGTGTGAACGTGCGGATGCCGATGACGGCCGAGCCGATGACCTCGCTCGAGGCATCCGTGCCCTTGGGAGCGATCTCACGCAGCTCGGTGTGGAATCCGGACAGCATGACGACGCCCGTGATGACGGCTGCAGCCGTGACGACCGACGCGATCCGCCTGGCGCGGATGCCGGGGCCGCCTGCGATTCGGGTCGAGGTCACACCGGTCTCCGTGTTCAGGGGTGGAGTGATGCTACCTCAGGTTCTCCGCGGCGGATGCATCGGCCGGTGCCGAAGGGCGGGGCGCGATTACATCGGGGTGAGCGGCTCCTCGGGGTTCGGCGCGAGCGGCTCCTCGGGATTGGGCGCCAGTGGCTCCTCGGGCCCTGCCGGCCCTGGCTCGACGGGCTCGGGCCTCGTGGGTACGGGGTTCGGATTCGTGGGGTCGGGGTACGGCAGGTTCGGATCGGTTGGATCCGGGTTCGGCAGATTCGGATCGGTCATGGCTGCTGCTCCTTCTGCTTCTTCGCTGATGCGTGCGACGCTACGCCGTCGGCTCGCTCACGGCTACCGGCGGGTCAGTAACGGTCGATCTCGGCACGCCCCGGGTTGAGGTCGTTGTCGGTGACCCGCCGAACCACTCGGCATGGGGTCCCGACGGCGACGGTCATCGGTGGGATGTCGCGGGTCACGACACTGCCGGCGCCGATGACGGCGCCGTATCCGATCGTGACGCCGGGAAGCACGACGACGTTGCTGCCGATCCAGACCTTGTCCTCGATGACGATGGGTTCGGAGAACCGTCGGAAGTCGACGCGCAAGTCGGGGTGGACCGGATGCCCCGTCGTCGTCAGCGTGACGCTCGGCGCGATCATGACCCCGTTGCCGATACGGATCTCGACGTCATCGACGAAGGTGAGGTTGACGTTGCCGAAGAAGTCGTCGCCGATGTGGACGTTGCTCCCGAAACCCGCGTGGAACGGGGAGAGCAGCACGGTGCGGGCACCGACCGAGCCGAGAATCGCCTCGAGGAGTGCTCGGCGCCGTTCGGTGTCGCTCGGACGCGTCCGGTTGTAGTCGAAGATCAGGTCGGCGCGGCGTCGTGGGTTCTGGAAGGAGGCCTCCGATTCCGTGTAGAGCAGGCCCCGTCGAATTCTCTCGAGTACCTCGTCGTGCCGATCTGTCATGCGCTTCTCCCTTGCCTCTCCGCGTCGGATGCCGCGTGCGGGCGTTCTCCCAGCGACATCCGCTATTCTGAGACGGTCGGTTCTGGACACCGCGCTGTGCGCGGATGGGTTTGTGAGTCTTGAGGGCCGGTTTCGCAGCAATCAGCTGTGGATAGTCACCGTATGTGAACGGCCCCGGTCGACGATGTTCCGGGTTCTCAGTGTGCTGCGCCCGCAGGCGCTGCCATGTACTCAAGTACAACCCAGGAAGTCATCATGCCCAAGAACAAGAAGCCCGCTGGCGGTAGGCCAGCCAAGAACTTCGATCCCTCGTACGCGAAGGGCGGACACAAGGGACCCGTGCGCCACACCGGTGCCGGAGCCTCGAAGCCCGGCTCGCGCAGCGCCGGACACCGCGGCTACCGTCCCGCCGAGGAGGAGGCTCCTCGCAAGGCGCGCTGGTCGGCTGAAGAGCGCGTGGCCACCGGTCGCGCACCGCACCGCGCCGAGCGCGAGGGTCGCGAGCCCGCCGCCGAGCGCCCCGCGCGTCGAACCGACCGCGACGACCGCGCGCCCCGCTCGAACGACCGCAACGACCGCGCACCCCGTTCATACGACCGCGCCGAGCGCCCCGCCCGCTCCTACGACGACCGCGCCCCGCGCTCGAACGACCGCGGCGACCGCCCCGCTCGTTCGTACGACGACCGCGCACCGCGTCGCGACCAGGGCGACCGCCCGGCTCGTTCGTTCGATCGCAAGGACCGCCCGGCGGGCTCCTACGATCGCCCCGACCGCGCCCCGCGTTCGCACGACCGCGATGACCGCGCGCCTCGTCGCGACCACGCCGACCGCCCTGCCCGCTCGTTCGATCGTGCCGACCGCCCTGCCCGCTCGTTCGATCGCGCCGACCGCCCCGCGCGCTCGTTCGATCGCGCCGACCGGCCCGCTCGTTCGTACGACCGTGACGACCGTGCGCCGCGCCGTGACTCCGACCGTGCCGGCTTCAAGCCGTCCGAGCGTCGCGAGTCGAGCTTCTACCCCGCCAAGCAGCCCGGCGAGCGTTTCGATCGGGCCGACGACGTCGTGCTCGAGCGCCTCGAGGCCGACGCCATCCAGGCTGAAGCGGTCGACGGTGTGAGCTTCGGCGACCTCGGGCTCGGCGGCAACGTCGTGCGCGTGCTCAAAGACCTCGGTGCCGACGCGCCGTTCCCGATCCAGGCCGCGACCATCCCGGTCGTGCTCGAGGGTCGCGACGTGCTCGGCCGTGGCAAGACCGGTTCGGGCAAGACCATCGCCTTCGGTGCTCCCACCGTCGAGCGCCTCATGAAGCTCTGGTCCGACAGCGGCAAGGCCGGCGGCAAGCGCCAGATGGGCCGCAAGCCCCGCGCCCTCATCCTCGCGCCGACCCGTGAGCTCGCGCTCCAGATCGACCGCACGGTGCAGCCGATCGCACAGAGCGTCGGCCTCTTCACGACGCAGATCTACGGCGGCGTGCCCCAGCAGCGCCAGGTCGGCGCCCTCCAGCGCGGTGTCGACATCGTCATCGGCACCCCGGGCCGCATCGAAGACCTCATCGAGCAGCGCCGACTCGACCTCTCCGAGGTCGTCATCACGGTCATCGACGAGGCCGACCACATGTGCGACCTCGGCTTCCTCGAGCCGGTGCAGCGCATCCTCCGCCACACCGCCAAGGGTGGCCAGAAGCTGCTCTTCTCGGCGACCCTCGACAAGGGCGTCGCCACGCTCGTCGACGAGTTCCTCGTCGATCCGGCCGTGCACGAGGTGGCGGGCGAAGACCAGGCGTCCTCGACGATCGCGCACAGCGTGTTCATCATCGAGAACCACGAGAAGCGCGACATCGTCGCCAAGCTCGCGGACCGCAACGGCAAGACCCTCGTCTTCGCGCGCACGCGTGCGTTCGCCGACGACCTCGTCGAGCACCTCGAGGACCGCGGCATCCGTGCAGTGTCCCTCCACGGCGACCTCAACCAGTCGCGCCGCACGCGCAACCTGCAGCAGCTCACGAGCGGCCGCGTGAACGTGCTGGTGGCCACGGATGTCGCAGCCCGCGGCATCCACGTCGACGACATCGACCTCGTCGTGCAGGCCGACGCGCCCGACGAGTACAAGACCTACCTGCACCGCTCCGGCCGCACCGGCCGCGCGGGCAAGGAGGGCCGTGTCGTCACGCTCATCCCGAAGCAGCGTCAGCGTCGCATGACCGAGCTGCTCGAACGCGCCGAGATCGAGGTCGACTTCCAGCGCGTCTCCATCGGCGACGACCTGGCGGGCGAGCTCGCCGGCTGAGGCTGATCCACTGAGCGGCTGATCCACTGAGCGGCTGATCCACTGAGCGGCTGATCCACTGAGGGAAGGCCCGCATCCTGCCGGATGCGGGCCTTCGTCATGTGCCCGAGGAGCTTCCTCGCCTGACGTCGGTCACCCACCTGTGAGAGATGACGCCTGTCTCCCGCGGTACACCGCCGTGCGCAGCTCCGTTGCCCAGACGTCGCGCCGCGGCATCCGCAGCCGTTCTGCGACCGCGATTTCGGCCTCGATGTCGTACGGCACCCGTACGAACTGGATTCCGAACGGCGCCGGCGCCGCGGCATCCGTCACGCCTTCCAGGACCACGTACGACGGCGTCGGCTCGTCGAGCGGGTTGCCCACGCTTCCGATGTTGAAGAGCGTGCGCCCCTCGAAGGACTCGACGTAGGCGTCGTGGATGTCTGCGTACCCGACGACGTCGGGCTCGGGGCCGTCGCCCGTCATCTCGGTGTTGCGGAACATGGCCGCGAACTGCTCTGGGGTGTGTTGGAAGTGCACACGCACGTGCGGGCTCTCCGCGGACGCGTGGAAGAGCCGGATGCGCCGCCCGCTCATCACGAGGTCGAGGCTCAGCGGCAGCGCGCCGAGCCAAGCGAGCGATTCGGTCGAGAGTTCGTCGCGCCACCACACCATCTCTTCCGGGTCGTCGTCGCCGATGGTGCGGAGGAAGTCGTCCCAGTTGCCGCGGATGCTCGTCTCGCACGCCTGGCGGCAGCGCTCGACCGTCGCTTCGCCGCGCGGACCCTTGCCGGCGGTGTCGCCGAGATTGATGATGCGATCGATTCCGCGATGCGCGATATCGGCGAGCACGGCCTCGAGGGCCGTGAGGTTGCCGTGGACATCGGAGATCAACGCGATGCGATCGAGGGTCACCGCATCATTCTGGCATCGCGGCGAAACCACGTCCCGCGTGGTCACGAGTGGCGCGCGGGGCATCCGTTTGCCATAATTACTTCCTGAACGGTCGGTCACTAATTCCGAGCGTGCGGATGCCGCGAACCCCCGCCTACGCTGGGTGCAGCGTTCCACTACAGACGGTGCGGTCAGGAGTGGCAGTGTTCATGAACAGCAGCAAGGCGGAGGCCTACCTCGTCGGCGGAGTGCGAACTCCGGTCGGGCGCTACGGCGGTGCGCTCGCAAGCGAGCGACCCGATGACCTCGCGGCGCTCGTCGTCGGCGAAGTGGTGCGGCGGGCGCAACTCGATCTCGCGGGCGAACTCGGCGCGATCGACGAGGTCATCCTCGGCGCCGCCAACCAGGCTGGGGAAGACAACCGCAACGTCGCACGCATGGCGGTGCTGCTCGCCGGGCTTCCCGACGAGGTGCCGGGCATCACGGTGAATCGCCTGTGCGCCTCGAGCATGTCGGCGATCACGATGGCCGCGCAGGCGATCCGCGCCGGTGACTCGCATCTCATCGTGGCCGGCGGCGTCGAGTCGATGACGCGGGCGCCGTGGGTGCAGGCGAAGCCCGAGAAGGCGTGGGCCCGGCCGGGCGCAACGCACGACACGTCGATCGGCTGGCGCTTCCCGAACCCCGAGCTGCTCGCGCGCGACAAGGCGACGTACTCCATGCCAGAGACCGCCGAGGAGGTCGCGCGCATCGACGGGATCACGCGTGAGGAGGCGGACGCGTTCGCCCTGCGCTCGCAGCAGCGCGCCCTGGCCGCCATCGCGGGCGGACGCTTCGAGCCCGAGATCGTCGGCGTGCAGACCCCGCGCGGCGAGGTGCTCGTCGACGAGGGTCCGCGTCCGGAGACGACGCTCGAGGTGCTCGCCGGACTGCGACCGGTCGTGCCGGGCGGCTCGGTGGTCACGGCGGGCAATTCGAGCGCACTGAACGACGGGGCATCCGCGATCCTCGTGGCGAGCGGCGAGGCAGTGGAGCGCTACGGGCTCACGCCTCGTGCCCGCGTGGTCATCGGCACGAGCGCGGGCCTCGCCCCCGAGATCATGGGCCTCGGGCCCGTGCCCGCCACCGAGAAGGCCCTCGAACGCGCCGGGATCGACCTCGACGAGATCGGCTCGATCGAACTCAACGAGGCGTTCGCCACCCAGTCGATCGCCGTGATGCGCCGGCTCGGGCTCGACCCCGCGCTCGTGAATGCCGACGGCGGGGCGATCGCCCTGGGGCATCCGCTCGGCTCCTCGGGCGCACGCCTCGTCGTCACGCTGCTCGGCCGCATGGAGCGCGAGAGGTCGCGCTACGGGCTCGCGACGATGTGCGTCGGCGTCGGCCAGGGCACGGCGCTCATCGTGGAGCGCGTGTCATGAGCAACCCGGCGCCGATGCGGCGGTTCGACGATCCCCACGCCCCGATCCTCATCGAACGGTTCGACGACCGGGTCGTCGCGACGCTCAATCGGCCCTCGGTGCGCAACGCGATCGACCAGGCGACGATCGACGAGCTGCACGTGCTGTGCGCCGAGCTCGAGGCGATCCCGCGCACCCTCATCGTGACGGGCGGCGGCGGCGTGTTCGCGTCGGGCGCCGACATCGCCGAACTCCGCGAACGGAGAGCGGATGACGCGCGCGCCGGCATCAACGCCCGCGCCTTCATTCGCGTGGCCGAACTGCCCATGCCCGTCATCGCTGCGATCGACGGCTACGCGCTCGGCGGCGGCGCCGAGCTCGCCTACGCGGCCGACATCCGCATCGCGACGTCGTCGGCGAAGATCGGCAACCCCGAGACAGGGCTCGGCATCATCGCCGCGGCCGGGGCGAGCTGGCGCCTGAAGGAGATCGTGGGCGACGCGCGCGCGATCGAGCTGCTGCTCACCGGGCGCACGGTCGACGCCGAGGAGGCGCTCGCCATCGGGCTCGTGAGCGCGGTGCATCCGGTCGACGAGCTGCTCGTCGCGGCGCACGTGATCGCCGACCGCATCGCGCGGAACGACCGCGCGGCGACGATCGCGACGAAGCGGGTGTTCCGCGCGGCGCGGTCGGATCACCCCGAAGAGGACCTCGAGGCGCAGGCCGCGCTGTTCGAGAGCCCGGAGAAGTATCGGCGCATGAGCGAGTTTCTGGAGAGGAAGCGGGAGCGGTGAGCGAGGAGCGGGAGGGTGCGCAGGGTGGTTTCGATTCGCGGCCGGCTGCCCCGGGCGCCACTCAACCACCGGAGGCGGAGGCGAGGGTGCCGGGCGTGCCGGGGGATGTCGGGGTGCTCGGCGGCGGACGCATGGGCGCGGGAATCGCGCACGCGTTCCTCGTCGCGGGCTCACGCGTCACGGTGGTCGAGCGCGATGCGGATGCCGCGAGTGCGGCCGTCGGTCGCGTGCGCGAGTCCGTCGAGGCATCCATCGCCCGAGGCACCATCGACGAGAGCTCGGCCGTCGTCGCCTCGCGCTTCGCCACGAGCACCGAGGTCGCCGACTTCGCGCGCTGCGCCCTCGTGATCGAAGCCGTGCCCGAAGACCTCGAGCTGAAGATCGACGCGCTCACTCGCGTCGAGTTCGTGCTCGGCCCCCACGCGGCGCTCGCGTCGAACACCTCATCGATCTCGATCGACCAGCTCGCCGCGCTCCTCGATCGACCCGGCCGATTCCTCGGCATGCACTTCTTCAACCCCGTGCCGGCGTCGACGCTCGTCGAGATCGTGCGCGGCGAGGCGACCGACGGCACCCTCGTCGCCGAGGCGCGCGAATGGGTGCACGCGATCGGCAAGACCCCGATCGTCGTCGCGGATGCCCCCGGCTTCGCGTCGAGCCGCCTGGGCGTCGCGCTCGGGCTCGAGGCGATCCGGATGCTCGAAGACGGTGTCGCGAGCGCGGAGGACATCGACGCGGCGATGACGCTCGGCTACAAGCATCCGCTCGGCCCGCTGCGCCTCACCGACATCGTGGGGCTCGACGTGCGCCTCGGCATCGCCGAGTACCTCTCGAACTCGCTCGGTGAGCGCTTCGCGCCGCCCGCGCTGCTGCGCCGGATGGTCGCCGAGGGCAAGCTCGGCCGCAAGACCGGCGAGGGCTTCTACCTGTGGGACGCGCCGTGAACGTGAAAGGAACACCGATGACCGAGATCCTGCCGAGCTACGTGAAGGGCGAATGGTGGGCGCCGGATGCCGCAGCCGGCGCATCCGCATCGGCCCAAGAGGTGCGCGACGCGTCGACGGGCGAGCTCGTCGCTCGCGTGAGCACCGAGGGACTCGACCTCGCCGGAGCGCTCGAGTATGCGCGCACGGTCGGGCAGGCGAGCCTCGGCGAGCTCACGTTCCACCAGCGTGCCGTGTTGCTCAAGCAGATGGCGGTTGCGCTCTCCGAGCGCAAGCCCGAGCTCTACGAGCTCTCCGTGCGCTCGGGCGCGACGCAGCAGGACTCGTGGGTCGACATCGACGGCGGCATCGGGGTGCTCTTCACCTACTCGTCGAAGGGTCGCCGCGAGCTGCCGAACAGTCACGTCTACGTCGACGGCGCCGTCGAGAGCCTCTCGAAAGACGGCTCATTCCTCGGACGGCATATCTATACACGCCTGCCTGGCGTGGCCGTGCAGATCAACGCGTTCAACTTCCCCGTGTGGGGTTCGCTCGAGAAGTTCGCGCCCGCCTTCCTCGCGGGCATGCCGACGCTCGTGAAGCCCGCGACGCCGACGGGCTACGTCGCCGAGGGGTACGTGCGCATCCTCGTCGAGTCGGGCCTGTTGCCGGAGGGCTCCCTGCAGCTCGTCTCGGGCAGCGTGCCCGACCTCTTCGACCACTTGCGGCTCGGCGACCTCGTGGCCTTCACCGGATCCGCCTCGACGGCCGAGTGGCTGCGCACGCACGAGTCGGTGCAGACCGGCGGCGTTCGGTTCACGGTCGAGACCGACTCGATCAACGCGAGCGTGCTTGGCACCGACGCTGTCGCGGGCACTCCGGAGTTCGACGCGTACGTCAAGCAGCTCGTCGTCGAGATGACGTCGAAGGCGGGGCAGAAGTGCACGGCGATCCGTCGCGCGATCGTGCCCGACGCATCCGTCGACGACGTGATCGAAGCGGTGCGCGCCCGCATCGCCGAGCGCGTGGTGCTCGGCGACCCACGTGCCGAGGGCGTCACCATGGGCCCGCTCGCCTCGAAGACGCAGCAGGAGGAGGTGCTGCGCCAGGTCGGCAAGCTCACGGAGGCGGGTGGCGAGCTCGTCATCGGATCGACGGATGCCCCGACGGTGACGCTCGCCCATGGCAACGCGAGCGTGGCCTCCGACGGCGCCTTCGTCGCGCCCATGCTGCTGCGCTTCGCGGATGCCACGGCGGCGGCCGTGCACGAGGTCGAGGCTTTCGGACCGGTCGCGTCGATCATCGGCTACTCCTCGCTCGACGAGGCGTCCGCGCTCGTCGCGCGCGGCGGCGGCTCGCTCGTCACGAGCGTCGCGACCCACGACCCCGAGGTCGCGATGCGGCTCGCGAGCGGCATCGCCGCCTACAACGGGCGCGTGCTGTTCCTCGATCGCGATGATGCGCGATCCTCGACCGGTCACGGTTCACCTGTGCCGCACCTCGTGCACGGCGGGCCCGGGCGCGCCGGCGGCGGCGAGGAGCTCGGCGGCATCCGTGCGGTGCTCCACCACATGCAGCGAACAGCCGTGCAGGGCTCTCCCGAGATGCTCACGGCGCTCACGGGCGTGTGGCACCAGGGCGCGGCTGCGCGGTCGGGCGGCGAGCACCCGTTCCGCAAGTCGCTTGCCGAGTTGAAGATCGGCGATCAGATCGTGTCGGGATCGCGCGCCGTGACGCTCGAGGACATCGAGACGTTCGCGGCCTTCACGGGCGACAGGTTCTATGCACATATGGATGAGGCCGCGGCATCCGCGAACCCGTTCTTCCCCGGCCGTGTCGCGCACGGCTACCTGCTCGTCTCGTGGGCGGCCGGTCTCTTCGTGGATGCGGCGCCGGGCCCCGTGCTCGCGAACTCGGGCCTCGAGAACCTGCGGTTCGTGACGCCAGTGTCGCCGGGCGACTCGATCCGTGTCGAGCTCACGGCGAAGCAGATCACGCCGCGCGAGACCGACGACTACGGTGAGGTGCGCTGGGACGCGGTGCTGCGCAACCAGAACGACGAGCTCGTGGCGTCATACGACGTGCTGACGCTCGTGGCGAAGGAGCTCGAGCCGGCCGCGTAGCGCCCGGACCCAGACGACGCCGGCGCAGCGGAGTCTGCCGGTGTCAGCTGCGGAGCGCGAGCACGAAGGGGAGCACGTCGGTCGCGCCGGCCTTGCGCAGGGAGTGGGCGGCGACGGTGAGGGTCCACCGGCTGTCGGCCTGGTCGTCGACGAGCAGGACCCCGCCCGAGGGCACGTCGAGGCCCTCGGCGCTGACGCGATCCCAGAGTCCCGCGAGACGGAAGGCGCTGTTGCCGCCGGGCTGGCCGGTGGGGCCGCCGCTGGAGTAGGCGAGCGCGCCGAGATAGGGGAGGCGCCCGACCTCCGCGAGGCCCCTCGCGAGTGAGTCGACGAGCTCAGGTCGCGAGCGCGACGGCATCGAGACGACCGCGACGGGGCGCTCAGCCCAGCCCCAGTCGGCGAGCACCCGGACGCACGCGCCGAGCACGTGCGGTGGCACGGGGCCGTCGGGGGTTCCCGGCGCGAACAGCTCGCGCAGCGTGCCGCCCCAGCCGAGGTCGGTGAGGCGGGCGAGCGCTCGCCCCTCGCTCGCTTGCTCGGTGGGATCGATGCGGCCCTTCACCGGAACGCCGAGCCGGTCGGCACCGGTCGGCCACTGGCGGCGCGGTTCGATCGGCACGCCGACGCGGTCGAGCGACGCGGCGGCCGACGCGCTCGCGGATGCCGCGATCTCGCGGGGGTACCAGACGCCCGCGCAATTGTCGCAACGGCCGCAGGGCGCTGCCGTCTCATCGTCGAGGGAGCGCTGGAGGAACTCCATGCGGCATCCGCCGGTCTGCTCGTACTCGATCATGTGCTGCTGTTCGGCTTCGCGCTCGGCGGCGATGCGCCGGTAGCGCTCCGCGTCGTAGACCCACGGAACCCCGGTGGAGACCCAGCCGCCCTGCACTCGCTTCACGGCACCGTCGACGTCGAGCACCTTCAGGAGCAGTTCGAGCGGCGTGCGGCGGATGTCGACCATCGCTTCGAGCGCCGGCGTCGAGAGCGGCGCGTCGGAGAGCGCCGCGATGACGCGCTCGGCGCGCTCTTGATCGGGCATCGAGGCGGTCGCGAAGTAGTGCCAGATGTCGGGGTCTTCGGTGCCGGGCAGGAGCAGCACGTCGGCGCTCTCGCTGGCGCGGCCGGCGCGGCCGACCTGCTGGTAGTAGGCGACGGGCGACGAGGGCGCTCCCAAGTGGAGCACGAACCCGAGGTCTGGCTTGTCGAAGCCCATGCCGAGCGCGCTCGTCGCGACGAGCGCCTTCACCTCGTTGCGCTTCAGCATGCCCTCGGACTCGGTGCGCTCGTCGGTGTCGGTCTGCCCCGTGTAGGCGCGCACCTCGTGGCCGCGCTCGCGCAGCAGTCGGGCGGTGTCGACGGCCGCCGCGACCGTGAGCGTATAGATGATGCCGGAACCGGGGAGGTCGTCGAGGTGGCTGAGGAGCCACGCCAATCGGCTCGGCGAGTCGGGCAGCCGCAGCACGCCGAGCCGCAGGGAGGTGCGAGCGAGCGGCCCGCGGATCGTCACGACGCCTTCGCCCGGCTCAGTGCCGGCATCGCCGTCTGGGGCGGCGGTGCCGAGTTGCTCGGCGACATCCGCGACGACCCTGCTGTTGGCGGTCGCCGTCGTGGCGAGCACGGGCACCTCGGCGGGCATCTGCGCGATGAGGTCGCGCAGCCGCCGGTAGTCGGGCCGGAAGTCATGGCCCCAGTCGCTGATGCAGTGCGCCTCGTCGACGACGAGCATGCCGATGCGGCGCACGAGCGCTGGCAGCTGCTGTTCGCGGAAGGCGGGGTTGTTCAGTCGCTCGGGCGAGACGAGGAGCACATCGACCTCGTCGCGATCGAGTTGCTGCTGCACTTCGGCCCACTCGTGCGGATTCGTCGAGTTGATGGCCACTGCTCGCACGCCGGCGCGTTCGGCGGCGGCGATCTGGTCGCGCATGAGCGCGAGCAGGGGCGAGACGAGCACGGTCGGCCCGGCGCCCTGCCGGCGCAGCAGCAGGGTCGCGACGAAGTAGACCGCGGACTTGCCCCAACCGGTGCGCTGCACCACGAGCGCTCGGCGACGCCCTTCGACGAGCGAGTCGATCGCCTCGTACTGGCCGTCATGGAACGCGGCGTCGTCACGGCCCACGAGTTCGCGCAGCGCCAGGAGTGCGGCGGTGCGCGTATCGGCTGGTGATGCAGCGAGGGTCATGCCCCCACTCTGGTCGATGCGGCCGACAACCACCTGTGTCAGTCGGCCGGGGACCACACCCGATCGCGGGCGCGATGTGCTCGGCGATCGCCGCGAGCAGTCGCGCGTTGTAGTCGACGCCGAGCTGGTTCGGCACCGTGACGAGCAGGGTGTCGGATGCCGCGACGGCGGCGTCCTGCGCGAGTTCGGCCGCGATCCTGTCGGGCTCGCCGATGTAGCTCTTGCCGAAGCGGGCGAGCCCGCCGTCGAGGTAGCCCACCTGGTCCTGGCTGTCGGAGGCCTCGCGCTCGCCGAAGAGCGCGCGGTCCTCGTCGGTGAGGATCGGCAGGATGCTGCGCGACACCGAGACGCGTGGGGTGCGCTCCCACCCGGCATCCGCCCATGCATCGCGGTAGATCTGGATCTGCTCGGCCTGCAGCTCGTCGAAGGGCACGCCCGTGTCTTCGGTGAGGAGGGTCGAGCTCATGAGGTTCATTCCCTGTTCGGCCGTCCACTTCGCGGTCGCACGCGTGCCGCTGCCCCACCAGATGCGGTCGGGAAGGCCGGGGGACTGCGGCTGGATCGGCAACAGGCCGGTCGTCCCCGTCATCTGCGGATTCGCCTGGACGACACCGGCGCCCGCGATCGCCGCGCGGAAGAACTCGGTCTTCGACCGCGCGAGGTCGGCATCGGTCTCGTCGTCACCCGGCACGTAGCCGAACGTCGCCGACCCGTTCAGCGCGGTCTCGGGTGAGCCTCGGCTCACGCCGAGCTGCAGCCGGCCCTCGCCGCCGGCGTGCGCGCTGATGAGGTCGGCAGCCGCGGCCTCCTCTGCCATGTAGAGCGGGTTCTCGTAGCGCATGTCGATCACGCCCGTGCCCATCTCGATGCGGCTCGTGCGCGCGCCGATCGCCGCCAGCAGCGGGAACGGGCTCGCGAGCTGCCGGGCGAAGTGGTGCACGCGGAAGAACGCGCCGTCGATGCCGAGCTCCTCGGCTGCCACGGCGAGGTCGATCGCCTGCACGAGCGCGTCACCGCCGGTGCGAGTGCCGGAATGCGGCGACGGATGCCAGTGGCCGAACGAGAGGAACCCGATGCGTTGCTTCACTCCTGATAGAGCGCCCTGAGGCATCCGCTCATTCCCCTCTGCGAAGGAGCCGCGCGAATACGGCATCTGCCGGATGCCGGGCGGCCGCCTTAGAGAGGAGTTTAGGGGGAGGTGAACGACGAACCGGAGTCGACATGTTGATCTCAGAACTGAGCTTCCCGCATCTGCAGGCGGAGCGTGAGGCGCGCCTGACGCGTGAACTCGAGCAGCGCCGCGTCGTGCTCGAACGGCTCGACGACGAGGCAGGGGATGGCGCGGGACCCGCTGGGCGGTCACGGGCGCGGCGACGCCAATTCAGGGGATTCGGATCCATGCGTCCCCTGCGAGGGGGATGATCGCGAATCCCCTGCGTTCGCGCAGGTGTGCCGGTGACGGATGCCGCGTGCAGCTCGATCGCTGACCGCATCGCGGAATCGCGCGCGATGCTCAGCCGAGCAGTTCCTCGATGCGGTTCGAGGTGGGCATGCGCAGTCCGTCGAGCGCGACGGCGATGACGTCGTCGGCGAGGCGGTCGGCGTCTTCCTTGCCGCCCGGCCGGTACCACTCGACGATCGAGTTGATCATGCCGAAGAGCAGGCGTTCGACGATGCGCGGGTCGATGTCGCTGCGCAGCGACCCCTCGTCGCGCGCCTCGGTGACGAGGGCCATGACCCGGCGGTCGAAGGCGCGGCGTCGCTCGAGCGCCCGCCGCTCCACCTCGGTGTTGCCGCGCACACGGAGCAGCAGGGTCACGTAGGGAAGCTTGTCGACGAGCACGTGCACAGCGCCCCGCAGCACCTGGTCGAGGCGATCGGCAGCACGGCCGCGCGCGGCATCCGCTTCATCGAGCACGCCCTCGAGACCGCTGAGCGCCTCGTCGAGCGCGCGCTCGAGGATCTCGTCCTTCGACGCGAAGTGGTGGTAGATCGCCGACTTCGAGAGGCCGAGCCGGTCGGCGAGCACGCCCATTGACGTCGCGTCGTAACCGAACTGGTTGAACGCGGCGACGGCGACCTCGAGGATGCCCTGCTGGTCATAGCCGGGGCGGCCTCGTCGAAGTGATCCATTCTCGGACATCGACCTCAGTCTCTCAGGTCGTACACGCGCTTGAGCTTGCCCTCGCTGCGTGGAAGCGTGCCCGGCTCCTCCACGTGCACGGCGACGGATGACCCGATGTGGTCCTTGATGCGCTTGGCGAGCACGACGGCCGCCCGCTCGCCGACCTTGGGCTCGCGGTCGGGATGGCGCTCGATGCGCACGGTGAGCTCGTCCATCGTGCCCGCGTGGGTGAGCTCGAGGATGAAGTGGGGCGTGAGCTCGTCGATGCCGAGCACGAGCTCCTCGATCTGCGTGGGGAACAGGTTCACGCCGCGCAGGATGATCATGTCGTCGTTGCGGCCCGTGATCTTCTCGATCCTGCGCATGCCGGGCCGGGCGGTGCCGGGCAGGAGGCGCGTGAGGTCGCGCGTGCGATAGCGGATGACCGGGAATGCCTCCTTCGTGAGCGAGGTGAACACGAGCTCGCCCATCTCGCCATCGGGCAGCTGCGCGCCAGTCTCGCCGTCGATGATCTCGGGCAGGAAATGATCCTCCCAGATATGCGGTCCGTCCTTCGTCTCGAGGCACTCGTTGCCGACACCCGGGCCCATCACCTCGCTGAGGCCGTAGATGTCGAGCGCGTCGATGCCGAGGCGCTGCTCGAGCTCGTGCCGCATCTCGTTCGTCCAGGGCTCGGCGCCGAGTACGGCGACCTTGAGGCTCGTCGAGCGCGGATCGACGCCCTGCTCGACCATGCAATCGGCGATCGTCAGCAGGTAGCTCGGCGTGCAGAGGATCGCATCCGGCTCGAAGTCCACGATGAGCTGCACCTGCCGGGTGGTCTGCCCGCCCGACATCGGGATGACGGTGGCGCCGAGCTTCTCGATGCCCGCGTGGGCGCCGAGACCACCGGTGAAGAGCCCGTAGCCGTATGCGTTGTGCACCTTCATGCCCGGGCGGATGCCGCTCGCCCGCAGCGAGCGAGCGACGAGCGTCGCCCAGTGGTCGAGGTCGCCCTTCGTGTAGCCGACGACGGTGGGCCGCCCGGTCGTGCCCGACGAGGCGTGGATGCGCGCGACCTGCTCCATCGGCACGGCGAACATGCCGAACGGGTAGGTCTCGCGTAAGTCGGCCTTGGTCGTGAACGGCAGCTTCGCGACATCCGAGAGCGAACGGATGTCGCCGGGCTGCACTCCCGCCTCGTCGAACTTGCGCGTGTAGAGCGGAACGTGCTCGTAGGCGTGTCGCACTGTCTGCTGCAGCCGCTCGAGCTGCAGCGCCTCGAGCTCGGGGCGAGGCATCCGCTCCTCGGGGTCGAGTTCATCGGGCTTCACCGGCGCGAGGCCCGAGACGGTGGCGTGGGAGGTGGTCGGCGTCGACACTGGGTGCTCCGGGTGGGTAGTGGTCTCGATGCGGCGCTGCGCGCCTACTCGACCAGCGATCGGTTGGTGGAGATCGAGCGGCCGCGGAACTCCGCGACCGGGTCGCCGTGCTCGTCGACGACCGAGACGTCGTAGAGGCCCGTGCGGCCGCTGAGGACGCGGCGGACGGCCGTCGCGGTGAGGGTCTGCCCGGCAACGGTGGACTTCAGGAACGTGATGTCGGCGCCCGCCGCGACGGTGATGGTGTCGTCTTCGTTGCAGGCAATGGCGAAGGCCGTGTCGGCCAGGGTGAAGACGAGGCCGCCGTGGGTGATGTGGAACCCGTTCGTCATGTCGTCGCGCACGCGCATCGAGACGACGGCGTGCCCGGGTTCGTCGCGTTCGACGACCATGCCGAGCGCAGCGGAGGCGAGATCGCGGCGCATCATCGGCCGGTTCGCGGCATCCGTCATCTGAAGCTCCTCATCGAGTTCACGCGGTTTCGGGCGCCGTTGCTGCGGCGCTTGAGAAGACTATATACTAACTGAACGATCGGTTAGTAATGTCGGATGCCACGAGCACCGGATGCCGCGAACACACAGGAGTCGACGATGACGACCGCACCCGCAGACCTCAGCGTGGCCAGTCGCGACCAGCAGGGCGACGAGGCCGCGCAGGCGCTGTTCGACGACCTCATCGCCAAGGACTCGCGCATCGAGCCGCGCGACTGGATGCCCGAGGGCTATCGCAAGACGCTGATCCGGCAGATCTCGCAGCACGCGCACTCCGAGATCATCGGCATGCAGCCCGAGTCGAACTGGATCACGCGAGCGCCGAGCCTCAAGCGCAAGGCGATCCTCATGGCCAAGGTGCAAGACGAAGCCGGCCACGGGCTCTACCTCTACTCGGCGGCGCAGACACTTGGCATCTCGCGGGACGAGATGACGGACCAGCTCATCACCGGTCGCGCGCGCTACTCGTCGATCTTCAACTACCTCACGCCGACGTGGGCCGACATGGGCGCGATCGGATGGCTCGTCGACGGCGCCGCCATCTGCAACCAGGTGCCGCTCTGCCGGTGCTCCTACGGCCCCCTACGGCCGGGCGATGGTGCGCATCTGCAAGGAGGAGTCGTTCCACCAGCGGCAGGGATTCGAGATCCTGCTCGAGCTCATGCAGGGCACCGAGGAGCAGCGAGAGATGGCACAGGATGCCGTGAACCGCTGGTACTGGCCGTCGCTCATGATGTTCGGGCCGCCCGACGACGAGTCGCCGAACTCGGCGCAGTCGATGGCGTGGAACATCAAGCGCTTCTCGAACGACGAGCTGCGACAGCGCTTCGTCGGCATGCTCGTGCCGCAGGCCGAGGTGCTCGGCGTCACGCTGCCCGACCCCGCGCTGCGGTGGAACGAGGAGACCGGGCAGTACGACATGAGCGAGATCGACTGGGACGAGTTCAACGAAGTGCTCGCGGGTCGCGGGCCGGCGAACGCCGAGCGCATCCGCCGCCGGCGTGAGGCGCACGAAGATGGCGCCTGGGTGCGCGAGGCCGCCGCGGCGTACGCGGCGAAGCAGGCGGCACGGCAGGCGGAGGTCGCGTGATGAGCACCCCCGGCGAACTGGGAACCGAGGCCTGGCCCCTCTGGGAGGTCTTCGTGCGCGCCAATCGCGGCCTCTCGCACGTGCACGTGGGTTCGCTGCACGCACCCGACGCCGACATGGCGGTGCGCAACGCCCGCGACGTCTACACGCGCCGCAACGAGGGCGTGTCGATCTGGGTCGTGCCGGCCGACGCGATCACGACGAGCGACCCCGACGCGAAGGGCGCGTTCTTCGAGAGTCCCGCCGGGAAGAACTACCGTCACGCTGTCTACTACACGAAGAGCGAGGGGGTGAAGCACCTGTGAACGACCCGAAGCCCGGTCCCCCCGGCGGCCGAGCAGTGCCGCCGGAGGAGGCGCACGGTGACGTCTCCGTCGACCGGCTCGCGCTCGCCGAAGAGCTCACGGGCGTGGGCGCTTCCGGCGCGGGCGCGACCGCCTCACCGGAGGTCGCGGAGTACGCGCTGCGGCTCGGCGACGATTCCCTTCTCCTCGCCCAGCAGCTCGGCATGTGGATCGCACGCGCGCCCGAGCTCGAGGAGGACGTCGCCCTCGGCAACATCGCCCTCGACCTCATCGGCCACGCCCGATCGCTGCTGCACTACGCCGGCACCGCGACGAGCCGCAGCGAAGACGACCTCGCCTACTGGCGTGACGAGCCCGAGTGGCGCAACGCCTGGCTCTTCGAACAGCCGAACGGCGACTTCGCCCACACGATCGCACGGCAGTTCGCGGCATCCGTCTACCTCTTCGAGCTCTACGGCGCGCTCACCGAGTCGACCGACCCGACGCTCGCGGCGATCGCCGCGAAGGCGGTGAAGGAGGTCGACTACCACCGCGACCACGCGACCCAGTGGGTGCTGCGGCTCGCGGGCGGCACCGAGGAGTCGCGCCGGCGCATGAGCGTGGCACTCGACGACACCTGGCCGTATGTCGACGAGCTGTTCGACGACGACGAGCTCGTCGTGCGACTCAGCGACGCAGGCACAGCCGTCCTCCCATCGAGCCTGCGCGGTCCCTTCCAGGAGATCATCAGCGCGGTGCTCGTCGAGGCCGAGCTCGAGCTCCCCACCGGCCGCACCGCCTTCACGGCATCGGGCGGCGGTCGCGAGGGCCGCCACACCGAGCACCTCGGCCCCCTGCTCGCCGAGATGCAGGTGCTCGCCCGCGCACACCCGGGGGCATCATGGTGACCGCGACGACGTCCCTGCAGGTCGAGGCCCGGCCTGTTCCCACCGACCCCGCCGCGCGCCGGGCGTGGGAAGTTGCGGCGACCGTCACCGACCCCGAGATCCCAGTGCTGACGATCGAAGACCTCGGCGTGCTCCGCTCGGTCGAGCTCGACGACGCCGGCCGCGTGCGCGTGCAGCTGACCCCCACGTACAGCGGATGCCCCGCGCTCGACGCCATGCGCGACGACGTGCTGCTCGCGCTGACGCATGCCGGCTACGCCGACGTGCGTGTCGACGTCGTGCTCTCCCCCGCGTGGACGACCGACTGGATGAGCGAGGCCGGCAAGCAGAAGCTGCGCCGCTACGGCATCCAGGCGCCGAGCGGGCGCGCCGCCGCGCGCGGCACGGGTCCGGTTCGCGTGCAGCTCGCGGTGAAGTGCCCGCGGTGCGATTCGCTCAACACGCGTGAGCTCGCGCGCTTCGGCTCGACGTCATGCAAGGCGCTCTACGAGTGCCGCGACTGCCTCGAACCCTTCGACTACTTCAAGGTGCTCTGATGGCCGCGCGCAACCTGGGCTCGACCACGCTGCCGTCGCCGGTGAAGCCGGGGCCAGATGCCGCGGTGGCATCCGCCTTCCTGCAGAGCACCGTCGGCGGCGAGCATGTGGCCAAGCGCCACCGCGCGCGCTTCCATCCGCTCGAGGTCGCCGAGGTGCGACGCCTCACCGACGACGCCGTCGAGGTGACCTTCACGGTGCCCGACGAACTCGCCGACGATTACACCTACCTGCCCGGCCAGTACGTCGCCCTGCGCAAGGAGTTCGACGGGCACGAGTTGCGGCGCAGCTACTCCATCTGCCGCCCGCCCGTGCGCGGGAGCATCTCCGTCGCGATCAAGCGCGACCTCGGCGGGCAGTTCTCCACGTGGGCGAACTCCGAGTTGAAGGCGGGTGACACGCTCGACGTCATGAGTCCGCAGGGCACGTTCACCTCGACCCTCGACGCGCTCGACGGCAAGCACGTCGTGGGCATCGCAGCGGGCAGCGGCATCACGCCGCTCATGGCGCTCGCGCACACGGTGCTCGCGCGCTCCGAGACATCCGAGTTCGAGCTCGTCTACACCAACCGCTCGACGCTCGACGTGATGTTCCTCGAGGAGCTCGCCGAATTGAAGGACCGCTACCCCGCGCGCCTCGCACTGCACCACGTGCTGTCGCGCGAGCAGCGCACGGCGCCGCTGCTCTCCGGTCGCATCGACGCCGAGAAGCTCCGGACGATGCTCGACGTGCTGATCCGGCCCGAGACCGTCGACGAGTGGTTCCTCTGCGGTCCGTTCGAGCTCGTGCAGCTCGCGCGCGACACGCTCGAGGCGGCCGGAGTCGAGGCGAAGCACGTGCGGTACGAGCTGTTCACGACCGACGCCGACCGCGTCGAGCCGCGGCACGGCCGGCCCGTCGTCGTCGAGCGCGGCGAGGCCACCGTGGCGATCGAGTTCACGCTCGACGGGCAGTCGTCGACCGTCGAGAGCCCGGTGAGCGCGAACGAGTCGATCCTCAACGCGGCCTTGCGAGTGCGGCCCGACGTGCCGTTCGCGTGCGCGGGCGGCGTGTGCGGCACGTGCCGGGCCAGGCTCGTCGAGGGCAGCGTCGCGATGACCGAGAACTACGCGCTCGAACCCGACGAGCTCGAGCGCGGCTACGTGCTCACGTGCCAATCGCACCCGAAGTCCGAGCGCGTCGTCGTCGACTACGACGTGTGATGCGCGCTCACCGGCCCGCCGCATCCCGCGAACGCGTCATCTTGCGACGGAATCGGCGTTCCGGCGGGCATCCTTGTCGGAATATGACGCGCTCGTGGAGCGCTCGAGAACTGGAGGATCGACGATGATCGAACTGGGCGTGGACGACGGCGTCGCCGAGATCGTGCTCAACGCACCTGAGAAGCTCAACGCGCTCGACCCGGCCGCGATCGCCGAGCTCTCCGACGCATACGCAGAGACCGAGCGGATGGCGCACGCCGGCGGCGTGCGGGCGCTCGTGCTCCGCGGCGAGGGCCGGGCCTTCTGCGCCGGACGCGACATCTCGGGCGTCGACCCGCGCGACGACGACGTGCTCGGCTACCTCGGCGGCCTCGTCACGCCGCTGTTGCAGCGCATGAGCACGTTTCCGGGGCCCACGTTCGCTGTCGCGCATGGCGCGTGCCTCGGCGTCGGGCTCGGGCTCCTCATCGCGACCGACATCGTCTACGTCGCCGACACCGCGAAGGTCGGCTCGCCGTTCGCGAACCTCGGCGCCACGCTCGACTCGGGCGGCCACGCCCTGTTCGTCGAGCGCCTCGGCGCGCACAAGACGATGGACCTCATCGTCACCGGGCGGCTCATGTCGGGCACCGAGGCGGTCGCGTCAGGCTTGTTCTCGCAGGTGTTCCCCGCAGATGAGGTGACGGATGCCGCCCTCGCGGCGGCCCGCGCCGCGGCATCCGGGGCCACCCAGGCGTTCCTCGCCTCGAAGCGGCTCATCGCCGCGCTCCGCGACGAGCGCCTCGGATTCTGGCAGTCGATGGACCAAGAGAATCGGGCCCAGGCCGCACTCTGTGACACCGCGGACTACCGCGAGGGCTTCGCCGCCTTCCAGTCGAAACGCAAGCCGGAGTTCACCGGTCGGGGCTGAGATCGGGCTCCTGGTCGTGCTCGGCGATGTCACGGCCGAGGTCGTCGACGATGAGGAGGTCGCGGCGCACGTGGTCGCTGCGATACGCCGCGCGCCCGAGCATGTGCGCCGTCATCGGCTGCGTGAGCAGCTGGAAGGTCATGATGAGCACGACGGTGGTCAGCACGCCCCACGTCGGCACCTGCAGCACGATGGCGAGCAGCACGGTCGCGAGCCCGAGCACCTGCGGCTTCGTCGCCGCGTGCAGGCGCGTGAGCACGTCGGGGAACCGCACGACGCCGATCCCGGCGGCCATCGAGAGGAACGCGCTCACGAGGACGAGCACGCCCACGGCGATCTCGGCGGCGGTCATGAGGCATCCTGCTTCGCCATGAAGCGGGCGATGGCGATCGAGCCGACGATGGCGAACATCGAGAGGATGAGCAGCACGACGAGCGTGTCGGTGTGCCGGTTGATCGCCATCTCGGCGCCGAGGCCGCAGATCGCGATCGCGAGGAGCACGTCGGTGGCGAGCGCGCGGTCGAGGATCGACGGGCCGCGGATGATTCGGGCCAAGGCGGCGATCGCGCCGATGCCGAACATGACGCCGGCGAGGATGCTCACGAGGGCGAGGAACGTCATGAGCGTCCTCCTTCCGGTGGTCGGTCGGATGTGGCCAGTGGTCGGTCGGATGTCGGGGGCTCGCCCAGCGCGCGACGAGCACGACGAGCACGACGAGTGGCCCGCACGGATGCCGCCTGCTCACGCGTGCCGATCGCGAGCACGATGCGCTCCTCCGTGCCGAGCACGCCGCGGTGGGTGCGCTCGAGGTCGGCCTCGGTGCGCGTGCCGATGGCGTGCAGGTAGAGGAGCCCGCGCTCGCGGTCGATGTCGACGACGACGGTGCCCGGCACGACCGTGATCGCCTCGGCGGTGAGCGTCGTGACGAGGTCTGAACGGGTGAGCAGTTGCACGGCGATGATGGAGTTCATCGGCGTCCAGCGCGGGTTCACGGCGAGGAGGGCGACCTGCACCGAGGCGACGACGACCTCGAACATCATGCGGAGCCCGAGCAGCAGCGCCCGCCACGGGTTGAAGCGGCCGCTGAGGAGCACGGGCGGCAGGTAGAGCACGCGCGTCACGGCGATCGCGAGCAGGATCCCGGTGACGATCGTGAGCACGTCGATGTGGTCCCAGAGGAACAGCCAGAGGGCGACGAGGGCGATGAGCAGCGGCAACTGCCGCCACACCGAACGCCAGGGCGAGAACACCGGCTCAGCTCCCGTCATCGGATGCCTCCCGGGAACACGAGCGAGACGTAGACGCCGGGATCCGTCAGGCTCTCGGCAGCCCGGCTCGCGAGATCGAAGAGCGGACCGGCGAAGACCGTGAGGCACACGGTCACGACGACGAGCGCGGTCGTCGCGACGACCATGAGCACGGGCGTCGTGCGGGACGCGGTGACGGTGTCGCCGCCAGGGGCCTCCTGCACCGAGCCGAGGAGCACCGACTCGTAGCCCTCGAGCTCTCCGCGTCCGCGCCAGAACGCCATGTTCCAGAAGCGGGTCAGGGCGTAGAGCGTGATGAGGGAGGTGATCGCCCCCGCTGCGATGACGGCCCAGACGAGCCATCCGGTGCCGGTGGCATCCGTGTTCGCGGAATCGGCGCCCGCGAGGAACAGGCCGGTCTTGCCGAGGAAGCCCGAGAACGGCGGGATGCCGCCGAGGTTCAATGCCGGGATGAAGAACAGCACGCCGAGCAGGGGCGATGCCTTGAGCAGCCCGGCGAGCCGGTTGATGGAGGTCGCCCCACCGAACCGCTCGATGAGTCCGGTCGTGAGGAAGAGGGTCGTCTGCACGGTGATGTGGTGCACCACGTAGTAGATCGTCGCTGCGAAGCCGAGCACGCCGCCCAGCGCGATGCCGAAGATCATGTAGCCGATGTGGCTCACGAGCGTGAACGACAGGAGTCGCTTGATGTCGGCCTGGGTGAGGGCGCCGAGGATGCCGATGAGCATCGTGAGCCCGCCGATCATCATGAGCAGCACGGTCACGTCGTTCTCGGAGAAGATCACCGTCTCGGTGCGGATGATCGCGTAGACGCCGACCTTCGTGAGCAGGCCCGCGAAGACGGCGGTGACCGGGGCGGGCGCCGTGGGGTACGAGTCGGGCAGCCAGAACGACAGCGGGAACACCGCGGCCTTGATGCCGAAGGCCATGAGGAGCAGCAGGTGCAGGATGAGCTGCACGCTCTCCGGCAGCTCGGCGATGCGCACCGAGAGCTGGGCGATGTTGGCGGTTCCCGTGGCGCCGTAGATGAGGGCGATCGCGCTGAGGAAGAAGAGCGAGGAGACGAGGCTCACCACGATGTAGGTGACGCCCGCGCGGATGCGCTCGCCAGTACCGCCGAGCGTGAGCAGCACGTAGCTCGCCGCCAGCAGGATCTCGAACCCGACGAAGAGGTTGAAGAGATCGCCCGCGATGAAGGCGTTGAAGACGCCGGCCGACAGCACCAGGTAGCTCGGGTGAAAGATCGACACGGGCGTCTCGCGGTGCCGGTCGGCCACGCCCTGTCCTACGGCGTACACGAGCACCACGAGCAGCACGATCGCCGAGATTACGAGCATGATCGACGAGAGCCGGTCGACGACGAGCACGATGCCGAGCGGCGCCTCCCACCCGCCGACCGCCACGGCGACCGGGCCACTCGTGTCGACCGCGACGAGGAGCACGGCCGCGATCACGACGACCGACGCGAGCACGGTGATGCCAACCGCCATCTGGGCACGTCGACGCCGACCGAGGATGAGCGCCGCCGCCGCCCCGAGGAAGGGCAGCAGCACCACGAGCGGCACGAGCGCGGCGATCATCGGGGCACTTCCTCGTCGCTCGCGTCGAGGAGCTCCTGGATGGCCGCGTCATCGGCCGCGGAGCTGCGGATGAGGTCGGCCGCCTCCTCGGCGTCCTCCGCGTCCTCCGCCTCGTCGTCGACGAGGTCGCCCTTCTCGCCGAGCTGCGCGAGCCACCACGAGCGGTAGACGAGCGCGAGCATGAACGCGGTGATGCCGAGGTTGATGACGATCGAGGTGAGCACGAACACCTGCGGCAGCGGGTCGGAGATCCCGTCGGGGTCGACGCCCTCGCCGAGGATCGGGGCCGTGCCGGGCGCGCCGCTCATGAGGTAGATGAGGATGTTCACGGCGTTGCCGACGAGCAGGAATCCGATGAGCACGCGCGTGAGGCTGCGCTCGAGCATGATCGAGATGCCCGCGCCGAACAGCACGGCCATGAGCACCACGAGCGTGAGTGAGGCGGTCATGTGCGGGCCTCCCCGGCTCGGCCTGCTCCCGTGAGCGGCGTCTCCAGTTCGGCGTCGACGTGTTCGGGGCGTTCGGCGATCTCAGGGCCTTCGCCCTGTTCGAGGTCGTCGACGTCTCCATCAAGCTCGCCGGCCTCGTCGCCCGATTGCTCCTCCTGGCGGTCGACCTCGCCGCCGAGCGCGCGGAGGATGTCGAGCACGAGACCCACGACGACGAGATACACGCCGAGGTCGAAGAGCGTCGAGGTGCCGATCGAGAGGGTGCCGAGCACGGGGACGTCGGTCTCGAACCACGCGGACTCGAGCGGAGCGCCGCCGAAGAGCAGCGGCGCCGTCGCGGTGCCGGCCGCGAGCAGCAGCCCCGTGCCGAGCAGGCGGCCCGCGTCGACGGGTGCGGCCTCGCCGAGCTCGTAGCGCCCGCCCGCGAGGTATCGCGCGACGAGCGCGAGGCCCGCGAGGAGCCCGCCCGCGAAGCCGCCGCCCGGTGCGTTGTGGCCCGCGAAGAGCAGGAACACCGACACGACGATGGCGGGGTGGAAGAGCAGCCGCACGAGTACCTCGATGAGAATCGAGCGGTTGCGGGGCGAGAGGGTGCGCCCAGCGAGGAGCCACGTCTGCCGGGTGCCCGCGGCGTCGGCAGCGGCATCCGTCTCGCCCTCGGTGTTCGCGAGGCTCGTGCGTGGGGCACGAATGCTCGACGCGGGCTCGGGCACGGGGCGAAGCCGCTCGCGCCGGTCGACGGGCACGACGTCGTCACCGAGGTCCTCGAGCCTCGGGGCGCCGCCGGTGCGTCCTGACACGAAGATGAGGCTCGCGACGCCAGTGGCCACGGCGACGAGCACGGAGATCTCGCCGAGCGTGTCCCAGGCCCGGATGTCGACGAGCATGACGTTCACGATGTTCTTGCCATGCGCCTCGAGTGCGAGCGCGGGCAGGCCGTCGGCGATCGTCGGCTGGACACGGGCGCCGATCGCGACGAGCCCGATGACGGCCATCACGAGGCCCGCGAGCGCGCCGATGATGCCGCGCGCGAGCTTGTGCACGGGCGGGTTGCGCTGCGCGATCCGCTGCGGGAGGCGGCGCAGCACGAGCACGAACACCACGACCACGACGGTCTCGACGAGCGCCTGGGTGAGGGCGAGGTCGGGGGCGCCGGACATGCCGAAGAGCAGCACGAGTCCGTAGCCGGTGACGCCCACGAGCAGCACGGCGGTGAGGCGCTGTCGCACGGTGGCCGCGGCGATGCCCGCGACCGCCATCACGAGGGCCAGGAACGGTTGCGCCGGATAGTCCCACAGGCGCACACCGTCGGGCCAGGTCGTGTTCATGACGGATGCCACGCCGAGCCCGCCGATGAACACCGCGACGATGATGGCGAGGTAACCGGGGAGCCCGCGGTGCTGGATCGCGTTCGTGACCGCCGCCGCGAGCCGGTCGACGACCGACACGACGCCGAGGTAGCCGCGCGCCGAGTCGAGCACGGGCGTGATCGAGGCCTGCAGGCGGGCGACCCGCTGCCGCCCCCACACGAGCAGGGCGCCGAACGCGAAGACGACGGCCGAGACGGCGAGCGCTGGCACGAGCCCGTGCCAGAGGGCGAGGTGGAACTCGTGCGGCCCCGGGAGCTCATCGGCGTGCGCGGCGAGCAGCGGCTCGACGAGCGGCACCGCGAACGCGAACACGAGGCTCGCCGCGGCGAGGAGGCCCGGTGCCACGCCGATCGCGCGGCCCTCGGCGTGCAGGGGAGTGGGCGCTGCATCCGCCTTCGTGGCGAATGCGCCCCAGACGAACCGAACGGTGTACGCGACGGTGAGCACCGAGCCGAGCACGGCGCCGGCGAGCGCGATCCATGCCCACTGGTCGCCCTGCGCGACGGCGTCGAGGAACGCCGCGAACACGGCTTCCTTCGCCACGAAGCCGAAGAGCGGCGGCACGCCCGCCATGGAGGCGGCGGCGACGATCGCGATCGCGGAGATCACCGGCATCCGTCGCCCGAGGCCTGAGAGCCTGCGCCAGTCGCGGGTGCCCGCGGCGTGGTCGACGATACCGACGACGAGGAAGAGCGCGGCCTTGAACAGGGCGTGGGCGACCAGCAGGGCGACGCCCGCGAGCGCTGCATCGCGCGTGCCGAGGCCCGTGACGAACACGAGGAATCCCAGCTGGCTCACCGTGCCGTAGGCGAGCAGCAGCTTGAGGTCGTACTGTCGCAGCGCACGCCAGCCGCCGACGAGCATCGTGAGGACCCCGAGGGTGATGACGATCGGATGCCACACCGTGAGGTCGGCATAGCCGGGCGCGAGCCGCGCCACGAGGTACACGCCGGCCTTCACCATCGCGGCGGCGTGCAGGTAGGCCGAGACCGGCGTCGGGGCCGCCATCGCCGCGGGCAGCCAGAAGTGGAACGGCACGAGCGCGCTCTTCGAGATCGCGCCGACGAGCACGAGGGCGATGCCCCACGCGCCCGCGATCCCATCGACGGGGTTCGTGACGAGTTCGCTGAGCGAGCTCGTGCCGCCCGCCACGACGAGCAGCACGAGGCCCACGAGCATCGCGAGCCCGCCGAGGGTCGTGACGGTGAGCGCCTGCAGCGCGGCGCCGCGGCTCTCCTTCCTTCCCGTGTAGTGGCCGATGAGCAGGTAGGAGAGCACGCTCGTGGCTTCCCAGAACGTGAACAGGATGAAGACGTCGTCGGCCGTGACGAGGCCGAACATCACGCCGGCGAACGTGAGGAGCAGCGCCGCGAACCGGCCGAGCGCCGGTTCGTCGTCGGCGAAGTAGTGCATGCAGTAGAGCAGCACGAGCGCGCCGATGCCCGTGACGATGAGCGCGAGCAGCAGCGCGAGGGCGTCGAGCCGGAACGACAGGGCGATACCGAGCTGCGGGATCCACGGCACGATCTCGACGACCGCGTCGCCGGCGAGCACGCCGGGGAGCCACGTGAGCAGCAGCACGAACACGGCGGCCGGAACGAGTGCGATGAGAGGGAAGACACGGCGGCCGAGCAGCCTCGTGAGGAGCGGTGTCGCAAGCGCGACCACCGCGAACGCAGCGAGGCAGGCGATCATTCACCCTCCCCGCGCTCGCACCGTCCCACCATTCTATCCGGCGGTCTTTGGCGCTTTAGTGCGCTTTAGGAGATCTCGATAAACCATCCGAACCGTCCTAAACTCACGACCATGGACAGCATCAGCAATCCGTACACGCCGAACGCGGGTGCAGCTCCCGAGATCGTCGTCGGCAGGGACGACCAGATCGACTCCTTCCGTGTGCTCCTGCGCCGATTGGAGCGCGGTCGTACCGAACAGTCCATGATCATCACAGGCCTCCGCGGCGTCGGGAAGACCGTCCTGCTCGGTCAGTTCGTGGACATCGCGAACGCGGCCCGCTGGGAAGTCGTCGAGATCGAGGCGAGCAAGCACGACGACGCTCGATTCCGGCAGGCGATGTTCTCGCAACTGAAGGCCGCCCTCCTGCGCCTCTCTCCGCGGGCCCGCTGGACGGAGCGAAGCCGTCGCGCAGCAGAGGTGTTGAGTGCCTTCGCGGTCTCCGTCGACAAACAGGGCACATTCAGCGTGTCATGGGATGTGCCGCCGGCCGAGGGCCACGGCGACCACGGCGACCTCGGGATGGATCTCACCGATGTCTTCGTCGCGCTCGGCGAGGCGGCCGCCGAACAGCAGCGTGGAGTTGCGCTGCTCATCGACGAGGTGCAGTTCCTCGGGCGCTCCCAGCTCGAAGCGCTCATCCAGGCGGTTCACAAGACCGTCCAGCGAAAGCTCCCGATCACCTTCGTCGGGGCGGGCCTCCCGCAGATCGCCGAGCTCGCGGGCGACGCGAAGTCCTACGCGGAGCGCTTGTTCAAATTCCCGACGATCGGTTCGCTCACGGGCGACGACGCGCGCAAGGCACTCATCGAGCCGGCCCTCGTCGAGGGCGTTGCATACGACCCTGACGCCGTCGATCTCGCCATCGAGATCACGCAGGGATACCCCTACTTCATCCAGGAACTCGGCTACCAAGTCTGGGGCGTCGCCACCGACGACAGGGTGCATCGCGAAGACGTGGAGATCGCGAAGGACGCGTACGAGGCGAAACTCGATGGCTCCTTCTTCCGCGTGCGGCTCGATCGGGCGACACCGCTCCAGACGGCATACATGCGTGCGATGGCGGAGCTGGGCCCCGAGCCGCAGAAGGCCGCCGACGTCGCACGCGTGATGGGCCGCGAATCGACCCAGGTCGGACCGACCCGGGCGGAACTCATCGACATGGGACTCCTCTACACCCCCGAGCACGGGTACGCCGCGTTCACGGTTCCCGACTTCGACCGGTTCATGCTGCGGGCGGTGCCCGAGCTGAAGGTGCCCGAAGTGCAGAAGCGCAAGAAGCACCACGACGATCGCCACGACTCGTGACGGATGTCGCCGGGCGAATACGCCCTTCACAGCTTTCGCACGATCGACGACGAAATCAGTGATGCCGTGGGGATCCCGAGAGCGCCTGATGGAGCGTAACCGCGAGGCGGATTGGCTACGAATCGGGAGGGCGACGTCGTTGCATCTCGCGGCCCGGTAGGGATCGGTATCCGGACATCTCTGCAGACCATGCCCCGGAATGGTGTGTGGTCACCTCGGTGGCCTACATCTGGTCGATCTCCCCTTTTCCGCGGCATGTCCACCAGGTGGAAGGACGGCGAGCTGGGCACCCGGCCGCGATCGTTGGGTGCCCTCTTTGGGGGCCGGTGGCTCGTGTGCCTGGGGAGTAGTGTCTGCTGCGTTCGGCAACCCGAGGGGGAATGATGTCCGTTCGTCAGAGCACACGCATCGGCATCGCAGCCACGGCGGTGATCGGTGCCCTGGCTTCATTGTCGATGCCGGCGGCCGCGCACGCCGCTGCCGACCACTCACCGACGGTCACCCACAACGAGGTAGAGACGGTGCACTACACCGATGACATCTGCGGGCCTCGCGAGAACGACACCACCTACACACGCAAGGTCGTGGTCGAGCGCATCGTGGATGCCGGCGACGGTTCGTTCTGGTACCACTACACGGCGCGGGTGAACTATGTCTCGGACTTCGTCGATCCCTCGATTCCCGACGCACGGGGATCACTGACCGAGGTCATCAACTTCAACCTCACGCCGGGCGCCACGTTCACAGGCACCGGCACATACCATGAATATCTCGGCGACGACATCCGGATCTACGAGCGCTTCCACCTGACGGTGGTTGACGGCGAACCCGTCGTGGATCGCTTCATCAGCGGATTTGAGGGCTGTCCGTGAACGGACGGTACTCGTCGACGGCCCTGGGCATGATGCGGACGGTGCTGCGGTAGCCATGCGCGATACGCGGCCGCCGCCTCAGCGCGCGGCTGGTTGGTGGCGTATGACGATCGGCTATCGGAACGCGCGACGCTGCGATGCTGCGCCTAGATTGGAACGATGGCGATCGAGGGCGCTCGGATGAAGCGGCTGATTGAGTTCTACCGCGACGAGGTCGCCGACCGCGCGGCACGACCTCTGAGTGAACAGCGCACGCGACGGTTGGCGTCGTTCGTCGCTCACTGCACCGATTCTCACGTTCGGTCGGTTCTGGAGATCGGAGCAGGCGCAGGTCGTGATGGTCAGGTCATCGCCGAGCAGGGTCTCGCCTACGTCGGAGTCGATGTGACGCCAGCCGCGGTCGAACACTGCCGCGCGCTCGGCCTGGATGCGATGGTCGCGTCGGCGACAGACCTTCCGTTCGGAAGCGCAACGTTTGACGCCTGCTGGACCATGAGCACGCTTATGCACCTCACTGAAGCCGATTTCGAGCTCGCGCTCGGGGAGATCCATCGCGTCGTCTGTCCCGGCGGGCTCGTCGAGGTCGGAGTTTGGGGTCACGTCTCGAACCTTGAGCGCATCGACGAGAACGGCCGGTACTTCCGCCAACTTTCCGACGAGAACCTCCTCGCGTCCCTGGACCGCATCGGCGAAGTTGTCGCCTTCGACACGTGGGATCCCCGTCCCGACGGTGGTCGATACCAGTGGGCTCGGATCGTCCGCTAGCCGGTCCCGCACCGAACACTCCTATCGCCAGCACCGCCAGCATCCACGGGTGGGCGATTGCACGGCGGCACGATTCCCGCAAGACCCGCCCGCGAAGCTGCCCGGTGAAGGTGCCCGACCGCTGCAACTCAGGCCGTGCACTCCAGAGGCCCGGAAGGGGGAGACAATCGCTAGGCCGCGGCGCCGCCGAGGTAGGCGTTGCGCACCTCGGGCAGCTCGACGAGCTCGGCAGGCGTGCCCTCGAGCACCACGCGCCCGCGCTGCATCACGACGGCGCGATCGGCGATGCCGAACGACGCCCTCACGTTCTGCTCGACGAGGAGCACCGCGAGGCCGCGGTCGCGCAGCTCGGTGAGCACTCGCATGATCTCGGCGACGACCTTCGGCGCCAGCCCGATCGACGGCTCGTCGAGCATGATCGCCTTGGGCGACGCCATGAGTCCGCGGCCGATCGCGACCATCTGCTGCTCGCCGCCCGAGAGCGTGCCCGCCGACTGGCCCAGCCGCGGCTTCAGCCGCGGGAACAGCGCGAGCACCGCGTCGAGATCGCCTTTGCCGCCGCGGCTCCACGCGCCGAGCGTGAGGTTGTCGCGCACGGAGAGCGACGGGAAGCACAGCCGGTTCTCGGGCACATGGGTGAGGCCGAGGGCGGCCATTCGCTCGGTGGCACGGCCGGTGATGTCGACGCCGTCCAGCGTGACCGTGCCGGCGGTCGGCCGGATGAGGCCGTTCACGGCTCGCAGCAGGGTCGTCTTGCCGGCGCCGTTGGAGCCGACGACGGTGACGATCTCGCCCGGCGCGACAGCGAGGCTCACATCATGCAGGATCGCGAGCTTGCCGTAGCCCGCGTCGAGCGCGGTGACTGCGAGGGTCATGCGTGCTCCTCCAGTTCCTTCAGCTCGTGCTCGGCCTCTTCGGCGTCGGTGCCGAGGTAGGCGACGATGACGGCGGAGTCGGCGCGCACGGCCTCGGGCTCGCCATGCGCGATGAGCACGCCGTCGTCGAGCACCGCGACGGTGTCGGCGAGCGACAGCACCTGTTCCACGTCGTGCTCGACGAGCACGATCGTGAGCCCAGCGTCGCGGAGGGCGCGAAGCAGCGCCGCGAGGAGTTCCCGCTCCCCGCCCGACAGGCCCGCCATCGGCTCGTCGAGCAGGAGCAGCGCGGGTTCGGAGGCGAGCGCGCGGCACACCTCCATCATGCGCTGGCGTCCGAACGGCAAGTCGCCGGCGGCGAGGTCGGCGACGTCGCCGAGCCGCATCGAATCGAGGATGTCGCGCGCGATCTCCTCGTGCCGGTACTGCTCGCGACCCTGGAGGCCGAGCATGCCGCGGATGATGCCCGCGCGCCCCTTGCGGTAGCGGCCCATGTAGACGTTGCCGACGACATCGGTCGACGAGAACGACTGCAGATTCTGGAAGGTGCGCGTGAGCCCCCGCACGGCGCCGACATGGGGTTTCCTGCCCTGCACTTCTTCGCCGAGGAACGTGACGGTGCCCGTCGTCGGCGAGATCGCGCCGGTGATCATGTTGAAGCACGTCGTCTTGCCGGCACCGTTCGGGCCGATGAGGCCCATGATGCGTCCGGCCGGCACCGTGAAGCTCACGTCGTCTACGGCGACCACGCCCCCGTAGCGCTTCGTGAGTCCGATCACCTCGAGGATCGGCTCGCCCGCGGCCATCGGCGTCGAGACGGCGGGTACGCGCGGTGCATCGGGCGCGTCGGGCGCGTCGGGCGCGGATGCGGCACCTGACGCCTCGCTTGCGGCATCCGCCTCCGCCCCGGCATCCGCCGGCCTCGACCCCATGCGCCGCCGGATCGCCGCCCATGACGTGCGCACCACTTGGTAGAGGCCGCCCGGCAGCAGGATGATCACGAGGATGAGCACGAGCCCGTAGCCGATGAGCTGCACCTCTCCCGTCGCGCCCGGGATGATCGCCGGAATGAGGTCGCGCAGGCCTTCGGACAGCAGCTCGACGATGAAGGCGCCCGCGATGGCGCCCCACACCGATCCGAGGCCGCCGATCACGACCATGAGCAGCAACTCGACGGAGACGTGGAACTCCGCCACCTGGGGCGAGACGATCTGCACCTGGTAGGCGTAGAAGACGCCGCCGAGACCCGCGAAACCGGCGGAGAGGGTGAAGACCTTCACACGCAGGGCGTACGTGTTGACGCCGAGCGACTCGGCTGCGAGCTCAGAGTCGTTGACTGCTGAGAGCGCGCGACCCGCCCGCGACCGGGTGAGATTCAATGCGAGCACGAGCCCGATGAGCACGAACGGCGCGACGAACCAGAAGAACAGCCCGTTGTTGTCGATCGGGATGCCGAAGACCTCGGGTCGGCCGTAGCCGTAGATGCCGGTCGTGCGGCCGGTGAACTCCCACTCGCGCACGGCGATCATCACGATGAAGCCGAGGCCGAGCGTCGCGAGGGCGAGGTAGTGCCCACGCAGGCGCAGCATCGGCAGGCCCACGAGGAGCGCCGCGAGCATCGCCGCGACGACCCCGCCGACCGCCGCGACGGGGCCGGGCATCTCGAACTTCTGCAGCAGGATCGCGTGCGTGTACGCGCCGATCGCGAAGAACGCGGCCTGGCCGAGCGACACCTGCCCCGCGAGGCCCATGAGCAGGCTGAGCCCGATCGCCGGCAGCGCGAAGATCATCGAGAAGACGGCGATGTTCATCAACGACGAGCTCGCGGTGAATGGCACGATCAGGATCACGACCGCGAGCACCGAGACGCCGATGATCGTGCCGCGGTTGTTCGGCCAGAATCCGGTCTTCGACCGGACCGAGCCCGGATCCTTGCTGAACAGTGACATCAGACCCTCACGGCTTCGGGGCGCAGCATGAGACCGGCCGGCCGGATGATGAGCACGATGATGAGGATGAAGAACGCCACGGCGTCCTTCCACCCCGAGGCCACGTAGCCCGCGACGTACGACTCGAGCACGCCGAGCAGCAGCGCCCCGACGATCGCCGCGCGGAACGACACGAGCCCGCCGAGCACGGCGGCGACGAAGCCCTTGAGCCCGAGCAGCAGGCCGCCCGACCAGATGGAGAGGTAGATGGGCGAGCTCACGACACCGGCCGCGGCACCGGCGAACCCGGCGATGGCGAAGGCGAGCACGGATGCCACGGCCGGCGAGATACCGACGATGCGCGCCGCAACGGGTTGCTCGGCACTCGCGCGCAGCGCCTTGCCCCAGCGGGTCTTCTCGTAGAACAGCAGGATGCCGCCGCCCACGATCACGAGTGCGCCCAGCATCCACAGCTCCTGCGAGCGGATGCTGACGCCGCCGAGGTTGAGGTCGTTGCCGGGGAACGGCGGCAGGCGCCGGGCCTCCGCGCCCCACACGAGCAGCATGATCGCCTGCAGCAGCGTCGAGACCCCGAGCGTGAGGATGATCGACACGAGCGTCGTGAGGTTCTTCACCCGCGCGATCACGAGCCGTTCGATGAGCACCGAGGCGAGCGTCACCGAGATGAGGGCGACGAGGATCGCGACGGGCAGCGGCAGCCCGGCGGTCACGAGCGAGATGCTGCCGAGGCCCGCGAGCGTCGCGAAGTCGCCCTGCGCGATGTTCACGACGTGTCGCACCGTGTAGGTGGCGATGAGGCCGACGGCGAGCAGGGCGTACACGGAGCCCTGCGACAACCCTGCCGCCGTCAGCTGGAGGAAGTCGGTCAACGGATGCCGCCGCTCACTCTTCGTAGAGGTTCCAGCGGCCGCCCTCGGCGATCGCCATGATGAGCGCGTCGGCGGTGAGGCCCGAGTGGTTGTCGGGGGTCATCGTGAAGACGCCCGAGATGCCGACGAAGTCGCTCGTCGCCTCGATCGCGTCGCGGAGCGCCTCGGGGTCGGTGCCGGCTTCCTCGATCGCGGCGACGCCGATCTTCCATGCATCGTACGCGTGGCCGGCGAAGCTCGACGGGGGAGCGTCGTAGGCCTCGGTGTAGTCGGCGATGAACTGGTCGATGACCTCCTTCTGCGGGTCGTCGGCCTCGAGCTGGTCGGCGACGAGCAGGCGGCCCATCGGCGCGAGTACGCCCTCGGCGGCGGGGCCGGCCGCCTCGAAGAACGCGGCGTTCGCGACACCGTGGGACTGGTAGACCGGCTTGTTCACGCCGATCTGCACGTACGCGGCCTGCGCGAGCCCGGCCGACGGCGTGATGCCCCAGATGATGACGGCGTCGGCGTCGGCGGCACGGAGATTCGTCATCTGCGCCGTGAAGTCGGTCGCGCTCGGCTCGAACGCCTCGGTTGCCGTGAGCGTGATGCCCCGCTCGGCGCCGAGCTCCGTGATGATGTCGGCAATGCCCTCGCCGAAACCGGTGGCGTCACGGGCGAGTGCGATCTTCGTGTAGCCCTTCGACTCGGCGTCGTCGAGGATCCGCTCGAGCACCACGATGTCGTTCTGCGCCGTCTTGAAGACCCACTCCGAGCCGTCGACGATGGCCGCGTTGGCCGCGACCGAGATCGTTGGCATCTGGGCCGCCTCCACGAGCGGGCGCATCGCGAGGCTGGGGCCGGTGCGCGAGGCGCCGATGATGAGGTCGACCTGCTCATTCTCGATGAGCTGGGTCGTGGCGCGCGCAGCCCCGTCTTCGGTCGACTGGTTGTCCTCGATGAAGAGCTCGACCTCGCGGCCGTTGATGCCGCCGTCTTCGTTGAGCTGGTCGGCGAGCATGTTCAGCGTGTTCTGCTCGGGGACGCCGAGGTTCGCCCCGACACCCGTGATGTCGAGCACGGCACCGATCTTGATGGGGCCCTCTTCGGTGGCGCCGTCTCCGCCACCGTCGTCGCCGCCGCCGAAGTTTGCCGCGTTGCAACCGGTGAGGGCGAGGGCGATGGATGCCGCGACCGCGGCGGGAACGAGCAGTCGGCGGCGTCGTGCACGGTTCATGATGAACTCTCCTTTGAGCCCTGACGGGGTCCTCGTCGCTGAGTAGGTGCCACTTCATGACCGACCATTCGGTCACTATTTCGACAGACACGACGATACGTTGCGCCACGCGGCATCCGCAAGCGGCTTGACTGCCGGGCGGGGCAAGATGGAGCCATGTCGATCCTCATCTCCGCAGACGAACTCGCCGCACGACTCTTGTCGGGTGAACGTACCGTGGTGCTCGACGTGCGCTGGACGCTCGCCCAGCCCGACGGGAGCGAGGCGTTCCGCGCAGGGCACATCCCGGGCGCCGTCTACGTCGACCTCGATCGCGAGCTCGCCGACCACGACGTGCAGGGTGAGGGGCGGCATCCGCTGCCCGGCGAAGGTGCGCTCACCGCGGCGATGCGGCGCTGGGGGCTTCGCGACGGCGACACGGTCGTGGTCACCGACGACCTCGGCAACCAATCCGCCGCTCGTGCGTGGTGGCTGCTGAAGCACGCGGGCGTGGCCGACGTGCGGATGCTCGACGGCGCGCTCGCGGGGTGGCGTGCAGCGGGGCATCCGCTGGAGACCGGCGAGACGAAGCCCGAGCCGGGCGACGCCACCGCGCACTTCGGCTCGATGCCCGTCGTCGACATCGACGGGGCCGCCGGCATTCCGGCCGAGGGCGTGCTGCTCGACTCGCGGGCCGCTGAACGGTATCGGGGCGAGGTCGAGCCGATCGACCCGCGCGCCGGACACATCCCGGGCGCAGTGTCGGCGCCCACCTCGGCCAATCTCGACGCCGAGGGCCGATTCCGCACGCCGCGCGAGTTGCGTGAACGCTTCGCCGCGCTCGGCGTGCACGGCGGCGCGCCGGTCGCCGCCTACTGCGGCTCGGGCGTCACGGCAGCGCACCAGGTCGCGGCCCTCGCGATCGCCGGCATCGACGCAGCACTCT
This sequence comes from Agromyces albus, assembly GCF_030815405.1. NCBI lineage: Bacteria > Bacillati > Actinomycetota > Actinomycetes > Micrococcales > Microbacteriaceae > Agromyces > Agromyces albus. The sequence goes on along the minus strand of NZ_JAUSWX010000001.1, from coordinate 3,213,969 downwards.
TCCCGGGCTCGTGGAGCCAGTGGTCGAACGACTGGGCACGGCCCGTCGCGACGGGAGCCGAAGCCGGATTGGCCGTGAAGTAGCTACTCGGCCGTCGGCGGGGGAGACGGGCGGCGGCCCACCGCGATGAGCGTCGTGACGTCGACGGTCTGCACGTCGCGCTCCTCGAGGGCCGCGAGGTAGCGCTCGCGCACGCCCGCCACGGCCTCGTCGTCGAGGTCGCCGAGCGCGAGGCGAAGGCCCGTGCCCTCGACGAGCCCCCATGCGAGCTCGGGCGTGAGGTCGAGATGGCGTTGCACCGCCTCGGCCCGCACCTGCGCGAGCCCGAGGCCGGTGAGCCAGTGTGCGAGGCTCCCGGGGGTGCTCGCAACGTCGATCGCGGGCGAGCGCAGGTCGCCGAGCTCGGATGCCACGCCCTCGGGCAATGCCGATGTCAGCACCTCGGCGAGCGGTTCCATCGCTCCGGCTGCCCACACCGTGATCGCAACCCGGCCGCCAGGCCGAGCGCACCCGATGAGGTGGCGGGTGCCCGCGTCGAGGTCGTCGAAGAACAGGATGCCGAGCACGCACTGCACGACGTCGTACCCCGTGGTCTCCCACGTCGTGACGTCGGCGACGTGGAAGCGCAGCTGCGGCATCCGCTCTCCCACTCGCTCCCGGGCGAGCTCGATGAGCCCCTCGGCGAAGTCGACCGCATCGACGAGGCCCCCGGTGCCCACGAGTTCGGCGGTCGGCACCGCGGATGCCCCGTCACCGCAGCACGCGTCGAGCACGCGCTCGCCGAACTGCGGGTGCGACCGCAACACGGCGGCGGTGGAGATCGGATTCCAGAGCGCGTCGTCGATCTCCGCGAAGGAGGCCGCCGCAGCGGCGAACCCTTCCGCGAAATCGGGCACCCCAGTTGTCTCCCCCATCTGCCCATTGTGTCCCTGATCGGCCGAGAATCGGGGATTCAGGCAATCGAAAGCCGGGAACGTGCAGACTGGGGAGACGTGTCTTTCCCGATCGAAACGAGATCCTCCCCTATGAATCGTGTCCTGCGCCGCGCCGCGCCCGTCGCGCTCGCCGCCACCGCAGCCCTCTTCCTCGCCGGTTGTGCCGGCAGCCCCGAGCCTGAGCCGACCGAAACGCCAGATGCCACCGCCGAGTGCATGGAGCTCTCGTCGGGCGAGCTGAGTGACGGCGTCACGGTCGAGGGCGCGTTCGCCGAGGCGCCGACCGCGACATTCACGGCGCCGCTCGAGGCGGAGTCGCTCGAGCGATCGGTCGCCATCGAGGGCGACGGCGACGAGTCGGCGCCCGGCGACCCGATCAACGCGGTCATCAGCGCGTTCTCGGGCACCACGGGTGAGCGCGTCTTCTCGCAGCCCACTACCATCACGGTGGGCGACCCCAACCTCTTCGAGGCGTTCCTCGCCGGCATCGACTGCGTACCGATCGGCTCGCGCACCGTGACGGTGGCGCCGGCCTCGACGCTGTACGGCGACGAGGGCAACGAGTCGATCGGCATCGCCGGCGGCGAGACGATCGTCATCGTCGTCGACGTCGTCGAGGTGCAGGAGCCGCTCAAGCCCGGCGAGTGGACGGAGAACCCGCCCGAGGTGAAGTTCGGCGCCGAGGGCGAAGCGCCCACGGTCACGCTGCCCGACTCTGCTCCGCCCACTGCGCTCCTGCTGAAAGTGCTCGAAGAGGGCGACGGCGACACGGTCGGCACCGGCGACAACGTGACCGTGCAATACCAGGGCACGAGCTGGGAGACCGGTGAGATCTTCGACCAGAGCTACGGCGGCGAGCCGGCGACGTTCCCGACCGACGGCGTCATCCAGGGCTTCGGAGCCGCGCTCGTCGGCCAGAAGGTCGGCACGAAGCTCATCGTGACCATCCCGCCGGAGTACGGCTACGGAACGGATGCCGCTGCGCACGAGCTCGGCGCGCAGACGCTCGTGTTCCTCGTCGAGATCGAGGGCACCGCGCCGGCCGAGTAGCCCGCACGCGAGAAGTGAGGGGCCGGGTGGCGTTCGCCGCCCGGCCCTTCGCCGTCGCCCATTGGGTTGAAATGCAGGGGATATCGCGTCATATCCGCCGTATCAGCCGACATGAACCCGAATCTCCTGAGTTCTGCATGGTCATGCGGCGGGGAACGCCCCGGTGCTCGAGTAGCGGCCAACGTAAGAGGCCGCGTATGGAGGCCACACGCGGTTCGGCTTCGCCGCCGTGCGGCTATCCGACGCTCAGGCCCCACGCCCACCACGTGAGCACCGCGCTCGCCGCGAGGAAGCACCCGACGAACACGGTGTCGCGAACGCGCCAGGGCATGCGGTGTCGTTCGGTGCGGGTCGGGTGCGCGCCGAACGCGCGGGCGTCCATCGCGAGGGCGACGCGCTCGGCATGCCGGATGGCGCTCGCGAGCAGGGGCACGGCGTAGCCGATCGCGCGCCAGAGGGCTGCGATGGGCCCGCGCCCGGCATCCGTTCCGCGCACCCGGTGTGCAGCCCTGATGACCTCGAGCTCGTGGCCGAAGCGCGGCGCGAAGCGGTAGGACGCGAGCACGGTGTAGCCGATTCGGTAGGGCACGCGGAGGTTCTGCACCATGGCGCGCACAAGGTCGGGCCCGGTCGTCGTGAACCCGGCGGCGAGCGCGAGCAGGGCGATGCTCGCGAGTCGCAGCGCGGTGGCGAGACCGAGCAGGTAGGCGGCGAGCGTGAACCGGAGGTCGCCGAGCTGGAGGAGCACGGCGCCGGCGCCGGGATCGTGGGCGCCGATGCGGCCCGGGTCGATCCAGATGCCGAAGCTCACGCCGACGAGGAGCGTCACGACCGGGATCGCCACGAGCACGAGCAGCAGGGCCCCGCGTGAGAGCCGTGCGCCGACGAGGAGCAGCGCGATCGCGAAGATCGCGAACACGAGCGGCACCGGGATGCCCCGCGAGAAGGCGATGAGCACCATCACGGGCACCGGCGCGAGCACCTTCGCGAGCGGATTGAGGTGGTGCAGGAATCGCCACGCGGGCGCAGGTGCCGCCGGGGCGAAGGGGTCGGGCCGGCCGCCGGATGCCGCTGCGGAGACGGGAGCCGCGGGCGAGCCTCCCGTCGAGGACGAGCCGCCACGGCCAGTGCGCTCCGCGGATCCCGCCGTCATGCGCGCACCCGCACCCGCACCGGCGAGCCCGGCAGCTGGTCGAGTCGTGCGACGCCCTGCCACTCGGGATGCCGCTCGAGCAACCGTGTCGCCCGTGCGAGCGGCGGCGGCGTGAGCCCGGCCTCGCCGAGCAGCGGACCGGCGAGCACGTCGGCGGTGCGGCCCGTGCCGATCACCCGGCCGTCGCGCATGACGGCGACGTGACTCGCCGAATCGGCGACGAGCTGCAGGTCGTGCGTGACGATGATGACCGTCGTGCCATCGCGGTTCAGCTCCGCGAGCATGTCGATGAGTTCGGCGGCTCGCCCGCGGTCCTGCCCGAAGGTCGGCTCGTCGAGCGCCAGCACCGGCGCGCCGGCGACGAGAGCGGTGCCCACCGAGAGTCGGCGCTTCTGCCCGCCCGAGAGCAGGAACGGATGCTGCTGCCGCAGCTCCTCGAGCCCGAATCGCTCGAGCAGCTCGGTCACGCGTGCCGCCCGCTCGGCCTGGCCGACGCCCTGCAGGCGCAGCCCGTGCTCGAGCTCCTCGGCGGCGGAGTGCGTGATGAACTGGTGCTCGGGGTTCTGGAACACGAATCCGATCGACCGGGCGAGGGTGCGCGCGTCGGCCCGCGCGGGGTCGACCCCGCCGAGGTCGACGGTGCCCCGTGGGGGAGGGATCACGCCCGCGATCGCCTGCAGCAGGGTCGTCTTGCCGGCGCCGTTCGCGCCGACGATCGCGAGGAAATCGCCCCTGGCGACGTCGAGGTGCACGTCGTGCACGACCTCGGGTCCGCGACGGCCGCCGCGGCGCACCGTGAGGTGTCGCACGGATACGGCAGTATCGGCTCCGGTCAGGGCGTCGGCCCCGGTCGGGGCGTCGCGCCCGTCGCGCCCGTCGCGCCCGTCGTCGAGGGGTGGCGGCAGCACGTCGTTCGCGTCGAGTGCCGCGGCGAGCTCGGCCGGCGTGAGCGGCAGCGGCGACATCCGCACGCCGGCCGACCGCAGCCGCAGCGCGGCGAGGGTCGAGACGGGCAGCCACACGCCGAGCTCGAGCAGCTCGTCGGCGCGGCCCTGCACCACCTCGTGCGCGGGCCCGTCGATCACGAGCGCGCCCGCGGCGTCGAGCACCACGACCCGGTCGACGAGGTCGACGACGGCGTCGAGGTTGTGCTCGACGAGCACGATCGCGTGGCCGTGCTCGCGCGCGAGGCCGCGGAGCACCGCGTACACCTCGTCGATGCCGGCGGGGTCGAGGTTCGCGGTCGGCTCGTCGAGCACGATGAGCGGGGCCTGCATCGCGAGGGCGCACGCGATGGCGAGCCGCTGGCGGCCACCGCCCGAGAGACGGTCGGGGTTGTCGAAGCGCCGCTCCCAGAGGCCAACGTGCCGCAGGGCGCGCTCGGCGCGTTCGAGCACCTCGGATGCCGCGACGAGCTGATTCTCGGGTGCGAAACACACCTCGTCGAGCACCGAGCCCGTGACGATCTGCGCGTCGGGGTCCTGGAACACCATCGCGACGTGCTCGCTGAGCGCGCCCACCGGACGCTCACGCGTGTCGAGCCCCGCGAGCGTCACCCGCCCGTGCAGCTCGGCGGGCACGGCGTGCGGCACGAGGCCGTTCATCGCGAGGGTGAGGGTGGACTTGCCGCATCCGCTCGGTCCGAGGATGAGCACGACCTCGCCCGGTGCGACCGAGAACGACACGTCGACCGGTGTGGCGCGCACGGCGCCCTCGTGTCGGATGCTCACGCGGTCGAGCTCGAGGAGCGGTGCAGGGGGCATGGGCGGCCTGGGTCGAGGTGGCGGACGGCCCGCAACGCGGCATCCGTGTTCTTAGGCCAGCCTAAGCTTTCCCACCCACCCAAGCGACCCGGCCCCCGTGCGCCGCCGTGCGCCGCCGTTCAGCCGGCCGGGGCCTCGAGCTGCAACCGCGCCGAGCGCACCGCCGACTCGAGCTCGGCCTCGATCTCGCCGAACGTGTCGTACTCCTCGATGCGGGCCGCGAGGGCGACCGCCCGCTCGCGGAACCCCGGGTCGCCGAGCACCCGCTCGACCCCGGCGCGGATCGCCGCAGCCTTCGGCGTGCCGGTCTTGAGGTTCACGCCGACGCCGATGTACTCGGCGCGCATGGAGACCTCAGGCTTGTCCTCGGTCTCGCCCGCGGTGACGAGCGGAACACCGTGGCTGAGCGCGTACTGCGTGCCGCCGAAGCCCGCGTTCGTGACGAACACGTCGGTCTTGGGGAACAGCAGGTCGTAGGGGAGGAACTCCGCCGCGCGGGCGTTCCCGGGCAGCTCGCCGAGCTCCTCGACGGGACGGCCGCCGGTGGCGACCACGACGAGCACATCGAGGTCGGCGAGGGCGTCGAGGGTCGGGCGCACGAGGCGGTCGAAGTCCTTGTTGTCGATCGTGCCCTGCGTGACGTGCACGACGGGGCGTTCGCCGTCGAGCTCCGACCACCAGGCGGGCAGCGGGCCCGCGACGGGAGCGGGCGGCAGTACGGTGCCGACGAAGCGGAGGTTCGAGGAGAGATCGCTGCGCGGGTACTCGAACTCCGACGGCGAGAGCTGCAGGAAGCGGTCGAAGAGCCGCGACTGGTCGAGGATGAACTCGTGGAGCTTCGGGCGCCCGAGGGCCACCATCGTCTCGTTCGCGAGCCGCTGCGTCTGGCGGAAGATCACCTTCTGCACGAGCAGGTTGAGCACTCGGTTGCGCGCGCGCCCGAAGGCGCCCGGCTTGGGCGCGAGCCCGAGGCCGTACGGTGCCGCATCGACGCTCGCCTGGCTGAGCGGCACCACGCCGACGGCGAGCACCGCCGGACGGTTCGCCCGTCCGTCGAGCAGCAACGGGATGATGCCGGCGAACGCGGCCTCGACGAGGATCGCGTCGGGTGCGAGCTCGGCCACGGCGGCCTCGACCGCGCGGGTCTGGTCGGGGACGGTCTTGATGAAGATCGTCTGGATGTCGTATTGCAGCTTGGCGATGCCGCGGTACCGGTCGCGGTCGGGCAGGTGATCCTGGATGACGCGGTCATCGAAGTCGGCGATTCCGCCGAGCGTGCGATGTGCGGCGCCGGCCGCCTCGACCGCATCGCGGAAGCGCGACCCGGTGAGCACGGTGACGTCGTGTCCGCGTGCGACGAGGTCACGGGCGATGGCGATGATGGGGGCGGCGTGACCTTGGATGGGATTCGCGCAGAGGAGGTAGTTCGACATGGGGGTTGCGTCTTCCGGATTGGTTTCGACCTTCGCGGAATGCCGCGTGGTCATGCCGGCGGGAACCGCGCACGAGCAGTGAAACTAGCGAGGTCGAGGATGCCTCGACAAGCGAATCGAGCCGGTTTCGGTGCTGGCCCGTCCCACGTTCAGGGCTGGCACCGAGCTGACACCCCGCAAGCGTTCAGCTTTGCGACCGAAAGTCGGGAATGCCCCGGTCAGCTCCGATGTTGTATCAGTGTTCGGACGTGGAGCCGCCACGTCTCGGAAGGAGGAGAACGTGGGCATCAGCTATGTCGAGTTCGAAGACGAAGCCGGAGTCCTGCGTCGCTACCGCAAGCACGTGAACGGCCGTGGCCTCGTCGCCACGACCGCGAAGGTCGACCCGACTGCGTTCGTCGACCCGACGGCCTACGTCGACCCCGGAGCCGAAGTGCAGCGCAACGCCTCGATCGGCCCAGGTGGCTGGGTCGACCGTGACGCGATCGTCGCCGAGCGCGCGGTCGTGGGCGTGAACGTGCACGTCGGACGACGCGCCGTCGTCGGCCGCAACGCCGTCGTCGGCCCGTACGCCGTCATCGGCGAAGGCGCGCGCGTGCAGAACGGCGCCCGGGTGCCGCGCGAGTTCTCGATCGCCGAAGGCGACGAGTTCCGCGCCACGAGCGACGACCTGCGCCGGCTCGGCCTCGCGGCCTGACCGCGAGGCACACAGCAGCGGCCGGCGGGCCTGCGGATGCCGCGGCGCCCGCCGTACGCTGGATGAATGTCCGATCCTGAACGCGCCGAGGCGACCGAGACCATCGCACGCGACTGGTGGAAGTCCGCCGTCGTCTATCAGGTGTATCCGCGGAGCTTCCAGGACTCCGACGGCAATGGCATCGGCGACCTCCGCGGCATCCTGAATCGGCTCGACCACCTCGAGCGACTCGGCGTCGACGTCGTGTGGCTCTCGCCGATCTACCGTTCGCCGCACGCCGACAACGGCTACGACATCAGCGACTATCGAGACATTGACCCGGTCTTCGGCACGCTCGACGATTTCGACGCGCTGCTCGCCGCGGTGCACGACCGGGGCATGAAGCTCGTCATGGACCTCGTCGTGAACCACACCTCCGACGAGCATCCGTGGTTCATCGAGTCCCGCTCCTCGCGCGACAACCCGAAGCGCGACTGGTACTGGTGGCGGCCGCCCCGCGAGGGCTTCACTCGCGGGCAGCCCGGCGCCGAGCCGAACAACTGGGAGTCGTTCTTCTCGGGGTCGACGTGGGCCTTCGACGAGACCACGGGCGAGTACTACCTGCATCTCTTCGACCGCAAGCAGCCCGACCTCAACTGGGAGAACCCCGAGGTGCGCGCGGCAGTCTACGAGATGATGCGGTGGTGGCTCGACCGTGGTGTCGACGGCTTCCGCATGGACGTCATCAACCTCATCTCGAAGCATCCCGCCCTACCCGACGGCCCCGTACGCGACGGGCACCCGTACGGCGACGGGTTCGCCTTCACGGCCGGCGGCCCGCGCCTGCACGAGTTCATTCAGGAGATGCACCGCGAGGTCTTCGACGGGCGTGAGGGCCTGATCACCGTCGGTGAGACGCCCGGCGTCACGATGGAGGAGGCCCGGCTCTTCACCGACCCCGCCCGCCGCGAGGTCGACATGGTGTTCCAGTTCGAGCACGTCGGCCTCGACCACGGCGTCTCGAAGTTCCGCCCGAGACCGCTCGCCCCCGGCGAGCTTGCGGCGTCCCTTGCCCGTTGGCAGGTCGCCCTCGCTGAGTCCGGCTGGAACAGCCTCTACCTCTCGAACCACGACCAGGCACGCTCGGTGAGCCGCTTCGGCGACGACGGCGACTACTGGCGCGAGTCGGCGACGGCGCTCGCCACGATGCTGCACCTGCAGCGCGGCACGCCCTACGTCTACCAGGGCGAGGAGCTCGGCATGACGAATGCGCCGTTCTCGGCCATCTCCGAGTACCGCGACGTCGAGTCGCTGAACTACTACGCGCAGGATGTCGCGGGCGGCACGCCGCCGGCCGAGGCCGTCATCGGGCTCGGAGCGATGAGCCGCGACCACGCGCGCACGCCCGTGCAGTGGGACGCCTCACCGAATGCGGGCTTCACCACGGGCGAGCCGTGGATCGCCGTGAACCCGAACCACGACCGCATCAACGCCTCAGCGCAATACGGCGACCCCGAGTCGGTCTTCGAGTACTACCGGCGGCTCATCGCGTTGCGTCACGAGCTGCCGGTCGTCGCGCACGGCAGCTTCGAGCAAGCGGATGCGGGGCACCCGGCGATCTTCGCCTTCGAACGCGTGCACGGCGACGAGCGCCTGCTCGTCGTCACGAACCTCTCCTCGGTCGAGCGCGGTCCGGTCTTCCCCGTGGAGCTCGCCGTGCGCTGGACGGGCGCGCAGCCCCTGCTCACGAACGGCCCCGGCGGCGAACCGACGGCAACCCTCGCCCCGTGGGAGGCGCGGGTCTACGCGTCGGCCGAGGCGGTCGCCGCTTCGATGGTGCGGTCCGATCGGTCCTTCGGCGGCTGACCGCCGAGCAGTTCGCCGGCGAGCAACGCGAGCGTCTGCTCGCGACCCGGCGTGGCATCCGTCGGCTCGGCAACGAATGAGCCGCCGATCGGCGAGATCATGACCTCGTCGATGCCGTGCCGCTCGGCGAGGCGGCGGAGCTCGGATGCCGCGCCCGCGGCATCCGCGATGATCCACCGTCGTTCCATCCCGGCGATGAGCTCGTCGGCGTTCGAGTCGGCGGGTGCGTTCGCAGCCTCTTCGATCGTCTCGAGCGCGCGCATCGGCAGGTTCAGGCGCAGCCGGGCCATCGACCGCAACTGCGGCAGCGCGCGAGCCCGTGCCTCCTCGGCCGTGGGCGCCACCGACGCGTTGACCGTGAGGAAGGTCTCGGGTGCCGGATGAGCCTCGCTGGGCTGGTACTCGGTGCGGTACAGCTCGAGCGCACGCTCGAGGCCTTCGCCCGAGAAGTGGTTCGCGAAGACGTAGGGCAGCCCGAGCTCGGCGGCGAGCTTCGCGGAATAGTCGCTCGATCCGAGGAGCCAGACCGTCGGGACATCCGTCGCAGCCGGGGTCGCCGTGATCGCGTACTCGCGCCCGCTCGTGAGTCGCAGGTTCGCTCCGTCGGGGCTCAACAGGCTGAGGATGTCGGCGACGTGATCGGGGAACCGGTCGACGTCGGCCGTCGGTCCCGAGATGCGCAGGAGTTGCGTGATCACCGGGTCGCTGCCCGGCGCGCGCCCGATGCCGAGATCGATGCGACCCGGCGCGAGCGCCTCGAGTGCCGCGAACTGCTCGGCGACGACGAGCGGCGCGTGGTTCGGCAGCATGACGCCGCCCGAGCCGACGCGAATGCGCTCGGTGCGCGCGGCGATCGCGGCCACGAGCACGGGCGGGGTGGTCGAGGCGACGGCAGGCATGTTGTGGTGCTCGGCGAACCAGTAGCGCGTGTACCCGAGGCGGTCGGCGAGCTGGGCGAGGCGAACGGATGCCGCGACGGCACCCGCGCTCGATTGGCCGGTGCGCACGGGAACGAGGTCGAGCACGGAGAGGCGGGTCGTGGCAGTCATCATGTGGGGGAACTCCGGCGGGACGACGTGTATTCCGTGCCGCCGGCCCTCGGGATAACCCTGAGCCGATCGGAGGGGTCGCACTGGTGCGGCTCGCTGCCGCATGTCGTGGGATGGAGCCCGTCGTGAACGCCGCCGGATTCCCCGCCGGCCGCCGCCGCCCGCAACGAGGCAGCTGGCCCGCGACCCCGCAACCCGAAAGGAACCACCCGTGAACACCCCTGTGCCTCCCGGTCCCGACGCCGTGCCCGTGGCGCCCGCAGCGCCCATGGCGACCACCATTCCCGGCGACACCGCCCCCGTCATCGACCTCTCCGTGGGGCGCCCCCTCCACGACGAGGTCGCCGAGCTCCCGCTGCCCGAGGCGCTCGCGCTGCTTCGCGAGCGCCTCGACGGTCGTCTCGTGATCGCCGGCGATGCCGGGTGGGACGAGGATCGCGCGGCCTGGAACCTCGCGATCGACCAGCGGCCGGCCGCCGTCGTGGTCGCCGCGAGCACCGATGACCTCGCGCAGACGGTGCGCGCGGCGAAGGGACTCGGTCTCTCCGTCGCCGCGCAGGCGACCGGCCACAACGCCGGCCCGCTCGCCCACGCCGGGCTCGCCGACGTGATCCTGTTGCGCACGTCGGAGTTGCGCGGTGTCGAGGTCGACGCCGAGGCGCGCGTCGCCCGAGTCGAGCCCGGCGCGCTCTGGGCCGATGTCGTCGCCGCCGTGGCACCGCATGGCCTCGCCGCGCTCGCCGGATCGTCCCATGACGTCGGCGTCGTCGGCTACACGCTCGGCGGAGGCGTCAGCTGGCTCGCCCGTTCGCACGGACTCGCCGCCAACCAGGTGCTGGCGATCGAGCTCGTCACCGCCGACGGCGTCGAGCGCCGCGTCGACGCCGAGCACGACGGCGAGCTGTTCTGGGCGCTCCGCGGTGGCGGTGGCGACTTCGGCGTGGTCACCGCGCTCGAGTTCCGCCTGTTCCCGGTCGCCGAGATCGTCGCCGGCACGCTGTTCTGGCCGATCGAGCGCGCCGAAGAGGTGCTGCAGGCCTGGGCGGCATGGACCACCGAGGTGCCCGACTCCGTCACCTCCATCGGTCGGCTCCTTCGCTTCCCGCCGATGCCCGAGCTGCCGCCGTTCCTCTCCGGCCAGTCGTTCGTCGTCGTCGAGGCTGCCATCCAGGAGTCGCCGGCCCGGGTCGACGAGCTGCTTGCTCCGCTGCGTGCCCTCCACCCCGCGATGGATTCCGTGCATCCGCAGCCGACCGCCGAGTTGCTCCAGCTGCACATGGACCCGCCGGCGCCGACGCCCGGTTACGGCGACGGCATGATGCTCTCGTCCCTGCCGCCGGCTGCGGTTCGCGCCTTCCTCGAGGCGGCAGGTCCGGATTCCGGCAGCGCCCTCCTCTCGGCCGAGATCCGTCACGCCGGGGGCGCACTCGCGCCCGACGCCGCGCTGGCCTCCGCGGGTGAGCGCGGCACGCCCCTGCCGGGCGTCACCGCGGGCTTCGACGCCGAGTACCTCGTGTTCGGCGTGGGGATCGCGGATCCCGGCACCGAACAGGCGCTCGCGGCATCCCTCGGCCGCCTGCTCTCACGCGTGGAGCCGTGGCGAGCCGAACTCGACTACCTCAATTTCTCGGAGCAGTCCCGGCCCGCCGAACGCCTGTTCGGCGACCGGATCGAGCGGTTGCGCGCGGTGAAGAACGCGGTCGATCCGACCGGAGTCATCCGTTCGAACCACCCGGTCGGTCGCTGAGCGGTTGCTGAGTTGGGGTGTCGCTCACGCCCGAGCCTTCATAGGCTGGAGTGAGCGACACCGCTGTCGCGCGACTCCGGGGGAGGAACGATGACGGTCCACTACGAATTGCCCACCACCGCCGATTTCGCAGCACTGGCAGGGGTACATGATCCTGCGATCACGATCTACGTGTCGACGTCGCCCGTCGTAAGCGAACGCGAACGGGCGGAGGTCGGGGTCAAGAGCGCCTTCGACGATGCGATCGAACAGGTCAGGGCGGCCGACGCCGCCGGTCCGGTCGTGGCCGAGTTCCGCGCCGAACGGGATCGGATCCTGGCCGACCAACAGTTGTGGGGCTCGCTGGCCCGCTCGATGGCGATCTTCGTCGCACCGGGCTTCAGTGAGATCTTCGTGCTGCCGAATCGGCTCGACGACGCCGTGCACGTCGGGTCCCACTTCACGCTCGGGCAGTTGCTGCGCGCGCCGAGCCAAGATCAGGAGGCCTATGCGCTGACACTGTCGGCGCACGAATGGGGCCTCTGGCACGCCACGCCGGTCGAGCGTGCGGCGAAGCTCGACGTCGACCCCGCGGGCACGGCGAACCTCGACGAGGCCACGAACCGCGAACCCGGCGAGGAGCGGCCACGCGGCGTCCATCGCGGCACGGGGAGCACGAGCCAGGGCGGCGCCAGCAGGCTGACCGGCGACGAGGGCCGGAAGACCCTGCTCGACCTCTATGCGAAGCGCGTCTCCGACGTCGTGCGCCGGGAGCTCCAGCAGCGTGACGCCGAAGAACGGGTTCCGCTCTTCGTGTTCGCCACTGAACCCCTCCTCAGCCTCTTCATCGAGCGGCACCGCAACGGGCGACGGGTGGTGGCGCTCGCCGGTGCGCCCGATCGGCTCGGCGGGGCCGAGATCGACGACGCGGCGCGCCAACAGCTCGCGAAGCTCAACATCCGAGAGGCCGAGTCGGCGTTGCGGCAGCTCAGGGAGGGAACGGCGGGTCGTGTCGAGCGCGACCTCGCCGCGATCGCCCGAGAAGCCGCCGACGGCGCGGTGGAGTGCCTCTGGTTCGACTTCACGACCTCGGTGAACGGCACGCTCGACCGCGAGTCGGGTGCAGTGCAGTTCGCCAAGGGCAACGGCGCAGGCGAGGAGCTCAACGACGGCACGCACGCGGGCGACCTGCTGCCGCAACTTGCACTGCTCGTGATGGCGAAAGGCGGCAAGGTGGTCACGGTGCGCAGCGACGACCTCGACGGCGACGTCTGGTCGGGGCCCGCGATGGCCGAGTTGCGGTTCGCGCTGGCGTAGGTCGCACTGGCGTAGGAGATCGGGGACCGCCGGCTCGCGGCATCCGTCGGCCTGCCCCCTGTGGAAAGCGCCTGCCGATCGGGGGTGGCCGACGTAGGCTTGAACCCATGCGTTTCGGAATGTTCGTTCCCCAGGGTTGGCGTTACGATCTCGTCGGCATCGAGCCGGCCGAGCACTGGGAGGCGATGCGCGGCATTGCGCAGCGCGCCGATGCCGCCGATTCCGGCTGGGAGTCGATCTGGGTCTACGACCACTTCCACACGACGCCCGTGCCGAGCGAGACCGAGGCCACTCACGAGGCCTGGTCGCTCATCTCGGCGTTCGCGGCATCCACAAGCCGCATCCGGCTCGGCCAGATGTGCACGTGCATGAGCTACCGCAACCCCGCCTACCTCGCAAAGGTCGCGGCGACGGCCGACCTCATCTCTGGAGGGCGCATCGAGATGGGCATCGGCGGCGGATGGTACGAGCACGAGTGGCGGGCGTATGGCTACGGCTTCCCGCCCGTGCCCGAGCGGCTGGCCCGCTTGCGCGAGGGCGTCGAGATCATGCACCAGGCGTGGACCACCGGCACGGCCACGCTCGACGGCACGCACTACCAGGTCGACGGCGCGATCGTGCGGCCGCTGCCGCTCCAGCCCGGCGGCATCCCCTTCTGGATCGCCGGCGGCGGTGAGAAGGTCACGCTGAAGATCGCGGCGAAGTATGCCTCGTACACGAACTTCGCCGGCACTGCCGAGGAGTTCGCCCACAAGACCGAGGTGCTGCGCGGTCACTGCGAGACCCTCGGCACCGACTTCGACGCGATCGTGCGGAGCTCAGACTTCAACACCGTCATCGGCACGTCGGCGGCGGATGTCGCGCGTCGCCTCGATGCGATCGAAGCGCGCCTCGCGCCGCACCTCGGCCCCGAGAAGACGGCGAGCGTGATGGCGGAGTATCGCTCCGGCAACGCCATCGCGGTCGGAACGCCCGAGCAGGTCGTGGCGCGGCTCGCCGAGCGGCAGGAGCTCGGGCTCGGCTACTCGATCCACTACTTCCCCGAGGCGGCCTACGACCGCTCGGGGCTCGAGCTCTTCGAGCGCGAGGTCATGCCCGCGCTGCAGGAGGCCGTGCCCGCGCTGCGGTGAGTCGGCAGGCTGCGGGCTCCTAGCGGAGGCCGCGCATGAGGAGCGAGAGCAGGCGCGGCAGTTCGTCTTCGCCGCTGCCGCGTGCTGCGCGGTCTGCTGCCCACGCGAGCGAGCCGGCCATCACGAAGAGCTCGCGGGCCGAGGCATCCGCAGTGACCGCCCCTTGCTCCTTCGCGCGGTCGAGGAGATGCGCGGTGGCGTCGAGCAGGGTGCTGCATGATGCCCCGAGCGGGGACTTCTCATCGCGGAGCGATTGGGTGATCGAGTCAGCGAGGCCGTCCCACCTGCCGGAGTGACGTGCGAGGGCGAGCATCCACTCGTCGAGCGCGGCGCCCGCGTCTGCCGCATCGAGGAGCCTGCCGCCGAGCGCCTGCAGTTCGTGGCGGCTGTCGACGAGCGCGGCCTCGAGCAGGCACTCACGGTTGGGGAAGTGGCGGTACAGCGTGCCGGGGCCGACGCCCGCGCGACACGCGATGTCATCGAGCGAGGCGTGCGTGCCGTGCTCCGCGAAGGCCTCGCCCGCCACTCGCACGATCGCTTCGTAATTGCGCCGTGCATCGGCGCGCATGGGCCGCGCCGGTGCGGCAGTATCCACGCTCACTCGAACTCCAACCAATTGAATCTCTCGACTGCTCTTGACAAAGCGGAGACTGTCTCCGTATCGTCGACTCAGACAAAACAGGAGACTCTCTCCGGATACGAGATTACCCCAGCGGGACCAGGAGCACCAGTATGACCGCAGCACCACCCTCCCTCGCCACACCGACCACGGCCCGGCTGACCGGCCGAACGCTGCTCGGCCTCATCGTCGTCTTCATCACGCAGCTCATGCTCGTGGTCGACGCGAGCATCGTGAACGTCGCCCTCCCCCACATCCAGGACGAACTCGGCTTCACGGCCGCCAACCTCTCCTGGGTGGTCACCTCCTACGCACTCGCCTTCGCCGGCCTCATCCTGTTGAGCGGACGCATCGGCTCGATGCTCGGAGCGCGCCGAGCGCTCATCATCGGCGTCGTCGTGTTCATCGCGGCATCCGCTCTCGGTGGATTCGCCGTCAGCCCCGAGATGCTGATCTTCGCCCGGGTGCTGCAGGGCATCGGCGCAGCCCTCGCGGCGCCGAGCACCCTCGTGCTCCTGATGGCGAACACCGTGCCGGGCGCCCAGCGCAATCGCGCGATGTCGCTCTTCGTGCTCGCTGCGGGCTCAGGCGGCGCCATCGGCCTCATCCTGGGCGGAGTGCTCACGACGAGCCTCGGGTGGGAGTGGGTGATGTTCGTGAACGTGCCGATCGGGCTCGTGATCATCGCCGGCGCGATCGCATTCCTGCGCGAGACCGACCGCAGCCCTGCGCGACTCGATGTCGGGGGCGCCCTCACCTCGACGATCGCCATGGTCGCCCTCGTCTACGGGTTCACGACCGCAGCCGAGTCGAGCTGGACCGACCCGCGCACCATCGCGGCGTTCGTCGTCGCGACCGCATCGCTCGTGGCGCTCGTCCTCATCGAGCGGCGGCACGCGAGCCCCGTCGTGCAGTTGCACTACTTCGCGTCGACCCGCACGGCCGTGCCGTTCTGGGTGATGCTGCTCGTGCCGGCCGGCATGTTCGGGTTCTTCTACTTCGCGACGCTCTTCACGCAGAACGTGCTCGGCTACGACCCGCTCGGCACGGGCCTCGCGCTGCTGCCGTTCGTCGGCACGATGCTCATCGTGAACCAGTTCACGCCGCGGCTCGTCGCCGCGCTCGGCGAGCGGGTCGTCGCCCTTGCGGGACTCACGGGCCTTGCCGGCGGCATGCTCTGGATGGCCCAGCTCGGCACCGCGAGCACGTTCCTCACCGGCATCTTGGGCCCGGCCCTCGTGCTCGGTTTCGGCGCGGGCCTCACGTTCGCGCCGATCACGTCGATCGTGATGGCGCAGGCCCTCCGCTCGGAGACGAGCCAGGCGTCGAGCCTCCTGCAGGGGATGCAGCAGCTCGGCGGATCCATCGGCGTCGCCGGGCTCACCACCGTGTTCGCCGCGATCGCGGTGAGCGGCGGCGAGGCCCGGGGCATCGCGGCGGCGCTGCTCGGCGGCACGGTGTTCCTCACGGTCGCCCTCGTGCTGTTCGCTGTCTGGGGGCGGCGAACTCCTGCCGTCGACGACGAGGGGACGACGGATGCCGCGAGCGAGCCCGTTCCCGAGTTCGCGGGTCGCGAGCCCGTGGCGGCGTTCGCGGGGGACTGATCCTCGCAGCCGTCGAACGTCGGAGGCCGGGGTGCATGCGCACCCCGGCCTCCGGTGATTCAGGTCGGCGACTCAGGCCGCGATGGCCTCGTCGAGCTTCGCGACGAGCTCTGCGTCGGTGGGCTCGGTGAAGTGCGAGCCGTCGGGGAACACGACCACGGGAATCTGCGTGCGACCGCTGATCGCCTTGGCGCGATCGGCGCCGTCGACGACGGCCTCGAGGTCGATGTAGTCGTAGTCGATGCCGCGATCGTCGAGCAGGGCTTTCGAGCGGCGGCAGTCCCGGCACCAGTCGGCGCCGTACATGGTGATGCGTTCGGGGTACAGGTCAGAGCTCACGGGGGACGTCATACCCCTAACCTACGTACGCACCCTGTGGGGTATTCCCAGCGAGCACGAGGTGGCAGACTCTGCCGGCAGCGACGGATCGACGGAATCGTCGCGAAGCTCACGGCCGGATGAGGGCGGCTCCGCTGAACTCGGCATCATCGACCGAGGTGTCCTGCCCGGCTCCGACGAGCCGGATGAACGCGCTGAGCTGGGCCACTCCCTCGGGGGTTCGCGGCAGGGCGTCGAGCAATCCCGGCGAGTAGATGAGGTATGCCGCCCATTTCGCTCGCGAGATCGCGACGTTGAGACGGTTCTTCAGCAGCAGGAACTCGACGCCGCGCGGGGCTGCCGCCGCCGAGGATGCGGCGAGCGACACGATCGCGATCGCCGCCTCCTGGCCCTGGAACTTGTCGACGGTGCCGACGGGGACGTCGTGATAGCCGGCCTCGTCGAGGGCGGCGCGCACGACCGTGAGCTGTGCGTTGTAGGGCGTGACGACGATGAGGTCGCGCTGCGCGAGCGGCCGAGATCGCGTCGGCAGCGCGGCATCCGTGGGCAGTGCATCGGTCGGCAGCAGTACGTCGGTGGGCGGGAGCTCATCGGTCGACTCGAGCGCCGCAAGCGCGCCGGTGGACTCGGACACCTCGACGTCGGCGCCGGTGGGCGGGATCACCTCTGACCACGCACGACCGAGCAGCATGCCCACGAGCTCGACGACCGCCTCGGCCTCTTCTGGCGACGAGGTCGTGTTGCCGGCGTGCTCGATCGGCACCGTCGTGAGCCCGGGAGAAACGCCGTGGAGCGAGCGCAGCGACGCGACCGGATGCGAGCGCAACTCGCCCTCGTAGGAGAGGCGCGACACTGGCCCGGCGACCGCGGGATGCATGCGCCGGCTCTCGGCGAGGAAGTAGCCGTATTCGGGCGGCAGCACGTCGTGCCCGTCGGCGATCCAGCCGAGCGCCGACGTGTCGATCGGCTCGGGGTGGTTGCCCTGGCTCACTTGCGGCAGCTGCTGCGGGTCGCCGAGGAGCAGCAGGTTGCGGGCCGCGACAGCGGTGGCGATCGTCGACGCGAGCGAGAACTGCCCGGCCTCGTCGATCACGAGCAGGTCGAGCGAGCCGCGAGGGACGCGGTCGGCGTTCGCGAAGTCCCACGCGGTGCCGCCGATGACGAATCCGGACGCCTGGTGTGCCGCGCTGTAGTCGGCGACGCCGTCTTTCGTGATCGCGAGGTACGCGTGCGTGCCGGGCGCTCGCGCATCCTTCGGGGCCTTGGCGACGAGATCGGGTGCGAGCCCCGCGGCGACGACCGCGTCGAGCACGTTCTCGACGACCGCGTGCGATTGCGCGACGACGCCGATGCGCCACCGATAACGGCCCACGAGCTCGGCGATCACGCGAGAGGCGACGTAGGTCTTGCCCGTGCCGGGAGGGCCCTGCACGGCGAGATACGAGTCGTCGAGGCGACCGAGCGAGTCGACGACCGCGGCCACGTAGTCGGGCGCCGCCGCGAGCGGTGCGAGCCCTCCCCGGCTGCGCGGGTGAGTGCGGCGCAGCACGTCGACGGCGGGATTCCTGGGCCACACCGGATGCATCCGCTCAATGAGCCCGGCCCACTCGAGGATCGCACCCTGCTGCCGGCCGGCAGGCGGGGGCGTGCCCGGCACGATCGCCATGGGCAGCTCCGACCACGTCATGCCCGCGATGGCGCGCTCTTCGACGATGAGCCCGTCGTCGAGGAGCTCGAGGACCCGCACCGAGTTCTGCCCACGCGAGCCGGGGCGCAGACCGATCCGCGGGAACGGAACCGGCGGCTCGTAGAGCGCGAAGAGTTCGGCGCCGACGCCGAACCGGGAACCGGGCGCGATGCGGCCTCGCAGTTTCACGTGCCGGCGATCGGTGCGGTGCTGGTCTTCGCGATACCACCGCTGCACGACCTCGGATTGGGCGGGGTCGACGACGAGCACGTCGCGGTGATCCTCCCAGGCCTCGAGCGGCTGCTCGATGCGGAAGAAGTGCGACCACCAGAAGCTCTTCGACTCGCGATCGTGGTAGTCGATCGCCGCGGCGGCGAGGGCGAGCGCCGTGTGGTCGGCGTCTCGCGTGGGGTCGTCGGGCGGGCCGGCGATGCGCTGCAGCTCGAGGGCCAGCGGCGACGGCTCGTAGATCTTGCCCGAGGCCCTCGCCGCTTCGACCAGGAGCGACTCGGGCACGGGCTCGACCCCGGCCGCGCGCGCGAGCCCGAGCAGCCAATCGCGCAGGCGCAGCGTCGACACGCAGTCGTAACGGTTGTAGTCGGCGAGGTCGTCGAGCACGTGCTGGGCCGCGGCAGTGCCCGCGAGACCGGTGGCAGGGTCGACCTCGCCGGTCGCGGCGAGCTCACGGGCGCGCACGTACTCGAGGATCGAGTCGCCGCCCGACTTCACCTCGGCCTCGCGCAGCTCGGAACCCATGTAGAGCGGCTCGAGCTTCTTGATCGAATAGGAACGGCTGCCGACGCGAACCGCGCGCTTCACGATGGGGTAGAGGTCGACGAGCACGCCGTCGGCGAGCAACTGGTCGACCGCGGCCTCGCCGACGCCGTGACGCGCCGCGATCGAGAGCAGGTGCGTGCGCTCGTAGCTCGCGTAGTGGTAGATGTGCATGCCCGGATGGGCCGCCCGTCGCAGCGCCACGAGCTCGAGGAAGCGTTCGAGCGCCACTCGCTCTTCGGCGAAGCTGTGCGCCCAGAGCGGCGTGAACTGCTCGTCGTTGTCGATCATGCCGAAGAGGTAGTCGATGCCCCACTCGGTTGCCGGGCCCTCGGTGTAGAGCGGATCGCCCTCGAAGTCGAAGAAGAGGTCGCCGGCGTCGGGCTCGGGGATCGCGGCGAGCGACGCCGCGTCGCGCACGACCACGGGAGGCGGCAGCGGCGGTGCACCCTCGGGGCGCGGGCCTGCGGCATCGGCTCGCCGTTCTGCTGCCTCGGCCTCGAGCTGCAGGCGCGCCTGCACCCGGTGGTTCTCGATCGTGGCGTCGAGGAT
This sequence comes from Agromyces albus, assembly GCF_030815405.1. Lineage (NCBI taxonomy): Bacteria > Bacillati > Actinomycetota > Actinomycetes > Micrococcales > Microbacteriaceae > Agromyces > Agromyces albus. The sequence continues at coordinate 3,194,296 of NZ_JAUSWX010000001.1, read as the reverse complement.
GCCGTCGATGTGCCCTTCGGATGCCGCGAGCTCGTCGATCGTCGTGATGCCCACGTCGAACAGGGCCGCTCGTTGCGTGACGCGCAAGCCCGCCACGAGCAGCACGTCGCGGTGCGCCTGCACCTCGAGGTCGCACGTGGGGCAGCGGCCGTCGAGCGCGTAGCGCGGATCACCCCACTGGACCGGGCCCGGCTCGGCGAGCCGGTCGGCGATGATCTGCTCGAGCCGTGCCCGGCGCAACCGGTAGACGGGGGCGATGTCGTCGAGGCGATGCACGCTCGTGGTGCCGTCGCCGAGGAGGAGCTCGACGGTGTCGGCGCAGGGGACGCCCGTGCGCTCGAGCTGCTCGGCATAGGCCGCGAGCTGCAGCAGCGCGGTGACGCGCGCGCGGCGGGCGAGCTTGGAGTCTTGCACGAGGTAGCGCCCGTCGGGCTGGCGCACGATGAAGTCGGCGAAGCCGATGAACCCCTCGTCGGCGAAGGTGGCCTGGAACACGATCGGGGCACCCGCCGCGAACGCCGCCTGCGTCGCTTCGACGGCGGCGGCCACGGCGGCCGCGTCGCGCACGTCGGGCCGCTCGATCTCGACGACGGCCGCGCCGAGCTCGGCCCGGTATGCCTCGAGCACGCGGTGCTCGTGCGCGTCGCCCATGCGGCCCGATCGCTCGAGCATCGCGTCTTCGGGGTCGGGAACCGGGTCGATGCGGCCGAGCTTCGCGTCGAGCGCGCGCAGGAACGCGAACTCGCACTCGGACGCCTTCTTCAGATCGCTCGCGCTCGTGACGACGGTGCCGTCGACCAGATACATCGGCTCCTCCGTTCGTCTCGTGTTCACGCTACCTGCGGGCACCGACATTCAGGGCACGACGTCACACGCCGAGGCGACCGTCGCTACGCCCCGGTGAGCGCGCCCCGGCGCATCCCGAGCATGCCCTCGAGTGCATGCCCGATGAGCGAACCTCGAGCGCGCGCGTCGCCCCAGCGCACGAGCGCTTGCGCGTTCAGCCCGTCGATCATGCCGAGGAGCTGCCAGGCGACGGATGCGGCATCCGGCGTCTCGAACTCACCGCTCGCCACGCCCGCCTCGATGACGCCCTGCACGACCTCCTGCCACGCGTCCATCTGTTCCCGCACGGATGCCGCGAGCGCGTCGTTGCGACGACCGAGGCCCCACGCCTCGACCCACACGACGGTGACGTCGTCGCGAGTGCCGTCGAGGAGCGTGTCGATGAGCGCGGCCATGCGAGCGGTCGGCGTCGGCAACGAGGCGAGCAGTTCGTCGACCTCCTCGATCTCGGCGGCGACGATCGTGGCGAAGGTCGCGGCGATGAGCGCGTCCATGTTGGGTTCGTAATGGGCGACGAGAGCAGGGGCGACGTCGATGCGAGCGGCGATCCCTCGCAACGTCACGGCGGTGAGCCCCTGCTCGCGGGCGAGGTCGCGTGCGGCATCCGTGATCTCGGCGGCGCGCTCGCCCGGCGACTTGCGGGCGGCCTTCTTGCGAGGGGGTCTTGACATGGTGACCTCAGTGTAGATAACGTCGTTGCAACTTATTGATCGTGCGATCAATAGTAGATCGAGTCCCCCGATCGTGTCGAGAGAGTCCACCTCATGAGCAACGAAGCCATCGACCGCCAGGCGGCAACCGCCGCAGCGGCAGCCCCGCCTCCCACCGACCGTGCCGGCCACGTCGAGACGCACGGCGCCGACCATATCCCGGCATCCGAGCGGCACGGCCGCCCCCGCGAGCTGTTCTGGGTGTGGATGTCGGCGAACGTCATCTACCTGTACTTCGTCATCGGCGGGGTGCTCATGCTCCTCGGCCTCTCGCTCTGGGAGGCGCTGCTCATCACCGTGCTCGGCAACCTCTGGTGGACCGCCGTCGGCTGGCTCGCGATCAGCGGTCCCGCCTCGGGCACGCCGAGCGTGGCGATCATGCGCGCGATGTTCGGCGTCCGGGGCAGCCGAGTGTTCGGCGCCGGGCTCGGCGTGGCGATCGGCATCTTCTACGAGATCATCAACATCGCCTTCGCAACGCTCGCGGCGCTCGCGCTCATCGCGCAATTCGGCATCGCCCTGCCGGCCGGCTTCGAGTGGGCGGTGCTCATCCTCGTCGCCGGGCTCAGCTTCGTCATCGGCGTCTACGGGCACGCGACGATCCTGAAGCTCGCGCCGTACTTCTCCGCTGCGCTCGCCGTGGTCTTCATCGTGCTCGCCGTGTTCGTGTTCGGCGCGGCCGACTTCTCGTACACGCCCGAGCCGCTCGCGCCGGCCGAGCACTGGGCCATGCTCCTCCTCGGCTTCGCGATCGTCGCGTCGAGTCCGCTGTCGTGGGGCACCGGCGCCGACTACGCCCGCTACCTGCCGGCGGATGTCTCGAAGCGGGCGGTGGCCTGGTGGACCGCGCTCGGCGGCTTCATCCCCGCCATCGTCATCGGCACGCTCGGCGTCGTCGCGGGCACCGCGATCGACATGACCGACCCGCAGCTCACGATCGCCGAGATCGTGCCCGCGTGGTTCACGCCGGTCTTCCTCGGCATGATCGTGCTCTCGAGCATCACGAACAACGTGCTCGTCGCCTACTCGACCGGGCTGTACGCGCAGGGCCTCGGCTTCCGCGTCTCGCGCGCCGTGACCGTCGTCATCACGGGTGCCGCCGCGACCGCCGCCGCCGCGTGGCTGCTCTTCATCGCGCCGAGCTTCTTCGACACGCTGAACGCGTCGCTCGAGCTGGCCGTGACGGTGCTCGGCCCGCTCGTCGCGGTGTACGCCGTCGACATCCTGTTGCGCCGGAACCGCTACGACGGACTCGCCCTCACCGACGAGCGCCGCGGCAGCCCGTTCTGGTACCGCGGCGGCGTGTTCTGGCCGGGCGTCATCGCCATGGTCGGCGCCACGACAATTGCCGTGCTCATGGCCAACACGACGCTCTACGTCGGCCCGATCGCCGCGGCACTCGGCGGCGCCGACCTCTCGGCGCTCGTCGGCCCTCTCCTCGCAGGCGGGTTGTACGCCGTGCTGTGGCTCACCACGCGGCCGTACCGCGACCCGGCAGCCCGGCCGGCGGCATCCGCGGGCGATGATGAGGTGGCGGATGCCGCAGACGTTGCCCCTGGGGCAGGCGCGGTCGCCGTGGCATCCGGAGCCCGCAACCAGGAGGTGCCAGCATGACGTGGCGCATGCCCGCGGAGACCGCGCCGCACGAGCGCACGTGGATGGCGTTCCCACGGCCGGGCATCACGCTCGGCAGCGACCCGGGCTCGGCCGAGGAGGCGTATGCCACGTGGACCGCGGTGGCGCACGCCGTCGCCGAGTTCGAGCCCGTCGTGATGGTCGTCGACCCGGTCGAGCGAGACCGTGCCCGCCGCATGCTCTCCGCGGAGATCGAGCAGCTCGAGGCCCCGCTCGACGACTACTGGATGCGCGACATGGGCCCGTCGTTCGTCGTCGACGACGAGCGTCCGGACGTGCTCGGCGGCGTCGACTGGGTCTTCAACGCCTGGGGTGCGCCCTCGTGGGCGACGTGGCAGAACGACCGCGAGATCGGCCGCTTCGTGACGGATGCCGCGGGCGCCGAGCTCGTGTCGTCGATGCTCGTGAACGAGGGCGGCGCGATCCACGTCGACGGCGAGGGCACGGTGCTCGTCACCGAGACGGTGCAGCTCGATCCGGGCCGCAATCCCTACGCCGACAAGGCACGCGTCGAGGCGGAGCTCGCCCGCACAGTCGGCGCGACCCACGTGATCTGGCTCCCGCGCGGCCTCACCCGCGACTACGAGGACTTCGGCACCCGCGGCCACGTCGACATGGTCGCGACGATCCCGTCGCCGGGCACGCTGCTCGTGCACGAGCAGCCGAATCCCGAGCATCCCGACCATGACATGATGCGCGGCATCCGCTCGTTCCTTTCCGAGGCGACGGATGCCGCGGGCAGCAGCTTCGACCTCATCGACCTGCCCGCGCCGTCGACACTCCGCGACGACGAGGGATTCGTCGACTGGAACTACGTGAACCACCTCGTCGTCAACGGCGGCGTGATCGCCTGCGGCTACGGCGATGAGCGAGCGGATGCCGCAGCGCGGGAGCTCCTCGCCGCCGCCTACCCCGGACGACGCGTCGTCACCGTCGACGCGCGGCCGATCCTCGCGCGCGGCGGCGGCATCCACTGCATCACCCAGCAGCAGCCGGCGGTGACGCGATGACTGCGGGGGAGCCGCTCGACGTCGTCGAGGCATCCATTGCCGACCTGCGTGCCGCGCTCGAGGCAGGGCGCATCACGAGCGTCGAACTGACGCAGGCGTACCTCGACCGCATCGAGGCGTACGACCGTCCTGGCACGTCGACGGCGCTCAACGCGGTCGTCGTGCTGAATCCCGACGCGCTCGTCGACGCTCGGGCATCCGACGCCCGACGCGCCCGTGGCGAGACCTTCGGGCCGCTCGACGGCATCCCGTACACCGCCAAGGACAGTTACCTCGCCCGCGGACTCACCGCCGCAGCCGGCAGCCCCGCGTTCGAGCACCTCGTCGCCCAGCGCGACGCGTTCACGATCGAGCGACTCCGCGCGGCGGGCGCGGTGCTCATCGGACTCACGAACATGCCGCCGATGGCCAACGGCGGCATGCAGCGGGGCGTCTACGGCCGTGCCGAGAGTCCGTACAACGCCGACTACCTCACCGCGGCGTTCGGGTCGGGCTCCTCGAACGGGTCGGGCACGGCGACTGCGGCGAGCTTCGCCGCGTTCGGCCTCGGCGAGGAGACCTGGTCGTCGGGCCGTGCGCCCGCCTCGAACAACGCGCTCTGCGCGTACACCCCCTCGAGGGGCGTCATCTCGGTGCGCGGCAACTGGCCGCTCGTGCCGACGATGGACGTCGTCGTGCCGCACACGCGCACCATGGCCGACCTGCTCGAGGTGCTCGACGTCATCGTCGCCGACGACCCCGATGCCCGTGGAGACTTCTGGCGGGTGCAACCGTGGATCAGGATCCCGGCCGCGTCGGCGGTGCGCCCGCCGTCGTACCGCTCCCTCGCCCGCCGTCGCCTCGCGCTCGCGGGCAAGCGATTCGGCGTGCCGCGCATGTACCTCAACGCGGATCCCGGCGCGGGCACCGCCGAGCCCGGACGCACCCCGGGGATCGGCGGATCCACCGGCCGGCGCATCGAGACACGGGCATCCGTCATCGAGCTCTGGGAGGCGGCTTGCCGCGATCTGGAGGTCGCCGGCGCCGAGGTGGTCGAGGTCGACTTCCCGGTCGTGTCGAACTACGAGGGCGATCGTCCAGGTGCGCCCACCATCGCGACGCGCGGACTCGTCTCGCCCGAGTACCTGCACCGCGAGATCGTCGACCTGTCGGCGTGGGCGTGGAACGACTTCCTCGAGGCGAACGGCGACCCCGCGCTGCACTCGCTCGCCGAGGTCGACGGCGCGCGCATCTTCCCGCATCCCGAGGGCGCGCTGCCCGACCGCTACACGGGCTTCGACGACGCCATCGCCGAGTATCCGGAGTGGGCGCGCGCGCACCCCGACACCACCTTCGCCGACATGCCCGAGCTCGAGGTCGGCATCCGCGGCCTCGAGGAGACCCGCCGCCTCGACCTCGAGGAGTGGATGGATTCCCTCGGCCTCGACGCCGTGGTCTTCCCCGCGGTCGCCGACGTCGGCTCGGCCGACATGGACGTGAACGAGGCATCCGCCGACCTCGGCTGGCGCAACGGCGTGTGGGTCGCGAACGGCAACCTCGTGCCGCGGCACCTCGGCATCCCGACCGTGACCGTGCCGATGGGGTTGATGAGCGACATCCGGATACCGGTGGGCCTCACGTTCGCCGGACGCGCCTACGACGACACGGCCCTGCTCGCCCTCGCGGCCGCGTTCGAGGCGACAGGCTCCCGCCGCATCCCGCCGCCGAGCACCCCGCCGCTCGCTGCTGCGACGGTGGGTAGGAGGCGCGACATTCGGTGAAGCGGCGTATGGTTTCGGCATGGCCGCCTGGGACGACGTTCGCGAGCTCGCCCTCGCCCTGCCCGACACGAGTGAAAGCCTGAGTCGGGGCGAGGCGCACTGGCGGGTGCACCACAAGGCTTTCGTGTGGGAGCGGCACTTGCGCCGCGCGGACCTCGAAGAGTTGCACCTCGACGCACAGGGCGGCCCCGTGCTCGCTGCCCGCGTGGAGGACGAGGCGGTCAAGCACGCCCTCATCGCCGACGACAGGTCGGTCTTCTTCACGACCCGGCACTTCGACGGCTGGCCCATCGTGCTCATCCGGCTGGATCGGATCTCTCGCCGCCGGCTCTCGGAGGTCATCGCCGAGGCGTGGCTCGCCAGGGCGCCCGCGCGGTTGGCGCGAGAGCACCTCGAGTCGTTCCCGGACTGAGTGCCGCCCCAGTGGGAAACCTCCCGGATCACCGAGGCGCGGGCATATGCTGAGCGCATCCGGCGGACGCCGCGGCGACGATGCGACAGCTCTCTTCGACGCCGAACGTCCGAAGATCGCTCGAGGTGCTCCATGTCGAATCCCGACTCGCCAGATCCCGCACCGTCCGCCGTTGAGACATCGGCGGGGCCTGCCGGTCACCGCAGCTGGTGGACACCAGCAGGAATCTCGGCAATGGCCGGCGTCGCCGCCGTCGCGGTCACGGCGATCGGGGTCTTCGTCGGCCTTCCTCGGAATGACGCGCCGCCCGCCCCGGCGACGACGTCCACCGACAGCACCGCAGTGCGCGTATTCACCTACGGGTCGTCGATGCCGGGCGAGTCCCGGTACGGCGAGATCAAGGAGTACGTCGAGTCGTCGACCCGAGCCGTCGTCGAAGGCCTGCTCTACGACTCGGGCCTTGGATATCCCGCGGCGAAGTTCGAGCCCGGTGGAGAGATTCCGGGCTTTGTTCTCACGCTCGACCCCGACACGGCGGACGCGTTCATGCGTGAGCAGACGGCGCTCGAGTCCGGCCTCTTCGCACCCGTGACGGTGCAGACCCAGTCCGGTGTCTCGGCGACCGCGTGGGAATGGATCGGTGCGACCGACGGGATGCCGCGAATCGACGCTTGGGACGGCTCGACGGCGGAATACGGGCAAGCGGTCGACATTCGAGCGCTCTCGGTCGGGGACTGCTTCACCAACTCCGACGGACGCACCGCCCTGACCGTCTGGTGCGATGCACCGCACGGGTACGAGACGCTCCACGTCGAGTCGCTGCCGGCGGCTCCGTACTCGGTTGACGCCATCGATGCCACGGCAGCCGAACGGTGCGACGATGCCTTCACCGGGAAGGTCGGTGAACGGGCCGACGCATCCGAACTCGCCATCGAGCGGTTCCTCCCCTCGAGAGAGGAGTGGGAATCGGGTGATCGAGTCGTGCTCTGCGCCGTCTACAAGCCCGGCGCGCTACTCGAGGGGACGCTCGACGGCGGGTGAGGGTGCGTCGCTCAGCTCACCTGGACGGATCGCTCGTGTGCTCGGTCAGCGGACCTCGACGCGGACCTCGTGCAGGCCCGTCGCGCCGTCGGGCACGACGCCCTGCCGCTCTGCGGTCTGCACCTCGCCATCGGCGCCGGTGGCCCGCACGCGCACGAGGTGCGAGCCCGCCGCGGCATCCCAGTCGTAGCGCCACTGCACCCACGTGTCGATCGAGATCGCGGTGGCGAGGGTCGCGTCGGCCCACGGGCCGTCGTCGATCTGGACCTCGACGCGCGAGATGCCGGTGTGCTGGTGCCACGCGACGCCCGCGATCACGAGCGGGCCGGCGTCGAGCGACTGCCCGGGGCGCGGCACGTCGATGCGCGACGAGATCTTGATGGGCCCACGCTCGCTCCAGCCGCGGTCGGTCCAGTAGGCGGATGCCGCGTCGAACCGCGTGACCTCGAGCTCGACGACCCACTTCGTCGCCGAGACATATCCGTACAGGCCCGGCACGACCATGCGCACCGGGAACCCGTGCTCAGGAGGCAGCGGCTCGCCGTTCATCCCCACCGCGAGGATCGCGTCGCGGTCGTCCTGCAGCACCTGCAGCGGGGTGCTCGCCGTGAACCCGTCGACGCTGCGCGAGAGCACCATGTCGGCGTCGGCGGTGGGAGCGGCTCGGGCGAGCAGTTCGCGGATCGGATGCCCCAGCCACACGGCATTGCCGATGAGGCTGCCGCCCACCTCGTTCGAGACGCACGCGAGCGTCGTGGCGCTCTCCTCGAGCGGCAGGGCGAGCAGCTCGTCCCACGTGATCGTGACCTCTCGCTCGACCATGCCGTGGATGCGCAGGCTCCAGCCGCCCGGGTCGACGTTGGGCACGGCGAGGGCGGTGTCGATCCGGTAGAACTCGGCGTTCGGCGTGATCACCCGGGCGAGGCCGTCGAGCCCGAGTTCCGCGCTCGCCGGAACGCTGGCCGTCTTCGCGGCCCGCGGCAGGGTGATCGCCTCGCGCACGGCCGTCACGGCGCGCGAGCCCGCCTGCAGCGCGTAGCCGCCGAGCGCAGCGAGCGCGCCGAGGGCGGCCGCGCCGCCGGCCCAGCCGAGGAAGCGACGACGGTCGAGGCCGCCGGGTTCGGTTCGGTCGTCGAGGTCGGCGGGTGCAGCAGGTGCGGCGGGCTCCGAGGGTACCTCCAGCGCTGCGGGCGCGGCCGGCTCTGCGGCATCCGTCACCGGCAGCCGTCGCACGAGGAAGGTGAGGGCCAGCACGCCCGCGATCGCCGCGACGGCCGAGGGGGCGATCGCGAGCAGCGACGACCCGGCGCGCGTCGACGCCGCCACCGCGCCGACGACCCCGAAGAGGCCGATGATGATGCGTCCGAGCGGTGGCCGGCGCTGCTCGAGCACTCCGGCGACGGCGGCGAGGAGCAGTGCCACGATGCCGATGCCGATGAGCAGCGCGGCCTTGTCGGCCAGGCCGAACAGGGCGATCGCGGCATCCTTCGCCCACGGCGGCGCGATATCGATGAGCAGCGAGCCGACGACGACGAACGGGCTCGAGGCGGGGGCGAGCAGCGCGGCGGCGAGCTCGCCGACGCCGGCTCCGAAGGCGACGGATGCCACCCCCGCTGCAGCGGGCAGCGGCCATCGCCGCGCGCGGCCGTTCGTGTCGGGCATGGCCTCAGCGTACGCTCGCCGGCGGCGCCTGAATCGGGCGTTCCGGCCGAGTTCTCCGGACCGTAATATCTGTCGCCTGAGATCCCGGGCAGCCCTCCCCATCGTGGACGACCCCGGCATTCGCGACGATGGCCGTTGCACCGAACAACGACACGTCGCCCGACTCACCTCGGCAGCAACCGGATCTTCACCGGCGCCGCGATCCGCCGCGATTCCGCGCGGACGTCACCCGGTCGTGCTTGAATCGACCTCGGACACGGGGAGCAGAACGCATGACCGACACGAACCACCTCGCCGACACGCATGACCTCATCGAGGTACGCGGGGCGCGCGAGAACAACCTGAAAGACGTCTCGCTCGACATCCCGAAGCGCCGCCTCACGGTCTTCACGGGTGTCTCCGGGTCGGGCAAGTCGAGCCTCGTCTTCGGCACGATCGCCGCGGAGTCGCAGCGGCTCATCAACGAGACGTACTCGGCGTTCCTGCAGACCTTCATGGGCTCGCCCTCGCGCCCCGATGTCGACTCGCTCCGCAACATCAGTGCCGCGATCATCGTCGACCAGGAGCGCATGGGCGCGAACTCGCGTTCCACGGTCGGCACCGCGACCGACGCGCACGCGATGCTCCGCATCATCTTCAGCCGGCTCGGCAAGCCCCACATCGGCCCGAGCTTCCACTTCAGCTTCAACGTGCCGGCCGGCATGTGCCCGCGCTGCGGGGGCATGGGCGAGGTCAACGACATCGACCTCGACCAGTTGTTCGACCGCGACAAGTCCCTCGCCGAGGGCGCGATCACGATCCCCGGTTACACGGCCGACGGCTGGATGGTGCGCATCTACAGCGAGTCGGGATTCGTCGACCCCGACAAGAAGATCCGCGACTACACCGAGCAGGAGCTCCACGACTTCCTCTACAAAGAGCCGGTCAAGGTCAAGGTGCAGAGCATCAACATGAGCTACGAGGGCCTCGTGCCCAAGGTGCAGAAGAGCCTGCTCTCGAAAGACCGCGACGCGATGCAGCCGCACATCCGCGCCTTCGTCGATCGAGCCGTCACCTTCACGGCATGTCCCGAGTGCGGCGGCTCGCGCCTCAACCAAGAGGCGCTCTCGTCGAAGATCAAGGGCATCAACATCGCGGATGCCGCAACCATGCAGATCTCCGACCTCGCCGGCTGGCTCGACGACCTGACCGACCCGGCCATCGGCCCGCTCGTCGAGATGCTCAAGCAGACGATCGACTCGTTCGTCGAGATCGGACTCGGCTACCTCAGTCTCGACCGCACCTCCGGCACGCTCTCGGGCGGCGAGGCGCAGCGCGTGAAGATGATCCGGCACCTCGGCTCGCCGCTCACCGACATCACCTACGTCTTCGACGAGCCCACGGTGGGCCTGCACCCGCACGACATCCAGCGCATGAACGAGCTGCTGGTGCGCCTGCGCGACAAGGGCAACACCGTGCTCGTCGTCGAGCACAAGCCCGAGGTCATCGAGATCGCCGATCACGTCGTCGACCTCGGTCCCGGTGCCGGCACGGCGGGCGGCACCGTCTGCTTCGCCGGGGATGTCGCCGGCCTCCGCTCCTCCGACACGCTCACGGGCCGGCACCTCGACCACCGCGCGCAGTTGCGAGACGACGTGCGCGCAGCATCCGGGCGCCTCCCGATCCGCGGCGCCACGCAGCACAACCTGCAGGGCGTCGACGTCGACATCCCGCTCGGCGTGCTCACCGTCGTCACGGGAGTGGCCGGATCGGGCAAGTCGTCGCTCATCCACGGCAACGTGCCGCAGCATCCGAACGTCGTGGTCGTCGACCAATCGCCCATCCGCGGGTCGCGACGCTCGAACCCCGCGACCTACACCGGGCTGCTCGACACCATCCGCACTGCGTTCGCGAAGGCGAACGGCGTGAAGCCCGCGCTCTTCAGTGCGAACTCCGCAGGGGCGTGCCCGAACTGCAAGGGCATCGGGCTCGTCTACATGGACCTCGCGATGATGGCCGGCGTCGCGAGCGTCTGCGAGGAGTGCGGCGGCAAGCGGTTCACCGCCGAGGTGCTCGGCTACACCCTGCGCGGCAAGAACATCAGCGAGGTGCTCGACCTCTCGGCCGACGAGGCGCTCGAGTTCTTCGAAGAGAAGCCCGCCCGCGCGGTGCTCCAACGCCTCAGCGACGTCGGCATCGGCTACCTCGGTCTCGGGCAGTCGCTCAACACGCTGTCGGGTGGCGAGCGGCAGCGGCTGAAGCTCGCCATCAGCATGGCGAAGGCCGGCTCGATCTACGTGCTCGACGAGCCGACGTCGGGCCTGCACCTCGCCGACGTCGACAAGCTGCTCGCGCTGCTCGACCGGCTCGTCGACGACGGCAATTCGGTCATCGTCATCGAGCACCACCAGGCGGTCATGGCGCACGCCGACTGGATCATCGACCTCGGCCCGGGCGCCGGCCACGACGGCGGCCGCATCGTGTTCGAGGGCACCCCGGCCGAGCTCGTCGAGTCGGCGTCGACGGATGCCGCGACCCTCACGGCCCGCCACCTCGCAGCCTACGTCGGGGCGGGCGAGCGAGTGGGCGCGTAGCTCCGCGCCCGTGGTGCTACCCGGCCACCGGACCCTGCGGGGTTACGCTGGCGCCATGGTCGTCAACCGCACGCGCAAGGCGACGTACGCGCGACGCCGCAAACGCCGGATGGCACGCGTCACGCACGACCTCAGCGACGAGCAGTGGACCGCGCTCAAGGACGCGTGGAACGGCTGCGCCTATTGCGGCGCGACCGACAAGCCGCTGCAGCGTGACTGCGTGCTGCCGATCTCACGCGGCGGCCGCTACACGCTCGACAACATCGCTCCCGCCTGCGGCTCGTGCAACGCGAGCAAGTGCAATGACGAGGTCACTTCCTGGCTCCGGCGCAAGCGGCTCGACGAGCGCGCCTTCCTGTTGCGCCACTACGAGATCGGGACGGCGCTGGCGCTGCGGTTCGCAGAGGACGGCTCTCAGCCCGACGTGCTGGGATCCCCGTGATCCAGTGCGACGGCAGGCGTCAGCCGCGAATCGCGAGCAACCACGCGTAGAGCGCCATCGACACGACGTACAGCGTGACGACCGCGCCGTATCCGAGCACGCGGGCGCCCCGAGAGGCACCGCCGTCGAGCCACCAGGAGAATCGGGCGAACACCCACGGCACGAGAAACCAGCCGAGGAGTTGCGTGCTCACGAGATTGCCGATGAACAACGACAGCCAGATCGGCACGCCGTGACTGTCGATGAGGGGTGCGCTCACGAAGTATCCCCAGAGGTAGACGAGTGGATACAGCATCAACAGCACGAGCAGGTTGTTCTTGAACACCGGATCGTCAGCACCCGGGCCCGGTGCCCAGAACCCGAAGCCGACCGCGGATCGAGTGAGCGACATGTTCTCGTTGAACGCCGAGCCTTTCGCCAGGAGCTCCTGCCGCTCGTCCGACTGGAGCCATGCCGACAGGTGCTCGTCGGTGTCGAACGAAAGATGCATCACCCAGTCGTCGCTCAGCCCCGGCGCCGGGGCTTGCAGACGGTGGCCGCGGAAGCCTTCAAACCGCGACTCCGCCTCCATCACCTCGCTCTGCCACTCGAGGAAGTCGTGTTCTCGTTCCGCCGGCAGCCGAGTGGCGATCACCGCAGACACCAACTCCGAGCGTTCCTCATGATCACCTGTGTAGAGCTGGACGTTGTCGTTTCCCACGAACATCGGGTCTGCATCTCGGAGGAGCGCACCACGTTCCGCGCTGTGCAACCATCCGCGAGCAGCGTCGACGGTCGAGAACCGCTGGGCCGTGATCCAGTCGACCTGGCCGGGCGGCGTCGGCGGCAGAACCCAACGATCGAGGTATCCCGGCCAGGACGATAACGCATCGCCAACCCGCTTCTCCCATTCTGCGTACGCGGGATGATCAGCGTCGGCGACACGGCGATGGATGATCAGGTTCGCCGGCATGGATCACGCCTTCTTGTAGGCGCGCTCACCCATGATCCAGGTCTCGTCGACGCACCGTTCGTCGCCGACCATCATCACGCCGAACAACAGGGCAGCGGCGTCCTCCGTGCTGGCCGGCCCGTGCTCGTCCACGAGCAGGCTTTGATGCCACTCCATCGCGGGCGGACCGGCAGTCCAGTCGAGGGCCACGAAGTCGGCCTCCTTGCCGACCTCGAAGTTGCCGACCCATTCATCGATGGAGAGCGCCTCGGCCGCACCCAACGTGATCGAGTAGAACGCGCGATACGGGGAGAGCTTGTTCCGTTCGGCTTCCTCGAGGTCTTGCTCGCGAGGGTTCACGCTGCCATCGAGAAGGGTGTTGTTGAGCATCCCGACCTTGTACGCGTCTTCCAGCGCGTTCAGCATGCTGAACCGGTTGCCACCGCCCATGTCGGTGCCGAACGACAGCTTCACGCGATGCTCGGGATCCGTGGCGCGTCCAAGTCGGAACAGACCGCTCCCGAGGAACAGGTTCGATGACGGGCAGAAGGTGACGGATGCGCCGGACGCCGCGAACCGCCGGAACTCGCTGTCACTCAGCCAGATCCCGTGGCCGCCCGAGAACCTCGGACCGACCAAGCCGTATTTCTCGTAGACGCCGAGATAGTCGTCGCAATCCGGATGTACCGCGAGCACAGCCCGGATCTCAGCCGGATTCTCGGAGATGTGCGTGTTCACCCACAGATCCGGATTCGCCTCCTTGAGACGCCGGCATTGCTCGAGCAGCTCCTTGCTGGCGCCCAATCCGAACCGCGGAGTGATGGCGTACAGGTTGCGACCGGCAGCCGAGTACCGATCGATCAGGTCTGCGCTGTCGGCGTAGAAGCTCTCGGGTGTCACGAGGTAGTCATCGGGAGCGAACCTGTCGATGCCGGTCAGACCGCCGATCACCCGCATGTTCCGTTTCGCTGCCTCGTCGAAGAACACTTCGGTGGTCACCTTGTAGCTGCTCGTGAACGCCTGACAGGTCGTCGTACCAGATGCCAGGAGGGTGTCGAAGAACCGTTTGGCGCCATCTTCGGCGTACTCCCGGTCGCCGTACCTCATCTCCTCGGGGAACACCGACTTCTCGAGCCAGGGCAGCAACTGCTCGCCGTAGGCACCGAGCATGCGGGTCTGCGGGAAGTGGATGTGCCCATCGATGTAACCCGGTGTGATCAGACGGCCCGGGATTTCTGTGACCTCGACGTTCGGATAGTCGCCCGAGATGTCTTGGTAGTCGCCGAACGCGACGATCATCCCGTCGTCGATCACCAGCAAGCCGTCGTGGACGAATCGGGCGGCCCGGTGTTCTTCACCGACGTGCTTCCACGGATCGTCGATGAAGTCGAAGAATGTCGCGCGAATCGCTGTCTGAACCATGTCGGCCGATCTTTTCGGTGGAACTCGAGCAGAACGTGCTTCCGGGTCAGCAATTACAGGCTACCGAGCGAGGTACTGCCCTGACCACACTGCGTGCGCCCCCACTGCAGGTGCCAGCGACTACGAGTGCCCGCTCACGAACTCCGTGACGCGCGGGGCGAGTCCGGCGCCGACCTCGGCGGCGGGCCGCTTCGCGCCCTTCACCTCGAATGAGTGGTTCGCATTCTCGATCCAATCGAGGGTGGCGGTGGGGCCGATGCGGGCGACGAGTTCATCGAGCTGCCCGTTCGGGATCGCGAACGGGTCGTTGCGGCCCTGGAGGAACAGCATCGGCACCGTGATGCCGGGCAGGTGCTCGTCGCGCGCCTTCTCTGGCTTGCCCGGCGGGTGCAGCGGGTAGCCGAGGTAGATGAGTCCGGCGACGGCCATGCCGTCGGCGACGGCCATCGAGGCCATGCGGCCGCCGAAGGACTTGCCCGCGGCCCAGATCGGCTCACCCTCGGAACCGCGAGCGGCTGCGGCATCCGTCGCCGCCCGCCATGCCGCGATGGCAGCCGGAGGGCGATCGGGAAAGCGGCGGCCGGCCTCACGGTAGGCGAAGTTGAAGCGCAGCGTCGCGAACCCGTCGTCGTTCAGCGCCCGCGTGAAGCCGGCCATGAACGGATGCTCCATGCCGGCGCCCGCACCGTGGGCGACGACGATCGTGGCGGCGGAATCCGCTGGGCGCGCGTACACACCCGACACGGGCGTGCCGTCGACGTCGATCGTGATGTGCTGCTCGGTCGTCATGGGAACAGGTCGAAGATGTCGCTCACGGCGGTGATGACGGAACCGGCGCCGTCGGTGAGATCGCCGACGGCTGCGGGGAGCTCGCTGAGGCTCCCGACCGCGTCGATGGCGTCGGCGATCTCGGCGGTCAACTCGAGGAGGTCGCCCACGGTGTCGAGGTTCGTGCGCTCGACGGCGGCGCCGTCGAGCTTGAGTTTGGCGATCCACTCGCGTTCGAGTCCGAAGAGCATGGCGTAGGGGAGCAGGCGCTCGTGCAGGTGGAAGCGGGCGAGCGGGTCGGCGGCGGCGTCGGGTTGGGGCTCGTCGCTCGGCGAGCTCGCGGGGCCGGCACCGGCACCGGCCGCGGCATCCGTCGCACGCAGCTCGACTCGGCCGCTCGCGGCATCCGTCGCCCGCAGCATCGCCCCGCTCGGCGACTGCAGCACTCGCAGTCGATCGGCCTCGGCGAGCTCCATGTACTGGCGCAGCCCCGCGAGGTGTTCTCGTTTCGGTTGCGACGGCGGCAGGAAGTGCCGCCACCACCCGGGCGTGACGAAGATCGTGGCGACGGTGGCCGCCAGGGCGACGATCGTGAGGATGAGTGCCGGCCAGTCGCCATCGATGATGGTGAAGACGAGGAACAGCACCTCGACGAGCATGCCGAGATAGGCGAGCACGGTGAGCGTCACGCCGGGCCAGGTGACGCGGCGTTCGGCGATGAGGCCATCGCGAGCGAGGGCGTGCTCGGTGGTGAACACGAGCGTGCGCAGCCGGCTGCCGAGTGCCCGCCTGGCTGACGAGAAGCGGCGCACGCGCCCCGGGGTGTGCTCGGGGCCGAACAACACCTCGAGCAGCGCCACCTCTTCGGCGGTGAGGATGACGTTCGATTCGAGTTCGACGCCGATCGGCTCTCGCCTGCTGCCAGCGACGATCTTCACCTTGCGCTTCACCGCGAGATCGATGAGGGCAGCGGATGCCGCACGCCGGTCGGCCTCGAGCAGCAGCGCGTCGCGCAACACCGTGGACCCGCGCTCGGGCGCATACTGCACGACGCCCGGTGTCACCCGTTGGGCGGCGACCGCACGCGCGGCGAGGCCGAACCCGAGGATGAGGAACGCGGGAATGACCGCGAACACGATGACGGCGAAGAGCACGCGCCCAGTCTAGGCAGGCGTCGCCGGGTGAGGGAGGCTCACTGCACAGCGTGGATCGCTGGTGCGCTAATCGCCGACGAGCTCGCCGCGGATGCGCCGCAGGTCTTCCATGAGTGAGCCGACGAGGATCCAGTGCCCCGACTTGGGCGGCGTCACCACGAGCGCCGACGTCAGCGCGGGCACTTCCGACGTCATCGGCTCGGGCTCGGGTTCGGCCACGCGCACGAGCAGGCGCACGTCGTGCGCGACCCGTCGCAGTTGCTCGGCGATCGCCCGCACGGTGGGCTCGTCGTGCAGCGCGTCGTCGTAGTGGTCGGCGAACGCGCGCGTCATGCCGATGACCTGGGTGACGATGGGGCTCAGGCGTTCGAGCAGCTCCCGCAGCTGCACGAGCTCCGAGCGGTGCGCCGACCGGCGCGGGTTGAGGGTGAGCGACTCCTCGCCGGCGGCGATCGCGGCATCCGCGGCATCCCGCATCGGTCGCAGCAGCCGGGCCTCGATCATGAGCGCATCGACCGCGCCGGGGGATCGTCGCTGCTCGACCGCGTCGGCGAGGCGGTCGACGGATGCCGCGAGCTCGCCTCCGAGCAGCGCGACCTCGCCGCGGGCGGGCGCCACGGCCACGGGCGGCACGATGAGCGCGTTCACGACGATGCCGATCGCGGCGCCGATGAGCGTCTCGATCACGCGATCGAACGCGTATTCGGGTGACGCGGATCCGAGTGCGAGCACGAGCATCGCGCTGATCGCGACCTGGTTCGAGGTGCCGGGCGTCATCTTGAGCGCCCACGCGACGAGCATCGCGATCATGATGGCGGCGAGGATGATCCAGCTGCTCTGGCCGAGCCCGAGCGAGATGCCCGTCGCGATGACGACGCCGAGGATCACGCCGATGCTGCGCTCGATCGCCTTGCCGAACGACTGGTTGACGCTGGGCTGCACGACGAGCAGCGCTGCGATCGCCGCGAACACCGGCAGCGGCCCCGGGATCAGCCAGCCGGCCACGAGCCACGCCGCGATCGTCGCGACCGCTGCCTTCAGCACCTGCAGGATCGGCACACGCTTCGTCGCCCGGAACGTCGCGGTGAAGTTCATGCGCCAAGGCTAGCCGTGGCGCGTACGTGCTGGGCGAGAATGGAGCAGTGCCGCTCGGCACGCTCCGCCCGCTCGAACGAGGGCTCTCCATGCAGCGAACCGTGTCCGCCGAACTCGCCCTCCACATCGACGACCTGGCGCGTCTCGCGTTCATCGTCGCGGTGGCCGACCGCCCGGCCGAGGAGCGCTTCGAGCTTCGGCACGACGGCGCGCTGGTGAAAGCGCGTGAGGTGACGGATGCCGCGGGCAGCCGCATCCACATCGTCGACGTCGCGGCGGGTTCGCTCACCATGAGCTACTCGGCCAGGATCGAGGAGCAGGCCGAGGCGCCATCCGTCACCGAGCTCGAGCTGCTCGAATTCCTCCGGCCGAGTCGCTATTGCGAGGCCGACCACCTCGCCGCCACTGCTCGCGCCGAGTTCTCGGGTCTCGAGGGCCGCGAACTCCTCGCGGCGGTGAGCTCGTGGGTCGGCACTCGCCTCACGTACGTGCCGGGGTCGAGCCTGCCGACGGACGGCGCGATCCGCACCCTCCTCGGCGGCGAGGGCGTGTGCCGCGACTATGCGCACCTCGTGATCGGCCTGCTGCGGGCCCTCGACGTGCCCGCCCGGCTCGCCGCGGTGTACGCGCCCGGGCTCGACCCGATGGACTTCCACGCCGTCGCCGAGGCCCATGTCGAGGGCGCATGGCACGTCGTGGATGCGACGACGCTCGCCCCGCGCTCGTCGCTCGTGCGCATCGCCACCGGGCGCGATGCCGCCGACACGGCGTTCCTCAGCGCGTATGGCGGCAACGTGACGGTCGAGGCGATCGAGGTCTCCGCCGTCGCCGACGTGCTGCCCGACGACGACATCACGGAGCTCGTGCAGCTGCGCTGAGCGGAGTTCTTGCGGCGACATCCGGCCCCGGATTGCGGCAATTTCTTGACGATTGGCATCTTGGCACTCTCATGTGGAGAGTGCTAATCTGAAGGTACTTGAGCGACATCGACTCAAGTCTTGAACAACGCCGCAACGCGGCACTAGGGAGGAGTAGCCATGGCAATGTACTGGGACCCGTTCCGTGAGCTCGATCGCCTCGCTACGAGCATGCTCGACTCGAGGCAGGGACCGCGGGTCATGCCCATCGATCTGCACCGTGACGGAGATCACTACGTGCTGAACGCCGACCTTCCGGGGGTCGACCCGGGCTCGGTCGACGTCGACATCGACGGGCAGTTGCTCACCATTCGCGCTGAGCGCACCCTGCGTTCCGAAGAGGAGACGCAGTGGCTCGTGCGCGAGCGGCCGAGCGGGTCGTTCCTGCGCCAGCTCACGCTGGGCGACGGCCTCGACACTGCGGGCATCAGCGCACACTACGAGAACGGCGTGCTGAGCGTCGTGATCCCGGTGAGTGAACAGGCCAAGCCGCGCAAGGTGGCCGTGCAGGCCGCCCCGCGCGCCGAGAAGGAGGTCACGGCTTCGGCCAGCTGACCCACCGGCGAACACGCCCGCGAAGCCCGCCCCGCCGCCCAGGCAGGGCGGGCTTCGCCGTGCCGGCGCCCGGCGCTACGCGATCATCGGACCGGCGGGCGCGGCGGTGCGATCGACTCTCGTTCGATGAGTCGCTGTGGCAGCACCGTCGTCTCGGCGGGGCCGCCGTGGCCGGCCATCCGGCGCACGAGCAGTCGCGCAGCCTCGGCGCCGATCTCGTGGATCGGCTGCGACATCACGGTGATCGCGGGCGCCGAGAGGCTCGTCCAGTCGGCGTCGTCGAACGCCACGAGCGACACGTCGTGGGGGATCACGAGCCCCAGGTCGCGAATGGTGCGGAACGCCGCCTGGGCCACGAGGCTGTCGGATGCCACGATCGCGGTGGCGCCATCGCCGAGCAGTTCGCGAACGATGGTGTCGACGCCATCGCGGCGCGCGTTCAGACGCACGAATCGCTCGGGCTCCGGCACTCCGGCCTCCTGAAGCGACGCGACGAAGCCCGCGACGCGATCGCCGACCGAGCTCGAGGCCAGGCGGTCGCCGGCCCGGTACTCGGCGGGATGGCCGATCGTCGAGACGAACGCGATGCGCCGATGCCCGGCTGCGAGCAGCAGCTCGGCGAGCCGGCTCGCGCCCGCGCGGTTGTCGGCCACGACGGTGTCGACGTCGACGCCCTCGGCTGCACGGTCGAAGAGCACGAGCGGCCGGCCCGTCGCGATCGCCGATTGCAGGCTCTGCGTGTCGACGGATGACGCGGGCGCGACGATGAGCCCGTCGACGCGTTTCGCGAGCAGCACCGCGATCGCGCTGTCTTCGGCGTCGACCTCCTCGTCGGAGTTCGACAGCAGGAGGTCGAACCCGGCGGCCTTCGCGACATCCGACACTCCCCTCGTCGCCTGCGCGAAGAACGGGTTCTCGATGTCGCCGACGACGATGCCGATCGTGTGCGACTTGCCCGTGCTCATCGTCTTGGCCAGGGCATTCGGCCGATAGCCGAGCTGCTCGGCCGCCGCGAGCACGCGATCGCGCACGGCGTCGCTCACGGCGCCGTAGTCGCCGAGCGCTCGCGCGGCGGTGGCCTTCGAGACCTTGGCGGCCGCCGCGACATCGCTCACGGTGGTCTCGCGGCGGCCGTTCGCCGAATCTGATGCCATCGATGCTCCAGGAAGAAAAGTGTTGACGGATGTCTCGAGCGCGGAGTACTGTCCCAGAAACGCATTGAGACCGGTCTCAATCTACGACATTGAGACCGGTCTCAACAAGAGCTCGAGGCTTTCCCGCTTCGGCGCCTCGCGTTTCCCGCATCACCCACTGCATCGAACCCCCACAGAACAGGAACTCCCGTGACGCAACGTACGCACCACCGTCGCTCGGCGATCGTCGCGCTCGCCGCGGCGGCCGCCCTCGCCCTCTCCGCCTGCGCCGGCGGCGGATCGGCCGCCGAGACCGAAGACAATCCCTACAACCTGATCACCCCCGGCCAGATCCGGGTCGCGAGTCTCGGCGACGCGAAGCCCTACACCTTCACCGACGAGTCGGGAGAGTTCACCGGCTTCGACGTCGAGCTCTTCACGGATGTCGCGAGCCGCATCGGCGTCGACGACGTCGTTTTCACCGGCCAGGACTTCTCTGGCCTCCTCGCCGCTGTGGCGAACGGCCAGTTCGACGTCGGCGTCGCCGCCATCGGCATCACCGACGAGCGCAAGCAGACCGTCGACTTCTCGGAGGGCTACCTCGCGGGGTACCTCACCGTGATGGCACATCCCGACGCGGGCATCGCCGACGAGGCCGGCCTCGCCGGCAAGCGCCTCGGCGTCGTGCAGGGCACCCTGCAGGAGGCCTACGCGGTGAAGCACTTCACCGAGACCGAGCTCGTTCGCTTCCCCGACAACAACGCCGCGATCTCGGCGGTAAACAGCGGCAGCATCGACGCGCACTTCCTCGACTACGAAGCCGCCAAGGAGTACGGCGAGCAGTACGGGCTCGTGAACGCGCTCGACATCCCCTCGTTCGACGCACCGGCCGGGTTCGCGATCGCGAAGGGCAACACCGAGTTCCAGCAGGCGCTCAACGAGGCGCTCGCCGCCGCGATGGAGGACGGCACCTGGAAGGAGCTCTACGAGAAGTGGTTCCCGGGCTCGCCGATGCCCGAGCAGTACCTGCCGTCGGCGGAGCAGACCGAATAGCTCACCGCGAGCACTCCGGTGCGGGTCGTGCAGAGCATCTGCGCACAGCAGCACTCGCGTACAGCGTCGCGTGACCCGCACCGGATCATCCCCCACCACCGGAGCACACCATGGACTGGCTCGACAACATCATCAAGACCTTCTTCGACTTCGACGCGATGTGGCAGGTCTTCCCGCAGTTGCTCGGCGTCGGGCTCGTGAACACCCTCGTGATCTCGATCTGGGCGACCGTCATCGGCGTCGTGCTCGGAATGATCGTGGCGATCATGGGCATCTCGACCTCGCGCTGGCTGCGGGTGCCGGCGCGCATCTACACCGACGTCTTCAGGGGCCTGCCCGCGATCCTCACGATCCTCCTCATCGGGCAGGGCTTCGCCAGGTTCAGCCAGCAGGTCTTCGGCCCCTCGCCGTATCCGCTCGGCATCCTCGCCCTCAGCCTCATCGCGAGCGCCTACATCGGCGAGATCTTCCGGGCGGGCATCCAGAGCGTCGACCGCGGCCAGCTCGAGGCGTGCCGCGCCCTCGGCATGAGTTACGGCAAGGCGATGCGCCTCGTCGTCGTGCCGCAGGGCATCCGGCGGGTGCTCCCGGCGCTCGTGAACCAGTTCATCGCGATCGTGAAGGACTCGAGCCTCGTGTACTTCCTCGGCCTCCTCGTCTCGGAGCGCGAGCTGTTCCGGGTCGGACAGGACGCCGCGGTGCTCACCGGCAACCTGTCGCCGCTCGTGATGGCGGGCCTCTTCTACCTCGTCATCACCGTGCCGCTCACCCACCTCGTGAACTTCTTCGACGATCGGTTCCGCACCGGCCGGCGGAAGGCCGCGCCGCCGAAGAGCGGCCTCGACGAGGTCGAGGAGATCACCCCCGTCCAGCCCCTCACCTACGGGAGCAACACATGACCTCCACCTCGCCAGTGCCCGTCGCAGACGGCCACCTCTACGAGGGCTCGAGCCTCGAGCTCGTCGACCTCTCGATGGCCTACGGCGACATCGATGTGCTCACCGACGTGAGCCTCGCGGTGGCGCCCGGCACGACGACGTGCATCATCGGGCCGTCGGGCTCGGGCAAGTCGACCCTCCTGCGGGGCGTGAACCGCCTGCACGAACCGAAGAGCGGCGACGTGCTGCTCGCCGGCCGGAGCGTGCTCACCCAGAAGCCCGACTCGGTGCGCCGTCGCATCGGGCTCGTCTTCCAGCACTTCAACCTCTTCCCCGACCACAGCGCCGAGCAGAACGTCGCGCTCGCCTTACGGAACGTGAAGGGACTCTCGCGTGCCGAGGCCAACCGCATCGCGAACGAGCGGCTCGCCGAGGTCGGTCTCGGCGACCGCACCGACCACCGGCCCCGCGATCTCTCGGGCGGCCAGCAGCAGAGGGTCGCGATCGCCCGCGCTCTCGCGATGGAGCCCGAGGTCATGCTCTTCGACGAGGCCACGAGCGCGCTCGACCCTGAACTCGTGAAGGGCGTGCTGAACCTCATGGCGAGCCTCGCCCAGCGCGGCATGACGATGCTCGTCGTCACCCACGAGATGGGCTTCGCGCGGAAGGTCGCCGACCAGGTCGTGTTCATGGATGAGGGCCGCGTCGTCGAGGCGGGCACTCCGGAAGACCTGTTCGACCGCCCGAAGAGTCCGCGCCTGCAGCGCTTCCTCTCGGAGGTGCTGTGAGCGGCGCGCGGATGTCGCCCGCGGCGCCGATCCGCACGGCCGTCATCGGCTTCGGCACCTCGGGCCGCATCTTCCACGCGCCGTTCCTCGCCGCGAACCCCGAGTTCTCGCTCGACGTCATCGTCACGAGCGACGAGCGCCGCCGAGCGGATGCCGCGGCCGAGCATCCGTCGGCCGCCGTCGTCGCATCGCTCGACGACGTGCTCGACCGCCGCGACGTGCTCGACCTCGTCGTCATCGGCTCGCCGCCCGCGACGCACGCGACGATCGCCGCGGCCGCCCTCGACGCCGGACTCGCCGTGGTCGTCGACAAGCCGTTCGCGACGACCGCGGCTGAAGGCGCGGCCCTCGTCGAGCGGGCTCGCCGCCTCGGCGTGCCGCTCACCGTGTTCCAGAACCGCCGGTGGGACGGCGACTTCCGCACCGTCCGGCGGCTCATCGGGTCCGGCCGGCTCGGCGAGGTGCGCCGGTTCGAGTCGCGGTTCGAGTGGTGGAAGCCCCAGCCGCCCGCCTCGTGGAAGACCGCGACGCCGGTCGCCGACGGTGGAGGCATCCTCTTCGACCTCGGCACTCACCTCATCGACCAGGCCGTGCAGCTCTTCGGCGAGGTCGCCGAACTGCACGCCGAGGTGCGCTCGAGGAGAGCGGATGCCGCGGCCGACGATGATGTCTTCCTCGCGTTGGAGCACGCCTCGGGCGTTACCTCCCACCTCTGGATGAGCTCGGTCGCCCCGGCGTTCGGGCCTCGGCTCCACGTGCTCGGCTCCGAAGCCGGGTTCACGAGCTGGGGCCTCGACGGCCAGGAGCCGGCCTTGCTCGCGGGCGCGCGGCCGACCGATCCCGGATTCGGCGAGACGCCCGAGGAACGGTGGGGCGTCGTCGGGGCGGCTGACGACGTTCACCCCGAGCCGATGGAGCGCGGCGACTACGCGGGCTTCTACGGCGGGCTCGCCGACGCCCTGTTGCGCGGAGCACCGATGCCCGTCGATCCGGCCGACGCGGTCGGCGTACTCGAGCACATCGAGGCCGCGCACGGCTCCGGTCGCCGCTGACCCGCACCACCTCCGGGCCCGAGCGCGCCCGGTCGAATCACGAAAGAGAAGGAACACCATGACCAGCCCACTCCCCAGCCACGTCGCCGTCGTCGGAGGCGGCATCTTCGGAGCGTCGACCGCCGCCCAGCTCGCGCGCCGCGGCGTGCGCGTGACGCTCGTGACCGACGCTGCGCTCGGCAGCGGCGCCTCGGGGCGCTCGCTCGCGTGGCTCAACTCCGCGGGTCAGCGCTCAGCGGAGTACCATGCCCTGCGACTCGCCGGGATCGATCGGTACCGCACCTGGTCGGCCCGCGTGCCGGGCAGCAGTGACTACCTCCGTTTCACGGGCGGTCTCACGTGGGCGCCCGAGGGTGAGTCGTTCGCCGACGTCTTCGCCTACGAGCGCTCGATCGGCTACGACGCCCGGTGGCTCTCGGCCGGCGAGATCGCGGCCGTGACGCCGGGCGTCAATCCGGCCTCGGTCGCCGCCGAGGGCGCGATCTTCAACCCGGGCGAGGGCTGGGTCGACCTGCCGTCAGTGATCGCGGTGCTCATCGCTGAACTCACTCGGCGAGGCGGAACGATCATCGAGAACGCCGGCGACGCGCAGCCCGTCGTCGAGGACGACCGCGTGATCGGCGTCCGCACGGAGTCAGGTGAACGCATCGTCGCCGACGCCGTCGTGCTCGCCACCGGCCCCGACGTGCCCGACCACCTCGCCAGGCTCGGCGTGACCATCGGCACCCAGAGTCCGGTGGCGTTCGTGGCCTTCACGAAGCCCGTCGACACCGAGCTCGTCGCCGTGCTGAACACTCCGCTCGTCGCGGTGCGCCGCACCGTCGGCGGCGGACTCGCTCTCGACTCGGCCTGGTCGGAAGAGGAGATCGAGATCGCGGATGACGGTGCGATCGTGGTTCACGACGCGACACTCGATCGCCTGCTCGAGCAGGGCTCGCGCGTGCTCGCCGGCAACCCGACGCTCGAGCTCGACCATGTCGGCGCGGGATTCAAGCCGATCCCGGCCGACGGCGAGCCCGTGATCGGCGCGATCGAGGAGATCGGCGGACTCTACGCCGCGTTCAGCCACAGCGGGGCGACGCTCGGCCTCATCACAGGCGAACTGCTCGCCGAGGAGATCGCAACAGGCGTCGCGTCACCGTTGCTCGCGACGTTCCGCTCTGCGCGGTTCACGCGCGAGCACGAGCTCACCGCGACGCCGTGACGAGGGCGTGCGGCCACCCGCCCCGGTGGCCGCACGCGGCCGCGGCCCAGCGGGCCCCCTGATTCAGGGCAGCAGGCTGGTCGAGCCCGTTGACACGGGCGTCGATGTAGCCGGCGATGAAGGCGTCGCCCGCTCCGGTGGTATCGACGACCTCGACGGGCACAGCCGGCTGCTCGAACCACGCGGAGCCGTCGGTGGCGATCGCCCCGGCCGCCCCACGAGTGACGACCGCGGTGGCCGCGCCGCCGGCGAGGGCGGAGAGCGCCCAGGTGCGGGCGTCGCCGTGTTCGCCGACCGAGCCGAACGCGACATCCAGTCCCGTGAAGCCCTGCGTGACGGCGCAATCCTGGCTCACGGCGGGCCCGAGGCCGCCGCCGAGCCCGGGACCGGCAGCGCGCCCGGCACCGCGGCGGGCCGCGAGCCGCTCGCGCAGCTCATCCGCCCGCGGCAGCATGCCGACGTGCACCCAGCGAGCGCCGGCGAGCAGCTCGAGGTGCTCCTCGCTCGGGAAGTAGTCGGCGGTCACGCCGAACTCCTCGCTCTCGAACACCCGCTCCCCCGCGTCGACCCGGATCGTCGTGACCGCCGTCGCACCCCGCGCCGTGACGAGGCCGACCGCATCGACGCCCGCGCGGTGCAGGCCGCGGGCGATCGCTCGAGCGTTGCCGTCTTCGCCGACGGCGCCGAAGTAGGCGACGTCGCGTCCGCGACCCGCGAGCTGCGCGGCCACGTTGTAGGCGTTGCCGCCAACGTAGCGATCGCGCTCGTCGCCGACGTAGCGGTCGATCGTGTTGTCGCCGACGGCAGCCACGACGAACGGCGCGCGAGGAGCACGCGGCATCCGACGCATCCGCTCGCTCAGTACTGCAACTGCCGGTAGTACCGGCGGGTGGTGAGCGGGTGATCGCGCAGCACCTCGAGGTGGGCGCTCACGCGCTCGAGCGCCGTCGCGAGCAGCGCCGGCGCGAGGAGGGCCCGTACCTCGGGCGTGAAGCCGAGCAGCTCGAAGTCGGCGGTGTCGATGACTATGAGCGAGTCGGTGACGCGCGGCACGAACGCCTCGACGCGCTCGACGAGCGCGCGGCCCGCGTCTTCACCCTTGAGCGCGATGACGCTCACGCCGGGTTCGAGCAGCTCGAGGGTGCCGTGGAAGAAGTCCGATGCGTGCACCGGGCGGGTGCGGATCCACTGCATCTCCTCGAGGATGCACATGCCGTAGTAGAACGCCTCGGGCCAGCTCGCGCCCGCACCGGTGATGACGTGGAAGTCGGATGCCGCGATCACCCGCGCGAGCTCGGCGGCCCGTTCCTCGAAGCCGCGCTTCACGCCGAGCAGCGCATCGGGCAGTGCCTGCAGCTGTTCGAGCACGGCGTCGTAGTCGGGGAACTCGCCCCGCGCGCGCATGATCGAGAGGGCGACGAGCAGCGACTGCACCGAGAAGGTCTCGCTCGACGTGTCGTCGGCCGCGAACGTCGTGAGGTTGAGGTCGGCCGCCTCGGCGAGCGGAGTGTCGGGATGACCGGTCAGGGTGAGCACGGTCGCGCCGCGCTCCTGCGCGTACTCGAGCACGCGGATGCTCTCCGCCGTCGTGCCCGAGAGCGACGGGATCACCACGATCGAACCGGCACCGAGGTGCACCGACCCCGTCTCGACGAGCTCGGCGGGCATCTCGTGGAACGTCGGGAACGTCGACCGGGTCTGCAGGAGGCGCACGGCGGGCTGCATGAGGATGCCGGCGCCGCCCGAGCCGAGGAAGAAGACGTTCGTCGCGCCCGCGGCGAGACGCTCGGAGATGAAGGCGTCGATGGGCTCGGCGAGCGCGACGGCGCCCGCCTGGATGCGAAGAAATCGCTCGTCGTCGAAGTTCAGCATGGTGGTCCTTTCAGGGTGCGGATGGTGCGGAGGTGCGGGTGGTGCGGAGGCACGAGTGGTGCGAAGGTGCGAGCGGCGTGGGTGGTCACGCGGCCACGAGCGCGCGCTCGACGGCGGCGAAGCACCGCTCGAGCGCGGCGTGCGGATCGAACGCGTACGACCCGTCGCCGAAGAGCTCGAAGGTCATGAACCCGGCATAGCCGTGGCGGCCGAGCGCCTCGAGGTACTCGGCGAGCGGCAGTTCGCCGTCGCCCCAGGCGAGGTGCCCGTTGGGCTTGCCGTCGATGAGGTGCACGTGGCGGATCCGGTCGCCGAGGGCCGCGAAGTAGTCGTCGACGGTCTCGCCGGCGGTGGCCATCGCCACGGTGTCGAGCGCCGCCCCGAGGTTGGGCGCCGCGATGTCGTCGAGCATCCTCGCCAGGGCGGCCGAGTCGTTGACGAGGTTCGACTCCACGCGCTGCAGCGGCTCGAGCACACACTCGACGCCGAGCGTCGACGCGTAGCCCGCGATCTCGCCGATGGCGTCGACCGAACGCCGCCACGCGGCATCCGTCGCCTCGTTCTCGAAACCACGCCCCGGCGTGAGGAACAGCAGCGGCGCTTCGAGCTCGACGCACAGCTCGGCGGCGTGCCGGAACATCGCGATGCTCGATTCGCGCAGCCACGGCGACGGGGAGGCGACGTTCACGGGGTAGATCACCTGCTCGGGCGTGAGGCAGTGCACGGCGAGGCCGCGCGCGG
Organism: Agromyces albus; assembly: GCF_030815405.1. Taxonomy (NCBI): domain Bacteria; kingdom Bacillati; phylum Actinomycetota; class Actinomycetes; order Micrococcales; family Microbacteriaceae; genus Agromyces; species Agromyces albus. Next base: position 3,166,642 of record NZ_JAUSWX010000001.1, on the reverse strand, counting down.
CGATGCGGCGACGGATGCCCCGTGCCTCGCCGGTGCTCAACTGCGGGATGTGCAGTTGCGGGGCGATGCCCCACAGCTCGACGCGCTCGCGGCCGAGTTCGACCATGTCGTCGAGGAACCGTTCGAACGGCAAGTGCTGGTACGAGAAGTTCGAGCCGGTGATCTGGTCGAGCGAGATGCCCATCGCGTTGCCTTCCGAGTTGCCTTCCGATTGCGGTGAGGGGATGCGGATGCCGCTCACTTGCCGATCCCGTCGGCGAGTCCCTTGATGAAGTAGCGCTGGCTCACGAAGAAGAGGATCACCACAGGCAGGGCGGCGATCACCATGCCGGCGAACACGACGGGGTAGTCGGTGCCGTGCTTGCTCATGAGGCTCGTGAGCCCGACCGGCAGGGTCTGCATCTCGGTGCCGCTCGTGAACACCATCGCGAAGAGGTACTCGTTCCACGCGAAGAGGATGTGCAGCACGATCGTCGAGATGATGATCGGCCGGCACATCGGCAGGATGATGCGCCAGAACGCCGTCCATCGGCTCGCGCCGTCGACCTCGGCCGCCTCGTCGATCTCGCGCGGCAGGTCGATCATGTACGCCCGGATGAGGAACGTCGTGAACGGGATGCGGAATGCCGTGTAGAGGATGAGCAGCGCCCAGAACGTGTTGTAGAGGCCCATCGACTGGAACATCTTCACGAGCGGAACGAGCGCCACCGTCGGTGCGAGCATGAGTCCGCCGAGGATGAGCGTGGCCGCCGTGCGGCTGAACGGGATGTTCACGCGCGTGAGCCCGTAGGCCGCCCACGCGCTGATGAACACGGTGGCGATCGTGGAGGTCACCGTCACCAGGATGCTCGTCGTGAGGTAGTTGCTCACGCCGCGATTCCACGCCGCCGTGTAGTTCTGCCAGTCGAGCTGCAGGGGCAGCGCGAACGGGTTGCCGAAGAGCTCGGTGTTGGTCTTGAAGCCGTTCAGCACCATCCACGCGAGCGGGTAGACGACGACCACGACGAGGCAGAGCAGGAACGTCCACATGAACACCCGGGTGATGAGCCCGGCGAAGGTGAGTCTCGTCACCATTCCACCCTTCTGCGACGGTTGATCCACAACTGCACGAGGGCGATCGCGAGCGTGACGACGAAGATGACCGTGGCGATCGCGGCGGCGTAGCCGAAGTCGTTGCGAACGAAGCCGTTGCGGTAGAGCCACGTGCCGAGCACCTGGGTCGAGTTGTTCGGCCCGCCCGACGTCATGACCATGACCTCGTTGAAGACCTGGAACGCGCCCGAGATCGTGACGATGATCATGAGGCCCGTCATCTCCCGCACGAGCGGCAGCGTGATCGTGAAGAAGCGGCGAATCGCGCCGATGCCGTCGATGGAGGCGGCCTCGTAGAGCTCCGAGGGGATGCGCTGGATCGCCACCGCGAAGAGCAGCGTCGAGTAGCCGAACCCCTGCCACTGGCTCATCGCGATCACGGCGACCATGGCCGTGCTCTCTTGCCCGAGCCACGGCTGCGCCCACGAGCCCAGCCCGATGCCGTCGAGCACGTGGTTGAGCAGGCCGAGGTTCGGCTCGTAGATGAAGTAGAAGAGGAGCCCTGCCACGGTGAGCGAGATCGCCGAGGGGATGAAGTACACGGCTCGGAGACCGCGCCGCCACGCGTCGCTGCGGATGCTCTCGATGATCGCGGCGAGCACGATCGCGCCGAACACCTGGAACCCGAGCGAGATGACCGCGTAGAGCAGGTTGTTGCCGAGCGCCGACCAGAAGATCGGGTCGCCGACGAGTTTCACGTAATTATCGAGTCCGATGAACTCCTGGCTGCCGCTGTAGATGTCCCACTCGATCGTGCTGAACCCGAGGTTCTGCACGAGCGGCAGGTAGACGAAGACCGCGAGCATCACGACGGCCGGCAGGATCCAGGCGAGGCCGAGCAGGCGACGGATGCCGGGACGCTTTGGCGTGCGCGGGGGCTGGGCGCCGGTGGCCTGTGCCGCCGGCGCCCGCTCCACGGTCTTACTCGGCTGCGTCAGAAGCATTCCGCACGCTCTCGAGCACCTCTTCGGGAGTGGAGCCCCCGCTGATCAGGGCCTCACCGCCGGCGAGCCAGGCATCGGCCACTTCGGGAACCGTGACCGTGTCGAGCCAGATGATGATCTCGGATGCCTCGTTCACCTTCGTGATGCCCTCGTACACGGCGACGCTCGACGTCTCGGGCGTGACCGCCCCGACGATCGTGCTCGGTTGTCCATACGGCGGCGCCGACAGCGTTGCGGCATTCTCCGGCGTCGTGGCGAACTTCATGAAGTCCACCGCGAGCGCGGCTCGCGGCGACTTCGCGTTGATGAGGTATCCCTCGGGCGATCCCTCGATCGCGCCGGGCTCACCCTTGCCGCCGTCGGGGACCGGAAGGGCGAAGATGCCGAAGTTCTCGGGCGTGAGGGCGTTGCCCTCGGCGGTGACGGTGTCGAACTCGAGGATCTCCTGGTAGTACATCGCGGCCCGGCCGCCGGCGAGCGCCTCTTGCGCCGTCGTGTAGAGCACGCCGTTCGTGCCGCTGCCGGTGTCGGTGCACTCGTCGACGAGGGTCTTGAACTGCTCGAGCGACGCGACGTAGCCCGGGTCGTCGAGCGTCGCGGTGTCGGGGGGAGAAATCGTCGTGCAGCACGTCGCTCGGCACGTTGTAGGCGAAGAGCTGCTGCAGGTAGTGCAGCGCAGGCCAGCCATCCTTGTTGCCGAAGGCGATGGGCTCGTAGCCGGCGGCGCGGATCGGCGCGCAGCTCTCGATGAGCTCCTCGAAGGTCGTGGGCACCTCGATGCCGACCTCCTCGAAGATCGTCGTGTTGTAACCCATGAATTTGCCGTTGTTGTAGAGCGGGATTCCGTAGTACTTGCCGTCGACCTCGAATGCGCTGAGGGATGCCTCGCCGAACGTGTCGCCCCACTCGGTGCCCGGTGCGACGACCTCGGTGAGGTCGGCTGCGAGCCCGCCGTCGATGAAGTTCTCGGCCCAGTTGCCGGTCCATGTGAAGTAGATGTCGGGGAGGGCGCCCGAGGCGGTGAGCGTCTTCGTCTTGTCCTTGACGCTCTGGTCGGTCTCCTGGATGAGCTCGATCGTGACGTCGGGGTGCTGCTCCTCGTACTCGGCGGCGAGCGTCTCGAAGTACGGACCGAGCGGGTCGCCGCCGAACTTCGTGAGGATGCTGAGCGTGCCCGAGAACTCGGGGTCGGCCGAGACATCGGCGGCGGTCGCGGTCGGGCCTCCGGCGCAGCCGCTCAGCGCGAGCGCCGATGCCGCCGCCAGCGCGGTGAGTGCAGTGACTTTCTGTGCGTGCATGGGTCTTCCTTCAACTCGGAGAGAGGGGGGCCGGACCATGCCGGAGGAGGTGGGCTCCGGCGATCCGCCGTTGGATCTCTGTGACACGTACTGCGTGGTGGTGCCCGACTCTACACACAATCTGATACCGGTACCAGTGTTGATTCTCCCGATTCGATATGCCAGCATGGGCCCGACCTGATACCGGTACCAGTTGAACAACACACGCCGGTTCATCCGCTTCGAAAGGACCACCGATGCTCGGCTTCGACGAGTTGACCTTCCGCAACCAGACGGCGAGCGCCATCGCGCTCCGGCCCCAGATCGAGGAGCTCGTCGACCGCCTGCACGCCGACGGCTTCGACAACCTCTTCCTCATCGGCGCGGGCGGCACGTATGCGGCGATGTGGCCCTACGAGCACCTCGCCCGCCGCGGCTCCACGCTGCCCGTGCGCAGCGTCATCGCCGCCGAGCTCATCGAGTCGGGCGACGCGAGCCTCGGCGCGAACTCGGTCGCGATCTTCACGTCGGTGTCGGGCACGACCGACGACAGCCTCCGCGCGATCGAGTACTGCAAGGCCCGCGGCGCCACGACCGTCGCATTCACCGGCTACCCCGAGTCGCCGATCGCCCAGGCCGTCGACCTCGCGCTCGTGTCCGAGCCGAAGACCTGGCCGTTCGACATGCAGATGCTGCTGTTCATGACCCGGTTACTCTCGGTGCGCGGCGAGTTCGATGGCTACGAGAAGTTCGCCGACGAGTTCGCGGCCATTCCCGAGCTGCTCGTCGAGGTCGCCGGCCAGGCCGAGCCCGCGGCATCCGACTTCGCCGAGGCCCACGCCGACACCGACTACCACTTCCTCGTCGGCGGCGGAAACCTCTGGGGCTTCACCTACCTCTACTCGATGTGCATCCTCGAGGAGATGCAGTGGCTGCGCACCACGCGCGTGCACAGCGCCGAGTTCTTCCACGGATCGCTCGAGCTCATCGAGCCCGATACGAGCGTCATCATCTTCCAGGGCGAAGACGAGACCCGCCCCCTCACCGACCGTGTCGAGCGGTTCGCGAAGAAGGTCTCGAACAAGGTGACCGTGTTCGACACGAAGCACTACCCGCTCGAGGGCATCAGCCCCGAGTTCCGCGGGCTCCTCGCCCCGCTCGTGCTCGACACCGTGATGGGCCGGGTCAGCAAGCACCTCGAGCGGGTGCGCAACCACTCGCTCGACCTGCGGCGGTACTACCGCGTCGTCGAGTACTGATCCGGTTCCACGGATGACTCGTGCCGGCCGCAATGGGGGGCGGCACGAGGCATCCGCTTCATCTTCAGGAGACAGCCATGCGCGTGCTCGGCTTCGGCGACAACATCGTCGATCGGTTCCTCGACCGGGGCCTCGACTACCCCGGCGGCAATTGCGTGAACGTCGCGGTCTTCGCGCGACAGCTCGGCGCAGAGGCCGCCTACCTCGGCGTGTTCGGCGAGGATGCCGCAGGGCATTCGCTGCACGAGGCGATCGCGGCAGAGGGGGTGGATGTCTCGCACAGCGTGTTCCGCGAGGGCGAGAGCGGCATCTCCACCCTGCGGGTCGAGCACGGCGAACGCACCTTCCTCGGCTGGAACGGCGGCGGCGTCACGGTGCGGAATCCGCTCGAGCTCGACGCGCGGCTGCTCGAGTTCGCCGGCGGCTTCGACCTCGTGCACTCGAGCGTGTACTCGCGCAGTGAGGGCGAGCTGCCGAAGCTCGCGGCGACGGGGTCCCTCGTCTCCTTCGACCTCTCGAGCGAAGACGAGTTCCGCACGCCCGGGTACCTCGACCGCATCTGCCCGCACGCCGACCTCGTGCTGCTCTCGTGCTCGCACCTCGACGGCGAAGAGACACGGGCGCTGCTCGCCGACGCGATCGCGCGCGGGGCATCCGTCGCCCTCGCGACCAGGGGCACGGATGGCGCGATCGTGACCGACGGCACCGTGACGGTCGAGGCGAGCGCGCATCTCGTCGACGACTCCACGACGATCGTCGACACGATGGGCTGCGGCGACGCGTTCCTCACCGGGTTCGTCGTCTCGCTGCTCGCGGCCGGCTGGAGCCGTGCTGCGCCGCCGTCTCGCGACCAGCTCGCGTCGGCTCTCTGGGCCGGAGCGGATGCCGCGCACGCGCAGTGCTTCGTCGAGGGCGCGTTCGGCCGGGCCCGCCCGTCGGGCGAACCCGTCGCCGCTAGCATGTGGTGAGTCGAGGCGCACGGGTGAAAGGTCGGCACGGCGGTATGGCTGCTGAACGCGAGCGGGCCTCGAGCCCACCCACCATCTCCGAGGTCGCTGCGGCGGCGGGAGTCGGTCGGGCGACCGCGGCGCGCACCCTCGGCGGCTACGGCTACGTGAGTCCCGAGCTGCGCGAGCGGGTGCTCGCCGCAGCTGAAGAGCTCGGCTACCGGGCGAACGCCCTCGCGCGCAGCATGTCGACCGGCGTGAGCCACACCCTCGGCGTCATCGTGGCCGACATCGGCAACCCGTTCTTCGCCGGCGTCGTGCGGGGCATCTCCGACACCTCGCGCGAGCGCGGCTTCGACACGATCGTGCTCAGCACGCACGAAGACCTCGGCGAGGAGATCGCCGCGATGAACGTGCTCATCGACAAGCGTGTCGACGGCGTCATCGTCGCTTCTGCAGCGGTCGAACGCGGCGACATCGCGCACATCACCGCTGCCATCGAACACGGCATCCCCGTCGTGCTCGTCGACCGCGACGTCTCGCACCTCGATCTCGACGCCGTGGTGATCGACAACCGGGCCGCCGCTCGCGAGGCCGTCGACATCCTGATCCGCGCGGGGCACACGCGCATCGGGTTCGTGTGGGGCCCGTCGACGAACGAGCGGCCGGCGACGCGCCGGGAACTCCTCGCCGCCGCGGCCAAGAACCTCTGGACCGACGCCGAGCGGCTTCGCGGCTACCTCGACGCGCTCGACGACGCGGGCATCCCCTTCGACCCCGACCTCGTGATGGTGGGCGACAAGACCGAGATGCGAGCGGTCGACGAGGTCTCGCGCATGCTCGCGCTGCCCGATCGCGTCACGGCCGTGTTCTGCACCGAGACCGACGCGATGACCGGGTCGCTCCGCGCGGTGCGCGCGGCCGGGCTGGCGTATCCCGCGGATGTCTCGCTCATCGGCTTCGACGACAGCTCGTGGGCCGCGGTCATGGATCCGCCCCTCACGATGATCGAGCAGCCCATGCACGAGCTCGGGGAGCAGGCCGCCGAGACGCTGCTCGCGCTCATCGACGGCGAGACGACGACGCGCTCACTGCACACGCTCGAGACGAGGCTCGTGTCCCGTGCCTCGGTGACGTCGCCGTCTGCCTCGGTGGTCGAGTAGCGCACCGATCGATAGGGTCGACGCATGACCAAGCAGCCGGCACGACCTGGTGACGACGAGTGGATTCGCGAGTACGGGAGCACCGGCATCCGCGTGTCTGCGCTCTGTCTCGGCACGTCGAGCTGGGTTCGCGCGGGAGAAGACGAGCCCACCGCGCTCCGGCGCATCGCCGACCTCGCGGTGGCGACGGCGGAGAGCCCGATCAACTTCGTCGACACGTCGAACATCTACGGGGGCGGCGTGAGTGAGCAGCTCATCGGCGACCTGTTCCGGAACGAGATCTGGGATGACTCGATCGTGCTCCAGACGAAAGTCGACCGCGACGTGCCGACCGGTGACTTCAGCGGCGAGCAGATGTGGCGGAGCCTCGAGCAGTCCCTCGAGCGACTCGGCGTCGACCGGGTTCCCGTGCTCTTCATCCACGATCCCGAGAACACCACCTTCGAGGCGGCGACCGAGGATGGCGGGCCCGTCGAAGCGCTCGTCGAGATGAAGCGGCAGGGTCTCGCCGAGAACATCGGCGTGTCGGGCGGGCCGGCCGACCTCATGCTGCAATTCGTGGAGACGGGCGTCTTCGACACGCTCATCAACCACAACCGGATGACGCTGCTCGATCGCTCGGCCGACCAGCTCTACGACGAGGCGGCCCGCCGTGGCATGGGCATCACGAACGCGGCGCCGTATGGAGCGGGCATCCTCACCGACGACCCTCGGTTCGCCCATTCCTATGCCTACGGACCCGCGGCTCCCGAGGTGATCCGAAGCGCGGATCGCATGCGCGAGATCTGCCGCGAGGCCGGCATCCCGCTGGCCGCGGCGGCGCTGCAGTACAGCATGCGCGACGAGCGGATCCACTCCACCGTCGTGGGCATCTCCGACGTCGAGCGCCTGCACGCCACCCTCGAACTCGTCGACGTGCACATCACCGAGGAGACGTGGGCGGCGCTCGCCGCAGAGCGACCGCCGCTCGAGGTGTGGCAGGGCTGACGCCGGCGACACCGACGTCCGATACGCCGAGCGCGTCGCTGCGATGTGGGCGGTCGCGCCGCCCAGTTTCGCTCATTCCGAAAAATCCGAAAAGGATTGCGGTCGCATCGCGAGCGCCGATACGGTGCTCGTCGTCGGCGTGCCGTCGGAGCCGGGCGGCAATCCCGTCGACCTCCGCTTCGCCGCGACCGACGCGCACTCCGGCGTCCTGAGCACGGAGGTGCGGGTCGACGAGGGGGCCTGGACCGAGGTGGGCTCCGAGCCCGTGCGGATCGCCGACGTCGGAAGGACCACGGTGTCGTATCGATCGACGGATGCCGCGGGCAACGTCGAGGACGCCCGCGAGGTGGTCGTCGAGATCACCGAGCCGGAACCGCCGACGATCGAGCTCGGCAGCGGCAAGGTCGCTGCGGGGGGATCGCTCGGGGTGACGGGCACGGGCTTCGTTCCGGGGGAGGCGGTGCGCGTGGGCTGGCCTCAGGCGGCGTCGTGCTCGGCACGCTGCTGGCCGATGCCGAGGGTCGCGTCGAGGGCGTCGCGACCGGATAGTCGATCGCCCGGCGGGCCACTCGGGCGCTGCGTTTGGCGACGAATACTTCACGTTGCATCCCAGGCGCGTAAGCCAACCGCGTACCGGCGCCGGTTGACGCGCCGCCTCGCATAAGGAATAGTTAGGCATATGCCTAACTATTCCGCAGAGCTTGACGCGGTGCTTCGCGCTCTCGCGGATCCCACTCGGCGGATGGTCGTTGAGCGGCTCGCGAAGTCCCCGGCGGTGGTGTCTGATCTCTTGGCCCCGTTCTCGATGACGTTGCCGTCCCTGCTTCAGCACTTGCGGGTCCTCGAGGACGCGAGAGTGGTCACCTCGAACAAGCAGGGACGCGTCCGCACCGTGAGCCTGCGACCGGGCGCGCTTGACGTCCTCCATCTCTGGCTCGGCGAGCAACGAACATCCGCCGAACGCCAGGCAGACCGCCTCGGCATCCACCTGACCCGCGCAACCACCAAGGAGACCTAGCATGACCAGAGTTCGCATCGACCTGTTCTCATCGCTCGATGGATACACCGCCGCCCCCGATCCCTCGGCCGACAATCCGATGGGGGAGGATTGGGGACCGCTCACCGCGGCATACGCGGCTACGCGCACATTCCGACAGAAGGTATTCGGCCACACGAGCGGCGCGGGAACGACCGGCGTCGATGATTCGTACGCAGCGGCGTTCTTCACAGGCGTGGGCGCCGAGATCATGGGCGCAGCCATGTTCGGTCTGCACACGTATCCCGACGACCCCGACTGGAAGGGGTGGTGGGGTGACAAGCCGCCGTTCGGCTGCCCGGTCTACGTGCTCACTCACTCCGCACCCCTCCCGTCGATCGCGATGGACGGCGGCACGACCTTCCATTTCCGCAGCGGCGCGATCGAGGATGTACTCGCGGAGGCCACCACCGCTGCCGGCGGACTCGACGTCCGGGTCGGGGGCGGGGTGCGCACTGCGCGCAATTTCCTGCGTGCCGACGTCGTCGACGACCTGCACGTCGCGATCGCACCGATCGTGCTCGCCCGGGGCAACCGCGTGTGGGACGACCTTCGAGGCCTTGAGCACACGCACCATGTGACGACGGAGGTCGCCGAGAGCGGCACGATCCACGTCAACTTCACTCGATAGGACGCACCGATGACGATCGAGCACCGACTCGCGCACGCCGGGTTCACCCTCACACGCGACTATCGCGTACCTGTCGAGAAGGTCTGGCAGGCGTTCGCCGACGAGGAGCAGAAGCGCAGCTGGTTCGGCGACGGTGAGACCTTCGAGTCCCGCGAGTGGGCGTTCGACTTCCGCGTCGGCGGACGCGACGTCGACGAGGCGAAGTTCCACGGTGGACCGCTGTCACGGTACGAGGCCGTCTACACCGACATCGTCGAGCACGTCCGCATCGTCACGACCTACGACATGTGGCTGGACGGCATCCATATGTCGACATCGGTGGCATCCTTCGAGTTCGAGCAGATCCCCGAGGGCACCCGGCTCACGCATGCCGAACATGGTGTCTTCTTCGACAAGTTCTGGACGGACGGCCCCAACCGCGAAGAAGGCATGCGAGGCCTCCTCGAAGCCCTCGGCAGCCGCCTCGGCTAGCAGCACTGCACGCCAGTGCGCCTGCGGGCGTACGCAGTCGGATCCCTCAGCGCAACGAGGTATTTTCGGCAGACCCGGTTCGGTGCCCGCTGTGCTTTACGGATGTCGCCCGCCTAGGCTGTCGCCGTGAGCCAAGCGCTGGACGATGGGCCGTTCTTTCACGGCACGAAAGCCGATCTCCGGATCGGTGATCTTCTTACTGCGGGCTTCCGGTCGAACTATCGTCCCGAAGTCGTGATGAACCACATCTATTTCACCGCTCTTCCCGACGGTGCCGGACTTGCTGCGGAACTCGCGGCCGGTGACGGTGCCCCGCGCGTCTATGCCGTCGAGCCGACCGGACCGTTTGAGGACGACCCGAACGTGACCGACAAGAAGTTCCCCGGCAACCCCACCCGCTCATACCGCAGCAGTGCGCCACTCAGGATCGTTGGCGAAAACACTGATTGGACGCGACTGACTCCTGAGGCGCTACAGGCGTGGAGAGAACGGCTGGCAGCGCTCCACGCCGACGAGCGAGGCGAGATCATCAACTAACAGGACCGGCCTCACGGGCAGACACGGACCCTGCGTCCATCGAAGCTGACGATGTCGCCGAGCTGCAGCTGCCGTCCGCGTCGGCGATCAACCTCGCCGTTCACGGCCACATAGCCATTGATGATGGCCTCTTTCACGTTTCCACCGGAGTCGAGGAGCCCAGCGAACTTCAGGAACTGCCCGAGGCGAATGACCTCACCGCCGATCGGGACGTCGTCGATCGGAGCCGGGTTCGTCATCCCCGAATGTTAGTCGATCAGGTGCCGGCCCCTCAGCCGGTCCTCACCAGGACGCCAGCTCAGAAGTCAGCGACGCGCGATGGTCGACCCGCGGATGACGAGCCGCACGGGCAGGTACTCGGTGCCCGAGCGCTGCTCGTCGTCGAGCGCGGTGAAGACGCGCTTGGCGGCGACGCGGCCGAGCTGCTGGAGGTTGGCGTCGATGCTCGTCAGCTCGGGACGGGAGTTGGTCGCGAGGATCTCCCAATTGTCGTAGCCGATGACGGCGACGTCTTCAGGCACCCGCCGTCCGAGATCGCGCAGCGTGTCGAGCACTCCCCGGGCGATCTGGTCGGAGCCGCACACGATGCCGTCGACCTCGGGATGCTGCGCGAGCAGCATCGCCGCGGCATCCCGCCCCCAGTGCTCCGACCACACCGAGAACATCGCATCGCCCACGAGCTCGAGGCCGGCGGCCTGCAGCCCATCGCGCACGCCGAGCAGGCGGTCGCGGGCGGCCGCGTAGGCGGGGTCGCCGCTGATGTGGGCGATGCGGCTCCGCCCGCACGAGATGAGGTGCTCGACCGCGAGCCGTCCGCCGGCGCGGTTGTCTGGAGTGATCGAGAGGTCGTTCGGGTCGTCGGATGGTGCGTATGCGTAGACGACCGGCACAGGCAGCGTTCCGACTGACGGGCGCGGGTCGGTCTGACGGCCCACGACGATGATGCCGTCGACGCGGCGGTTGAGCAGCGCCTTCAAGTGGTGCTGCTCGCGGATCGCGTCGCCTCGCGCATCGCATAGGAACACGTTCACCTGCCCGGCCCCGAACGCGTCTTCGGCGCCCATCAGGATCGGGATGACGAACCGGCCCTCGAGGTCGCTCGTGAGCAGGCCCACGGTGCCGGTGCGCCCGGCGAGAAGGCTGCGAGCGAGCTGGTTGGGGGTGAACGACAGCTGCTCGGCCGCCTCGAGCACGCGCCGGCGCGTCGCGGGGGCGACCTCGTCGCGGCCGTTGATCGCCTTCGACGCCGTTGCGATCGAGACGCCCGCCAGCTGGGCGACATCGCTGAGCGTCGACGTGCGGCCGGAACTGGAACTCTCAGTGCGCACCATCGCGACCCCCTTCCGTGACGTAAACGGTACCGGATCCCGCTCTTGACGCGGCCCGAATCCCAAGGGTAACGTACCGAAAAGCATTTCGGTATTTTCGAACCCGAGACCGGATGCCGATGCACCGGGTTGTCCTGCAGCCCGCTCAATGACGAGTCAGAGGAGAAACCATGAGCAGCACCACACGTCGCCTGCGCGGCATCGCCGGCGCCCTCATCGCGGGCGCGATGCTGGTCGGCGCGTCCGCGTGTGCGAGCGCGGAGCCGACGGGCACCGCCCTTGCCGACGCCGGACCCGAGGGCGTCGACGACGGCAGCACCCTCACGCTCTGGACCCGCGCCCCGCTCGAGAAGCAGGCGAAGCTCCTCGTCGAGGCGTACAACGACAGCCACGAGAACCAGGTGGAGCTCACCGTCGTGCCGAACGACGACTACGTCGCGAAGGTCGGCGCAGCAGCTGGCTCAGGGGGCCTCCCCGATCTCTTCGCCGCTGACATCGTCTACGTGCCGAACTGGGTCGAGCAGGGCCTCTTCCAGGACATCTCGGCGCAGATCGACGGCCTCGACTTCAAGGACGAGATCAACGCGGGCCACCTGTCGGCCGGAACCCTCGACGGCAAGGAGCACGTGCTCCCGTTCGTACTCGACCTCTCGATGATGTTCTGGAACAAGGAGCTCTTCGCCGAGGCGGGCCTCGACCCCGAGGTAGCGCCGGCCAACCTGCAGGAGTTCGCGGATGCCGCGAAGGCGATCCAGGCCCTGAACAAGCCCGACACCTACGGCACGGCAACGGGCCTGAACTGCGGCGGATGCCTCGTCTTCACGTGGTTCCCGAGCATGTGGGCCGACGGCGAAGAGGTGCTCTCCGACGACGGCGCCGAGTCGCTGCTCGCGAGCGACCCCGCCAAGGAGATGTACTCCGTCTGGAAGGACCTCTGGGACTCCGGCGCGGTGCTGCCCTCCTCGCAAGACGAAGCGGGCCCCACGTGGACCGCCGGCTTCACCGAGGGCAAGGTCGGACTCATGTTCTACCCGGCGACGCTGCTCTCGTCGACGCCGTTCGACGCCGGAGTGGCCGGCATCCCTGGGCCTGAGGGCGGCGCATCGACGTTCGTCGGTGGCGATGGCCTCGGCATCTCGAAGGACTCCAAGAAGGCCGCGCAGGCGTGGAACTTCCTGAACTGGATGATGTCGGAAGACGCGCAGGTGGGCGTGCTCGCGAAGAACAACGACGTGGTCTCCCGCGCCGACCTCGCGAACAACGAGTTCTCCGAGAAGGACCCGCGCCTCGTCACGATCAGCGAGGTCGCCGGAGCCGGCGACACCCCCGTGGCGATCAACTTCCAGCAGGCGTTCAACGCGCCGAACAGCCCGTGGCTCACGCTCGTGCGCAACGCGGTGCTCGGTGACGGGGCATCCGTCGACGCCGACAACGACGAGATCACCGCGGTGCTCTCGCAGTAGTCCGTCGACGACCGGTCGGCACCCGGATACCCCCGGGTGCCGGCCACCCGCCCCTCTGAAAGGCTCCACCTCATGACTGCCACGCTCAACACCGCGGCATCCCCCGCGGCACCGCCCGACGGGCCGCGATCGCGACGCCTGGGCCGCGGCGGCCGCCGCGGGCGCCGCACCCACGGCGCGCTCGCCGGCTGGCTCTACGCGTCCCCGACCACGCTCTTCGTGCTGTTGCTCTTCGTGCTGCCCCTCCTGCTCGTGCTGCAGATGTCTGGTTCCGACTGGCCCCTGCTGAGCGGCAACCAGGGCGTGAACTTCCCCGAGAACTACGGCGACGCGATCTCGAATCGGTTCTTCATGGACTCCGTCGTGTTCACGGTGAAGTACACGGTGCTCACGACGATCATCCTGCTCGCGCTGAGCCTCGGCCTCGCCCTGCTCGTGCAGGAGTCGAGCCGCTGGAAGGGGCTGCTGCGCACCTCGTTCCTCATCCCGAGCGCTCTCGGCCTGGCATCCGCTTCGCTCCTCTTCTACGTGATCTACTCCCCGATCGCGGGCCCGTTCGCCGACCTCATGAAGTCGTGGGGGTTCACGTTCCTCGGCACGCCCGACGGGGCGCTGTGGTCGACGATCTTCCTCATCGTGTGGCGCTACGCGGGCTTCTACATGCTGCTCATGCTCGTGGGCCTGCAGGGCATTCCCGAAGACGTCTACGAAGCGGCCCGGATCGACGGCGCCTCCCGCTGGCAGACCTTCCGCGACGTGACCCTGCCGCTGCTCAAGCCGACGCTCGCGCTCACGACCGTGCTGTGCGTCACCGGGTCGCTGCTCGCGTTCGAGCAGTTCTACATCCTCACGAAGGGCGGCCCCGACAATTCGACGATCACGGTCGTGCAGCTCATCTACAGCGTGGCGTTCCAGGGCCCGAACGACCTCGGCGTCGCCGGGGCGCTCTCGGTGATCGTGCTGCTCGCCCTCGTCGTGATCAACATCGCGCAGATCCGCGCATTCGGCCGCAAGGTGGAGGACTGATGAGCATCGACACCGCACCCGACTCGACGCGGTCGATCGTGACGGATGCCGCGAACGGCGGTTCGCGCGGGCATCGCGCGGGTCGCAGCATCCGCAAGCACGCGCCGACCTCGTTCGCGGGCATCGCCCTGCGCACGCCCGGGTGGGTCCTGACCGCCGGACTCGCCGTGATCTTCCTCTATCCGCTGGTCTGGACGGCGATCTCGTCGGTGGCGCCGCGAGCGGGCACGAACCAGGTCGACGGCTGGGGCATCGGCAACTACCTGACCCTCGCGAACTACCAGGCCGGCATCTGGATTTACCTCGGCAACTCGCTCTTCGTCTCGCTGCTCACGGTGGCGCTCACCCTCGCGGTGTCGCTGCTCGGCGGGTACGCGTTCGCGCGGTTCCGGTTCCCCGGAAAGGACGTGCTGTTCCTCGCGACGCTCGCGATCCTCATGGTGCCGTACGCGACGCTGCTCATCCCGCTCTACGTGCTGCTCAACATCGTGGGCCTGTCGAACTCGCTCGTGGGCGTCGCGCTCGTGCTCACGATGTTCCAGCTGCCGTTCTCGACCTTCATGATGCGCATCTCGTTCGAGTCGATCCCGCGCGAGCTCGATGAGGCCGCGATGGTCGACGGATGCTCCACCTTCGGCGCGCTGTGGCGGGTGCTGATCCCGGCCGTGAAGCCCGGCCTCATCACGATCGGCCTCTTCGCGTTCCTCGCCGCGTGGAACGACTTCTTCGCACCGCTCATCCTCATCAACGACACGAACCGGATGACGCTCCCGCTCGCGGTTGCGAACCTCCGGGTCCAGGTGCAGGGGGTCGTCGACTACGGCGCCACCGAAGCCGGCGTCGTGGTGCTCGCGCTGCCGTGCATCCTCCTCTTCCTGATCCTCCAACGTCACTACGTGCGCGGCTTCATGTCGGGCGCCTTCAAGGGATGAACATGACCTTCACCGCTCGCGCCACGTCCGCCGCTCGGACCGCGGCAGCGCCCATCGCACCCGTTGCTCCATCGCACGCCGTCCTCCGTCCGCTCGGCCTCGACGAGGTCACGATTCGCGGCGGGTTCTGGGGCGAACGGCAGCGCGTCAACGGCACGGCGACCCTCGCGCACATCGCCGGCTGGCTCGAGCGCGAAGGGTGGATCGCGAACTTCGACCTCGCGGCATCCGGAGCGCTTCCCGAGGGCCGGCGCGGCCGGGAGTTCTCGGACTCCGAGGTCTACAAGTACCTCGAGGCGGTGGCGTGGGAGATCGGGCGTCTCAGTGCGGCGGATGACGCAGCCGGCGCAGGCGCGGCGGGCTCCGCCGACGCGATCGCCGGCCTCGATGCGCGATTCCGCGCCGTCGTCGCGCGAGTCGCGGCCGCCCAGGAGCCCGACGGCTACCTGAACACGCGATTCGGCCGGCCCGGGCAGGAGCCGCGGTGGGAGAACCTCGAGTCGGGCCACGAGCTCTACAACCTCGGCCACTTGTTCCAGGCGGCGGTCGCCCGGGTGCGCACACGTCCCGACGCCGACGACGGGCTCATCGACATCGCCCGACGCGCGGCGGATCTCGTGTGCGAGGTGTTCGGCGACGACGGCATCCAGTCGATGTGCGGCCACGCCGAGATCGAGCTGGGGCTCGTCGAGCTCTCGCGCGTGACCGGCGACGAGCGCTATCTGCGCCAGGCGCAGCTGTTCATCGAGCGTCACGGCACGGGCGTGCTGCCCGACATCGAGTTCGGCCGCTCGTACTACCAGGACGACATTCCCGTCCGGGAGGCCGACGTGCTGCGCGGTCACGCGGTGCGCGCCAACTACCTCGCCGCGGGCGCCGTCGACCTCGCGGTGGAGACCCGCGACACCGAGCTGCTCGGAGCGCTCGAACGCCAGTGGACCAACACGGTCGCGCGCCGCACCTACGTGACGGGCGGGCAGGGCTCGCACCATCAGGACGAGGCGTTCGGCGACGACTTCGAACTGCCCTCCGATCGCGCCTACTCCGAGACGTGCGCGGGCGTCGCGTCGATCATGTTCAGCTGGCGGATGCTGCTCGCCGAGGGCGAGTCCCGCTACGCCGACCTCATCGAGCGCACACTCTTCAACGTCGTGGCGACCTCGCCGTCGGCCGAGGGCACGTCGTTCTACTACGCGAACACGCTCCACCAGCGCCGGCCGGCCGAGCACGCCTCGGCCGACGAGGTGTCGCCGCGCGCGTCGTCGTCGCTGCGGGCGCCGTGGTTCGAGGTGTCGTGCTGCCCGCCCAACGTGGCCCGCACCTTCGCGAGCCTCGCGGCCTACCTCGCGACCGCCGACGCCGGGGGTGTGCAGCTGCACCAGTACGCGCCCGCGTCGATCCGCACGACGCTCGACGGGGGCGGCGAGATCGCGCTCGAGGTCGAGACGGCGTACCCGGCCGAGGGCTCGGTGCGAGTGCGCGTGCTGACGGATGCCGCCGTGCCGTGGACGCTCTCACTGCGCGTTCCCGCGTGGGCGGCGGGAGCGCAGGTCGCTGTGCGCGACGCGGCCGGGGCAGTGGTTCCGGAGGCGTCGGCCGCGCTCGAGCCCGGCTACGCCCGGGTGACCCGTGCGTTCGCAGCCGGCGAGCGCGTCGAGCTCGACTTGCCGATCGCGCCGCGGTTCACCTCGCCCGACCCCCGTATCGATGCGGTGCGCGGATGCCTCGTGGTCGAGCGCGGCCCCGAGGTCTTCGCGCTCGAGTCGGTCGACCTGGCCGAGGCGGGCATCACGGCGACGAATGTCGCGGACATCCTCCTCGACGCCGCCGTGCCGCCGCGCGAGGCCGACGGGCGCGTGCTCGTCGCCGTGCGGGAGCGGCATCCGGGGATCGGGTCGTGGCCGTACGGCGACGAGGTCGACGCGGCGCAGGCCGAGGCATCCGTGCACGAAGTCGCCCTCGTGCCGTATCACGAGTGGGCCCAGCGCGGGCCGTCGACGATGCGGGTGTGGCTGCCGGCGTGACCGCGGGGGCCGGGGTCGCATGAAGCGGCCCCCGGCATCTTCGACTCGTCACCGATGCCGGCCGGTCGGTGTCGGCAACCAACGATCGAGCGCCTCGAGTACGAGGTCGGTCACCCGGTCGAGCGTGCCGGGCTCCTCGAAGAGGTGCGTTGCGCCCGGGACGATCCGGATGTCGACCGGTGCGGTCAGTTCGCGCGCGGCATCCTCGTTCAGCTGGATCACGACGAGGTCGTTCCCGCCGACGATGAGCAGCACGGGGGCACGCACGTCGGCGAGCGCGTCGCCCGCGAGGTCGGGCCTGCCGCCCCTCGAGACGACGCCGGCCACGCGGTCCGGTCGCTTGGCCGCGGCGACGAGCGCGGCGGCGGCGCCGGTGCTCGCGCCGAATGCGATGACCGGCAGCTCCGCGACCTCGGGAACGCCCTCGGCCCAGTCGATCGCCGAGACCACTCGGGCGGCGAGCAGGGGGATGTCGAATCGATGCTCCCTCGTGTCGACATCGACGTCTTCCTCGGCTTGGGTCAGCAGGTCCATGAGCAGCGTGGCGAATCCAGCCGACGCGAGGTCGGCCGCGACGTGCTGGTTCCGCGGGCTGTGCCGCCCGCTGCCGCTTCCGTGCGCGAAGACCACAAGACCGCGCGGATGTGCGGGCACGGTGAGGTCGCCATCGAGTTCGATGTCGCGGTGAGGGATCCGAACCGGGATTCGGGCTTTTGCCCCGGTCGAATCGTTACGGGCCATGAGCGTGACCTCCGGATCTCAGGTTGCCCCCGTCGACCGCGTGGCGCAAGACCCCCTTCAGGGCCTGACGAGCCCGAGCCGTACGAGGCTCTCGGCGGAGGCGCGCTCAGCGGTCGAAGTGCCGCATCTGCGTCGTCGCGAGCGCCGAGTCCCAGGCGAGGCGGCTCGACGCTTCGCCGCGGCCGGTGCGCACCCGGTAGGCGGTCCAGCGCACGTAGCGGCCGTCGGCACGGCGGGCGAGCACGGGCACGGCGCGCAGGTGCACGCCCTCGCGGGGAATCTCCTCGCCAGGGAAGGTGAGCGGTGTCGGCTCGAGGGTGACGCCGGTCGGCAGCACGGGCTCGCCGTCGCGGAGGAGCGCGCCCTTGCGCAGCGACACCTGCCCGGGGGCCGTGCTGATCGGCACGAGCGGGATCCAGTGCGCGGGGACGCGCGACTGCAGGCGATACACGAGTTCCTCAGGGCCAAGGCCGGTCGGCCACCGGTCGGGTGCGGGCGGCGGCTCACTCGCGCGCGACCGGGGATCGCCGCTCGGGCCCTGCACGGTCTGCTCGATGGCCCACGCCATGTTCGCCATCTCGTCGCGAAGGAAGAGCACCTCCTCGAACGCGTCGCCGACGAGCGTGCCCGCGGCGACCGGCGGCAGCACGACACCCGGGAGCATCCGTCCCGTGGCCGAAGCGAGCTTGAACATCGTGAAGCGCTCGTCGACGAGCTCGGTGAGCTCGGACGAGTCGCCGAAGTCGTCGGTGAGCTCCACGCGGGTGATCTGGTTGACGGCGCCGAGCAGGCCGTCGACGGGCACGCTCAGCCAGTCGTCGCCCGAGGACATCGCGAACTCGACGAGACAGATGCGGGCGAGGTCGTGCGGTTGTGCCTCGATCGCACCGAGGTCGATCGCGCCGTCCTCGAGTTGCCAGTAACGGTCGGCCGGCATAGCCGGGTATCGAAGCGGCGCGGCGAGCATCGTCGCCTCGGTGTCGACGGGTGTGCCGTCGGCTGACCCGTCGGGCACCTGACCGCCGGCTCGTTCGACCCACTCGAGGTCGCTCCAGCGCACTTCGGCCGAGCCGAACTGGGTGCCGCGCGCGACGATCGCGTGGTCGTCGTCGCCGAAGCGCAGCGCGAAGCGGTACTCGAGCCGATCCACCGACCAGGCACCGCCCGAGTCGGGTGCGCCCTGGAACCAGTCGAGCCAGTCCGAGGCCGCAGCGCGCACCGCGTCCGCATCGTCGGCGCCGCTCACCCAGTCGGGTTCGCCCGCCGCGAGCTCCTCGGCGATGGCGAGTCCGTCGGGCAGCGCGCCGCCGAGCACGGCGAAGAGCCGACCCACTTTGGTGTCGAGGGTGCCGTCGGGGTCGTTCGGGTCGGGTTCGAGGGCGAGCGGATGTCTTGCCACGAGCGCCGCGGCGACCTCGGGCGCTCCGGCGTCGACGAGGAGGTCCACGAGTTGAGCGCCGGCCTCGGCGCGCTGGCGCAGGCCCCTGCCGAAGCCGAGCGCGGGCACATCCTGCACCAGCTCCTCGAGGATCGCCCCCGGGCGCCAGGGCCGCCACGCCATCTCGCCGAGCGGTGCTCCCGGTTCGCCGGTGGCGTCGTCGAGCGGCGCCCACGCGGTCACGGGCAGCGACCGCGAGGCCACGTGCACCGACACGACCGTGCCGGCGTCCTCTCCGGTGAGCTCGCCGAACTGCCATTGCCGGCCGAGCATCCACGCGGGGTCCCCCAGGCGTGCCTCGGTTCCGGGTGCCGGATCGCCGGTGATCGAGTCGGGCTCGAGGCGCACCATCGCGGGCGGGTCGGCGACGGGGAACAGCTTGATGAGTTCTGCCAGGCGGGAGTTCGGCTGCGCCGCGGTGACGACGGCCAGCGGGTCGATCTTTCCCATCAGTCCACCTCCGAGAGGAATGGGATGCCGGCGAGCTTCCAGTCGACGTCGGCGAGCTCGGCGAAGACCAGGCCTTTGCTCGCTTGCAGCCACGGGCTCTTGACGTAGATCGCGGGCAGCACCGCGGCGTCGCCGGGCGCATGTTCGAGGGTCACGAGCCGGGCGCGGGCGAGGTCGACAGCCTCGAGCACGGTCTCGACGACGGCGTCGGTCGTCCAGCGCATGCCGTCGGGCGAGATCGCCGAGAGCAGCACCTGCGGGGCGCGGGCCGACGCCTGGTTCGCATGCACGGCGAGCCCGGTGGTCGCGCGTGCGGCGCGCAGCGGGTTCTCGGGTGCGGCGGGGTCGAAGGCGCGCGGGTCGGGCTGGAACGGCAGCGTCTCGGTCCAGCCGTCGAAGGCGAGGCCGGCGAACGCGACGGCGAGCGCACCACCGCCGCTTCCGACGATCTCGACGACGAGGTGGGTTGCGGTGGTGGCAGGCCACGGCACGTCGTCGGGCAACGGACCGGCGAGCCAGCGGTCGGTGCCGGCGGCGGGCGTGGCGCCGTCGCGTTCGGTGAGCTGCACGACGGTGAGCGGCACGGCGCGGCCGAGCGCGCTGCCGAGCAGCTGCGCCTCGGCGAGGCGGCCGACCCCGGCACGCACGGCTGCGTGGTCGCGCACGAAGGCGTGCACCTTCGCCCGGGGCGGCGGCCCGAACGCGGGTGCGGTCACGGCTTGGGCGAATGCGTCTGCGTCGGCCGGCACGAGCAGCGGCAGCATCAGGAACCCGTCGCCGAGCACGCCTTCGGCGATCGACTGCGCCGCGTCGACGAGCTCTGGGGTGGTCCACGCCGGGTCTCGCGGCGCACGGGCAGACTGCAGCGTCCGGCGGCCTGCTTCGAGGCGAACGGAAGCCGCGTGCCACGCACCCCACGCCCACGCGACGTTCGGCGGAATCGCCGGGTCGGGTTCGAGCGGCACGCCGAAGGCGGCGAGCCCGCGCACCGCGTCGACGACGCCCGCCACCTCGTCCTCCTCGACGGCAAGCGTCGCGGGGTCGACGGCGGCGATCGCGTCCGCGCCGGCGTCGAGCGCATCGTCGAGCCGGTCGAGCAGTGCCTCGGCGCGGTCCAGCAGTTCGTCGACGTCGATCGTTCGCTCGGGGCGCTCGCCGGTGCGCACGAGCGCGTCGGGGGTGACGGGGGAGGCGCCCGCGATGAGGGTGCGGAGGGTTGCCGCGAGGGTCGCCACCCGCAGCAGGGGCTGCGTGTTGACGGGCCAGTCGTCGTCGCGGCTCATGGCGAGCGGGGTGTCGCCGAGCGAGGGGATCGACGCGCGCAGCTCGCGTTCGAGCGAGGCGAGGTCGTCGGTGAAGACGAGGTCGAGGGCGGCCCAGCCGGCCTCGTCGAGCGTGTGACGCGAGCCCGCGGCATCCGTCACGACGATGTCGGCCGGATCACCGAGCCGCCGAGCCGCCCACGCCTCGAGCCGCGGCTCCGCCACCGCACGCGGTCGCGTCGACGACCAGCCGGCCGCGCCGTCGGGAATCGCGGCGAACAGGCCGTGGGTGAGCAGGCGCCCCGACTGCCGCACGCCCAGCACGCTGAGTTCGGGGTCGATGGCGGCGCCGCTCGACATCGCGTCCATCGCGGCGGACGCGCGCGACGCGTTGCCCGTCGCGTACTGCAGCACCGACTCGCTGAGCAGGGCGTCGGAGACCGCGTCGAGGGTGGCCGCTGCGGCGCGCATCGCCTCGGCGACGATCGCCCACTCCTCGGGGGAGACGGGCTCCCACTGCGCGACGAAGGCGTTGTTCGGGCGGGCGCTGAGCCGCTGGCGAAGCGGCGGGTTCTGGCCCGCGAGGCTCTCGATCGGGTGCAGGTGCAGCAGCGTCGCCCCGTCGACCACGTCGGCAGCGGCGACCCGCGCGCGGATCCGGGTGTTCTCGGCGCCCTCACCGAGCTCGTGCCCGAGCTCGTCGGTCGACATCGGCGCGATCTCCCGAAGCGTCAGCTGGAACCGTGCGGCCGAGGTGCCGGCGAGCGCCCGTTCGATCTGGTAGCCGAGCAGCGCACCGATCGCCTGGCCGGCCTGCGCGCCTTCGAGCATCCGCCGCATGGCGACGCCACGTCGGCTGCTGAGATCGATGGCGAACGGATGCCTCCCCACCTCGGCCCCGATGTTCGAGCGGTGCGCGCTCGCGAGCACCCCGGCCGTGACGGCGTGCGTGCTGCTCGGCGCATGGATCCATCCGTCGGGTTCGCGCCGTTGCGCGCCGAGGCGGATCTCCTCGACGTAGCCGAACGCGCCGATGGTGGCACCGGTCGGGTTCCTCGCGGCGAGCGTCGCCCGGCGCGAGTCGGCGAGGGCGGTCGCCCAGGCGTCGATGCGGTGGGACGCGAGGTCGAGGGCATGGGCGACGGCGATGCGGCGTTCGGCGAGCGGGGCGGCGGCAAGGGCCGTCATCGCAGCGCGCACCTCCCCGCGCACGGCGAAGCGCTTCAGGATCTCGGCGGCCGCGTTCGCGCCGACCCATTTCGCCTCCGAGGTGATGCCGAGGCCCACGGCGACCTGCGCGAGCGAGGTGCGCGCCTCGGCGACGGGCTCGATCGCGGAGAGGCTCAGCGGCTCGTCGGGTTGCCCGTCGAAGTGCCGCACGGCGCTGACCTTCGCCGCGGCCTCGAAGTAGCGTTCGGGGTCGTCGTCATCGCCGCCCCCGTCGGCTGCGGCGGCCTTCCGCACGAGGATCGAGACGTCGTCATCGAGTTCGAGGAGCTCGAGCAGCGGGTTCACGTACTGCTGCGGGGCTGCGCGCACGAGCGAGCGATTCGCCTCGTCCAACGCGATCTCGAGCAACGCCTGCAGCACGCTGTCGACCTTCGGCGTGCGACCGGCGAGGATCTCGGCGACGACCTCAGCATCGCGCTCCGACACGATCGGCAGCGCGATCGTGCGGGACTCGTCGTGCAGCGCGGGTGCGAGCAGCCGTTTCGCCGCGTCGACCGAGTACTGGGCGAGCATCGCCTGGCGGAGCCGGCGCTCGGCCGTCACCTGTGCCGCGTCGGCACCGGTCGCCGCCGCGAACGCGGAGAGCTTCGGGCCATCGACCGCCGGCCGGGCACGCACGCCAGTGGCGACCGGGCTCGCGCCGAGCATCTCGAGCAGCTCGTCGTCGCCCAGCTCGCCCCCGGGCCGCACGCGCGGCACTACGCGCGACTGGCTCACCCACCGGGCGAGGGTGCGCGTGATGAGCGGCACGAGCGGTGCCGTGAGATCGCCTGAGCGCGGCTGCCACCGGCCGAGCTCGGTCACGGGCAGAACCCCGTACGGCTGCGCGCCGATGCGCAGGACGGGTGCCGGGCCGGCGCCGCGCACGTGGTCGCGGTGCAGGCGCCGCGCCGACTCGATGCTCGCGGGGGTGACTCCGGGGATGCCGGCGTCGTCGAGGCGGGCGAGCACGGGCTCCCAGGTCGCGAACCACAGGGCGGTGTTCGCCGCGGCCTCGGCGGCCTGCAGGGGCGAGGGCGGGCCATCGTCGAGGATCCTCGCGAGCTCTGCGGCATCGATCCCGAGCGCGGCGGCGAGCTTGGAGGCATCCGTCGATGGAGGGGTCGTGTGGAGGTTCGGCGGCCCGGCCGCGGCGCTGTCCCGATAGGGCGAACGCGCTGTTTCGGCGTTGTTCGTCGGCGTGCCGGCGGCGAGCAGCGAAGCTCCGTCGGAAAAGCGGTGACTCATCAGCAAATCCATGAGATCGGCGGCGTTGTCGGCCTCGGAGACGGAGCGGCGGGTGCCGACGACGACGATGCGATCGACGATGTTCGTCCCGGCCGGCAAGGTCACCTCGACGCCGAGGCCGGCGGCCTTCGCAGCCGGAAAATCCACGGTCCACTCCGACCCGGCGGGCACGTGGATGCCTGCGACCGCCGTGAGTTCGTCGTCGCCCAGGGCGATCGGAGAGATCGGCACATCGCGGGCGATGGGCGCACCGGTGACCGTGATCGGCGCGTTGTCGCGCGGGAAGACCCGCACGACGAACTGGTCGGGAAGGCATCGTGCGACCGTGCCGTGGGTGACCTCCGCGGGCGCCTCGGGGAAGGCGGGTTCGCCGTCCCCGAGGGCGTCGAGGTTGGTCGGCGTGGTCACGTGGGCCACCCACGGTGCCCGCCGCGCGCCGACCTCGGTGACGAGGTCGGGCCAAGCGCTCGCCGACTCTGCATCGCCCCAGAGCGTCGCCCAGTATGCCGCGCCGGCGGTTCGCTCGTCGTCGCCCACGGCCCGCACGAGGCTGTCGATATGCACCTCGTCGGGCGTGATCCGCACCCGCAGCGTCGTGGTGCCGGCGACGAGCTTCGTCTCGACGCGCACGGGCAGCAGCACGAGCGGCACCTCTGGTGACGCGTCGCACGGGTCGACCCGATTGCGGAGGCCGTCGACGAGCGCACCGAGATCCGCGTCGATGCCGAGGAGGTCACGACGGATGCGCCGGCGGTCGTCCGTGGTCGCGATGACGTGCTCCCGCCGGGCCGCGAGCCGCGCGATGTCGGCGCGAGCGCCGGCGAGTTCGTTCGGGGTTTCGAGAGGCATGGCTCACGCTCCGGTCACGATGAGGTCGGTCGCTTCGAATGCCACTCGCACGGGACGGTGCAGGTGGAGGTCGGCATAGGCGGCGGCATCCGCGGCGTTGTCGGTCAGGAACTTGGCCGTCGCCGGCAGTTGGTCGTCGCCCGGGCGCTGGAAGCGAGTGGCGCCGGGGTGCTCGGCGATGACGATCCACCAGTTGTTCCCGTCGAGCTCCTCGACGCTGAGGTCGACGCCGACGAGTGCGATGTCGGGATCGAGGTGCTCGGCGAAGAGCACGGTCGCCGTGATCTGCGGTTGCGCGACCGTCTCGAACACGGGTTCGGCGACGGTGCCCTGGTTCTTCACGGCCTGGATGACGAGGTCGGGGAAGCGGCGTACGAGCTCGCTCTTGACGACGATGACCGCGCGGCCGCCGCTGCCGCCGGTCCCTCCGAGCGAGATGTGCTTGCCGAGCCCCGTCTTGGCGAACGCGTGCACCGGCCCGGTGAGTTCGTCGCGCTGCGGGCTCCAGAACCGGTGGAAGTAGGTTCCGCGCTGGTCGGTCGGGTAGCCGCGCCAGAGCAGCTCGCGCCCCATCTCGTCGCTGAGGCCGACGAGGAAGGCCTCCATAAACTCACTGTTCGTCGAGAGCACGGTGACGAAGTCGTTCGCGGGCAGCAGCCCGAGCCCGGGCACGAGCCAGTCGCGGTCGAAGGCCTCGAGCGCCCGGTACATCGGCCGGTCGAACCGCGGCGCGGCCATGATCGGTTCGATCCGCGGCTTCGCGAACCATTTCGCCCCGATCTCGGCCGAGAGCCGGAGTCGACCGTTCAGCGACTGCCGCACGGTGAGGGCCGGCTCGAGCAGGCGAGTGATCTCGGCGGCATCGACGGTGAGCAGGTCGCGGTGCGGCACCGGGGCGATCGTGAGCAGTGCGCCGGGGTCGACGAGGGTCGACATCTCGGCGCGCAGCACCTCGAGCGGCAGGTCGTCGATGCGGTCGAGCACCGGGGTGAGCTTCACCTCGGCGAGTTCGGCGAAGCGCGCGAGGCCCGCGTCCTTCGCCTGCCGGTCCGCTACTGGGCCGAGCGGTTCGAGCCGGGCGACGTCGGCGGCGCGCAGTGTCGTCCCGGCGCGCAGCTGAAGGTCCGTGAGACGGATGCCTCTGGCCGCGGCTGCCGTCACGTCAATGCCGCGCTCGCCGACGCCGCCGACGCGTCCCGCAGCACCTCGCGCGCTCAGCCGCCCGAACGTCCCGGTGGCACCGCCGAGCACGCGGCCAGGGCCGGGCCGTTCAGGGGGCCGCACCTCGGGCCGGAAGATCTCGATGACCCGGTCGTTCAACTGCACCGCCGCCCCCTCGAGGCGCTCGCCGACGGCGCTGCCGCGCACGAGCTTCGATCCGGCCAGCTCAGCGAGCAGCGGCCCGACCCGCTGCGCGCGGATGGACTCGAGCACGGGGTGCACGGCGGGCTCGAGCAGACGCTGCCCCCACCGGTCGGCCAGGTCGCGCCCGGGCTCGAAGGTGGCGTCGGGCGCCTTCCACCGTTCGGGCTTCGTGAGGTATCCGGCGAAGGTGCCGCCTTCGACCACGAGTTCGTTCGCCGAGGCGAGCACACCGAGCACCTCCCGCGACGGCAGGTCGATGGCCTCGGCGACGCGGGCGACGTCGAGCTCCTTCACGACCTCGGCCGAGAGCCCTCCGACCCCGTCGGGGTTGCGGTACACGCGGGTGAAGTCACGCATCGCCCCGTCGGCACCGACGAGGCTCGTGAGACGGACCTGAGCCGAGGCATCCGCTCGCCTGACCATCGGACCGCCGGGGCGGGTGACCCGCCGGTAGGCGCCGAGGGTCACGGTCGCGGGAGTGGCGCTCGCGGCGATCGCGCCGAAGAGGGTGCGGTGCTCGTCGACGGCGACCCGGCGGGCGAGCGGCGCGGTGACCTGCAGCAGCCGGCCGGCGTCGAGGCCCCGCAGCCGGTCGTGCAGGCGGGTGGCGAGCAGTTCGGCGAGCTGGGCGAGGCGGATCGCCCGGTTGGCGCGCTCGACCTCGCCGAGCTGCGCCCACGCCGCCTGCATGAGCTGCTCCTGGTCCTTCTGCACGACCCGTGTGCCGAGGCCGGCGACGATGCGCTTCGCGGGGGCGAGGTTGAGCTCGGCGAACCAGTCCGTGCCTTCGATGACGGCGCTGCCGCGGTGGAGCCTCGCGTAGATGCGGGGGCCGACGATCGGCAGGTCGGGGATACCCCCGGCGGATGCCGCGGCACCCTCGATGCCCGCTGGCAGGTCGAGCTCGGCGCGGAGGTCGTCGACCAACGCAGGCGGCCAGGCGGCATGCTCGGCGACGGCCTTCTCGGGCGGCGGCGGCGTCGGCGAGAACACTGCACAGCGCAGCACCTGCTTGGGGCCCACCTCGCCGTCGGCGAGATCGCGGAGCGGACTGCCCGGCGCCGAGGTGTCGATGAACCGGCGGCCCACCTCATAGGGCGCGACGACCCCTTGCAGTCGCAGCGCGAGAGCGCGGAAGTCGCCGTCGGGGCCGGTGCGGAACTCCCAGCTGTCGTAGACCGGCAACCGCACGGGGTCGGGCGAGCCGCTCGTCCACGCCGCATCGAGCGAGCCGCCGGGCAGCCCGAGACCGCCGCGTACGCCGACGTCGGTGGTCGGCACGACCGCGGCGAGGTAGTCGGTGTCCTGCTTCAGCACACGAGTGGAGAGCAGCCGCGACAGATTGACGGGGGCGTGCGCGGGGGAGAGGCGAGCAGTGAGCGCCTTCTCGGGCGGCAGGCTGCTGCGCGGTGCCTGCGCGTGCGCCCACAGGTGCGCGCGGGCGAGCGACGGGAGCTGCGCGAGCGGCACCTGCATGACGGGCAGGAGGGCGGTCGTCGCCGGTTCCCACATCACGCTCGCGCGCTCGACGACGACGAGGGTGAGCCACGGGCGCATCTGCGCGCCGGGCGGCTCGGCGCTGAACGCCCACGGCAGCTCGGGCCGGTCGAACTCGACGTGGGCGAGCACGGTCTCCTCGGCGGTGCGGGCGCCGGGCGTCGGAAATCGGCGCACGATCTGGGTGCTCTCGAGACCGCGCACGTCGCCCGGCCCGTAGAGCGTGACGGTGAGCGAGGCGCTCGCGGCGCTGCCTGCGGAATCGGCGAGCGGCACCGCCACCGTCGAACTCGAGCGCACGGCGCCCGCGGCGGGGTCAGTCGCTGCGGCGGCGAGCCCGCCGACCGCGGACGATGCGAACTCGAGCAGCTCGAGGGCAACCTCGCTCTCGACGTACTCGTCCTCGGGGGTGATGTTCAGCGCGAACGCGTCGCGCACCACGTTCGCGGCGCTCGCCGTGAGCGGTGTGTGACGACGCTCGCGGCGATGGCATCCAGCTCGGCCATTCCTGTCAGCCCTTCACGTTCACGCGCGCCGCGGATGCGGCGCCCTCGGCGTTGATCGCATCGGTGATGAGTGCGGCCTCGGTCGCGCTCAGGGCCCCGAGCACGGAGAGCAGCGCCCCGCCGCCCTGCGCGTCGGCGATCGTCGACACGCCCTTCTCGGCGACGACCACTGGCGGCTTCGACACATTCACGTACGGATTGCCGGTGTCCGCCCCCGCCCGGCCCACGGCCGTCCTCGCCGCGTAATCGGGGGAGAGCATCGCGAAGTCGAGCACCTTCTCCAGCAGCGTCGACGGCGCATCGGGATTGCGGATGTAGGTGCGGTACGTGACCTCGGTGGGCACGGATGCCCCGACCTTCGGCGTCGTGGCGGCGGCCATGCGGCATCCGCCCACCAGGTCTTCGAATCCCGATCGGGTGAGCAGCCCCTCGCCTTCGAGGTCGAAGTAGTGGCCCGGGGCGAACCCGGTGCGCACCTCGCTCACGGCGCCGACGAGCTCGGTGTTCGTGGGGGAGGCCGGCGTGCCCATCGTGACCATGTCGGCCTTCACGGGCGACGAGCCGATGTGCGAGATCTTCACGCCGAGGGGAACTTGGGTCTGCGACACCTCGAGGGCGGCGAGCGGGTGGGCGATGCGCCCGTCGATGTCGACCTCGCCGAGGATCACGAGCTGGGCGGCGTGGTCGGGAAGTGCCACCTTCCAGGCTTCGTCCTTGTTCATCGCCTCCGCGGCGATCTGGAGGGCGTCGATCTTCGCGCCCACCGGCTTCGGCTGCTCGCCCCATTCGATTGGGCCGAGGTCCTCGTCGAAGGTCGGGAGGAACCAGACGTCGACCTTGACGTGGCCGGCCAGCTTCCACGGGGCGGTGCCCTCGAGCTCGCCGCGGAACACGATCGAGCAGAGCGTGAAGCCGAGCAGCTCCACCTCGACGCCGACCTCGATCGAGATCTTGAACGCGAAGCGCGGCGACCAGATGAAGATCATGTCGAGCGTCAGCCAGGCCTTCACGACGATGATCGCGAAGTCGGCCTTCAACCGGCCGTCGACGCCGAGCATGACCGAGCCGGCCGTCACCGCGAAGTAGGCCTTGATGACGAAGCTCACCTGTTTCGACGGCGACAGGTCGATCGTGACCCGGTCAAGCTCGCCGAGCTTCGGCTTCGCGCCCGTGAGCTTCTCGTACTCGGGGTGGAAGCCGCCGATCGACAGCTCGAACGCGCCGTTGCCCGACCACTGGATGTACAGGCCGAGGTCGCCCGAGACCTTGATCTCCGCGATCTTCGAGTCGCGCATGCTCGCGAAGAGGAGCAGGTAGTCGGGGGTGATCGCGACGAACACATCCGCGCGGATGTCGGTGATCGGCGCCTCCTTGCTCGGCGCGCGCACGCGCAACGAACCGAGGATGACGACCATCGGATCGGGCAGGGCCAGCACGACGCCGACCTTCATCTCGACGAACTTCGCCTGCGAACCCCAGCCGAGTTCGACGATCGGGCCGACGACGAAGCCGCCGTCCCGCGGGGGGAACACGTTCGCGACGTTGTCGAGGAGCTTCGGGGCTTCGGCGACGGGGTTGTCGGGGAAGAGCATCTTGTCGAGCACGTGCTCCTTCATGCCCTTCCTCAGCGCCTCGAGGTCGAGGCCGCGGTTGAGGGCGAGGATGCCGCCGATGCCGTTGAGGGTGAAGCCCCAACTGAGCTCGATCGCCGTCGGGAAGCGGATGCCCATGACGAGCACGAGCGAAAATGGGTCGGGGGAGAGGATGACGATCGCCGTGACCCCGAAGTTCAGCATCTTCAGCTGCACGACCCCGCCGAACTCGATGCGGGTGATCTCCTCGCCGTTCACCGTGTACTTGCGTTCGACGCGCTGGATGAACCCGCCGCCCTCGATCGGCCCTGCCTTCACTCGCAGGCCGACCTGGTCGGGCCACCGCGGGGAGACCGCGAGCGGGAACATCGCCTGGTGCTCGACCTCGCCGTCGAGTGACACGATGAAACCCGACCCGACGATCTGCATGCCGAGGACGTCGCCCATCCTCGCGGCGACCGCCGTGGTGAGCTCGAAGCCGGTGACCTCGCGCTCGGGGTTGCGCCGCAAACCGAACGCGACCTCGCGCAGCTCGACGCCCGGGAACGAGAAGCGCACCGGCAGCACGGCCTTCTCATTGCCGCGGCCGTCGCCGAGGTAGAGGCCCTGGGCGCTGTCGAGGGAGATCGTGGTGAGGCTCGTCGTCTTCGGCTCGGTGGAGCCCGGCATGATCTTCGAGAGCATCGGGTCGCTCGTCAGCCCCGGCTCGAGGAGGGTGCGCAGCCGCAGCCCGATGATCGCGACATCCCCCATGTACCACTTGCCGTCGCGCTCGAGGAGAGAGGCTTTCTCGGTCTCGGTGGGATTCGTCACCTCGCGGTCGCTGAATTGCAGGAACGCCTCGAACGCGACCTGGTCGAGGGTGAGCGCGCCGAGCCGCACCGCGTCTGGCTTCACGATCTTCGCCGAGAGCACGAACTTGCCGCCGGTGCGGTCGAGGGTGAGCACGGCGCCGAGCTTGTCGACGAGATCCTCGATGCCGAGCACCGAGGAGCCGAAGCGGTTGAGCAGGTTCGCGGCGCCCGCTCCGAGGTCCTTGAACGGTTGCGCCCACGGATTCCAGAGGCCCATGAGGCCGTCGCGGATGGCCGTGTCGACGTTGCCGCCCGCGTCCTTGGCGAGTTCGGTCGCGATGATGAGATACGCCTCGTCCATCGCCGCGAGGGCCGTGCCCATGCGCACCGCGACCCGCCCGGCGACGTCGACGTCGAAGTCGTCGCTGTCGATGTCGGCCGCCGACTCGCTCACCATCTTGCCGATGAGCTCGGTCTGCTTCTTGATCTTCTTCGCGATCGCCTCGAAGATCGGCGTCATCGCCTCGATATCGGCCTTCAGCTGGGTGAAGCGCGCCTCGACCCCGGGTCCGTCGAACGTCACGATCGACTCGAGGAACGGCCCCGTGTCACGGAACGTCGTGGCCGACATCGCGCCGAGGCGCGAGTTGCCGAAGTCTTCGATGGCTTGCAGGAACCCTGTCCCGATGTCGGTCATCGCGTCTCACCATGTGTCGATGCGAACATCCGCTCTCAGCGGTCGACTGGTCTCCGGCGTGGGTGAGGTGCACTCAGGGAGGGCGTCCGACACGATTGCAGGACGCCGTGAACGTTGCTGGTGCGAGCCGGCGAGGCGTTCGGGTGACGTCGGACGGATCAGTGCCGAGAATACTTCGGAACGGATGTCGCGGGCTACGGGCAGGCCCT
Source organism: Agromyces albus (assembly GCF_030815405.1). Classification (NCBI taxonomy): domain Bacteria; kingdom Bacillati; phylum Actinomycetota; class Actinomycetes; order Micrococcales; family Microbacteriaceae; genus Agromyces; species Agromyces albus. The sequence goes on along the minus strand of NZ_JAUSWX010000001.1, from coordinate 3,135,668 downwards.
GAGAAGAGCACCCCCATTTCGGGGGAGCGTGGGGCGGTGTCGGGGTCGGTCTCAGGCCTTGACGAGCCCGAGCCGCACGAGGCTCTCGGCCGACGCCACGATGGCCTCGTCGAGCGGTCGAGGCCGCCACCCGAGCAACCGTTCGGCCTTCGCGCTCGACGCGCCCTGGCTGCGGTGGAGTTGCGGCGCGACGGCCCGCAGCTCGGTCGTGACGAGCGCCCCCATCCGCACGAGCCAATCGGGGAGCACTCCTGTCGGCACGCGTTTTGCAGCGATGCCGAGGCGATCGCGGAGCAGTTTCGCGATGTCGGGAAAGCTGATGGGGTCGCCCGAGATCGCGAGGAACCGTTCGCCCGCGGCATCCGGATCCGTCATCGCTCGCACGTGCAGGTCGGCGACGTCGCGCACGTCGACGCCGGTGGTCGCGCCGTTCGGCACGGCGGGCACCCGTCCGTTCAGCAGCCGGAGCAGCAGCTCGACCGACGTGGAGAGCTCGCGGCCGAGCGCCGGCCCGAAGATCGGCACGGGGTTCACGACCGCGAGTTCGAGGTCGCCGCCCTCACGCTCGACCTGGCCGACGAAGTCCCACGCAGCGCGCTCGGCCATCGTCTTCGACCTCGTGTACGGCGGGAGGCGCGGGGCGGACAGGTCGGTCCAGTCCTCCTCGGTGTACGGCCGCCCGGGGTCGGGCCGCCCGTATCCGATCGCCGCGAACGACGACGTGAGCACGACGCGCCGCACACCGGCGTCGCGCGCAGCCCCGAGCACTCGCAGCGCGCCATCGCGCGCCGGCCTGATGAGCTCGTTCGCGTCTCTCGGCTGGCGCACCGGGAACGGGGATGCCACGTGCAGCACGTAGCTCGCGCCCGCGGCGGCGGCGGGCCAGCCGTCGTCGTGCAGGAGGTCGGCCTCGACGAACTCGAGGAGCTCGGGATCCGCTCCGCCCACCCGCACCATCTCACGCACCTCATCGGCGCGGCTCGACGACCGCAACGTCGTGCGCACCCGGTAGCCGGCATCGAGGAGCTGCACGACGCAGTGCACTCCGACGAAGCCCGTACCGCCGGTGACGAGCACCAGTTCGTCGCTCACGTGAGCCTCCCGCGTGGGACTCTACTCCCCGCGGTTCGCCGTTCCGCGCGGACGCCGCTGCGGGCCGCTCTCGTCGCGGCGGCGTGGCGCGAAGCGCATATCGTGGCGGCCGGTCGCCCCCCGATACGCTCGTCGTCGTGTCTGATTCCGCACCCCTGCCCCAGCCCGGATGGTACGACGACGGCTCCGGCCGACAGCGGTGGTGGAGCGGCGCGGCATGGACCGAGCATTTCGCACCGCCGGCACCGCCGGCAACGCCTAACGTCGCCCAGGTGGTCGCGTACCAGCAGCCGGCGCCGACGTTCGTGCGCCCGCTCAAGGACACCGGCATCGCGTACGTGTTCGCCATCCTCCTGGCCGGATTCGGTGCTCATCACTTCTACCTCGGAAACGTCGGTGCCGGCATCGCGTACATCCTGCTCTGGTGGGGCGGTTGGGCGCTGAGCTGGCTCGGTATCGGCCTGCTCATCATCTTCGGTGTCTTCATCTGGTGGATCGTCGACCTCTGCACCCTTCGCGGTCAGGTGGATGCCGCGAACCGCATGATCCTCGGATCACCCGCCTACTGAGGCTCCAGGTCCGGCGCTCCGCGGTGGTGTCTCTCTGCAAAATCGGTCAACTTGTCGACAAGTCGCCCAGCTTTTGTGACGGGTAGTGCCGACGATGCCGGTATTGCCGGTGGAGCTGGCATTTCCGGACGGAATCGTCGGCCGGGGCATCCGCTCCGCAGGATCGGTTTACTTGTCGACAAATCGACCGATTTTGCAGGGGCATGGTCCCCTGGAGCGGCATCGTGAGCAGGGGCCGGTCTACTTGTCGACGAATCGACCGATTTTGCGGAGCGGAACCACCGCTGAGCGGCCTTGCCTCACGCCCCCCAGACCCTCCGCTGTCGTCTGTCGGAGCCCGGGTCTATCGTGGCCGTCATGACGTCGCACGCAACCGACCTCGATCGTCTCAGCGCCGACTTCTGGTCGTGGCGGGCGGTGAACTCGTTCCGCTCGGGCGACGACATCCCTCGAATCGAGCGTCCGGCGGCGTGGCTGCCGCGATTCGACCCCGCGGCGATCGAGGTGCAGCGCGCCGAGCTCGCGCAGTTCGCCGAGCGATGGCGAGCAGCGGATGCCGCGGCCGCGATGATCTCGGCACCGGTCGCGGAACAGGTCGACCATCGCCTGCTCGGCTCAGCGCTCGCACGGGTACACTGGGAGCTCGACGTGCTGCGCAACTGGGAGCGCGACGCCGTGTTCCTCACGAGCCAGATCCTCGGGCCGTGGTTCGACCTGCTGCTGCGGCCGGCACCCATCGAGGGCGAGCGGAAGGCTGCGCTCGTGCAGGTGCTCGCCGCCCTGCCGGCCGGCGTCGATCAGGCGATCGCCAACCTCGAGCGGGCGGGCGTCGCGACCCTCGCCAGGGTCGCGGCGGCGCAGCTCGACGACGTCGGCCCGCGCCTCGCCGAGTCGGTCGAGGCACTGTCGCCGTTCGTGGATGCCGCGACCGCGACCGCGCTCGCCGACGTGCAGCCCGCCGCGAGCGTCGCGCTCACGCGTTACGCCGACTGGCTCGGGCGCGCGGCCGATCGACTCGGCCGCGATGCGGTCGTCGGCCGTGACGCGTTCGTCTGGTACCTCCGGCACATCGCGCTCGTCGCGGCCGAGCCCGAAGAGCTCGTGCGCGCTGCGCTCCAGGACTACCGGCGCAGCGTCGTGGCCGAGACGGTCACCCGCAATCGGTACCGGGACGTTCCACCGGCCGAGCTCGCGGCCGACCTCGACACACTCGTCGCCGATGAGGCGACGCGAGAGCAGGAGGTGCGCGAGTTCTACGAGCAGCACGGCCTCCTGACCCAGCCGACCGGTCTGCGGCACTACCGGTTCGCGGCGTATCCGCCGTACCTCGAGCCGCTCGCGTTCCTCGGCGTGACCGACGACCTCACGAACGATGCGCGGCGCGGCGAGGATGCCGTGTCGTACGTGTCAGCACCGGCATCCGACCTGCCGTATTTCGAGGTGGCGAACGTGCGCGACCCTCGCCTCGGCATCATCCACGAGGGAGCGCACAGCCAGCAGCTCGCGCTCTCGTGGGCGCACCCCAATCCGCTGCGCCGACGCTATGTGGACTCCGTCGCGAACGAGGGCATCGCGCACTACAACGAAGAGCTCATGCTCACCGCCGGGCTCTTCGACGACGCCCCGCACTCCCAGACGATCGTGCACAACTTCATGCGGCTGCGCGCCTTGCGCGTCGTCGTCGACGTCAACCTCGCCACGGGCGTGTTCAGTCTCGATGAGGCGGTGCGCTTCTTCGTCGACTCGGTGCCGATGGACGTCGAGACCGCAACCGAGGAGACCGCGATGTACGTCGCGACCCCGGGCCTCGCGATGTCGTACCACGTGGGCAAGCAGGAGGTGCAGCGCCTGCTCGCCGACGCGATGATCGCGCGGGGCGCCGACTTCTCGCTGCGCGAGTTCCACGACGCGGTGTGGCTCAACGGCAACGTGCCGCTCTCCCTGCAGCGCTGGGAGCTGCTCGGCGACCGCTCCGACGTCGACGCGCTCGACGCGGCCGGTCCATGGACCAACGCGCTGCGACCCGCGGGGCCGGCGAAGCATCTCTGATGCAGACAGCGAACCGCCCCGGCGACCAGAGCGGTCACCGGGGCGGTTCGGGTGTTCGGGTCTTCAGATGCCGAAGCCGGCTACGCGACGGTCGCCTCACCGCGGCGCGGGAGCTTCCAGCCGGGCCGCACGAAGTGGCACGTGTACCCGTTGGGGTAGTGCTCCAGGTAGTCCTGGTGCTCGGGCTCGGCCTCCCAGAACGGGCCGGCGGGCGTGACCTCGGTCACGGCCGGACCCGGCCAGAGGCCGGACTCGTTCACGTAGGCGATCGTGTCGTAGGCGATCGTCTCCTGCTCCTCGGTCGTCGGGAAGATCGCCGACCGGTAGCTGAGGCCGATGTCATTGCCCTGGCGATTGCGCGTCGACGGGTCGTGGATCTGGAAGAAGAACTCGAGCAGGTCGCGATAACTCACCTGCGACGGGTCGAACACGATCTCGATCGCCTCGGCGTGGGTTCCGTGGTGGCGGTAGGTGGCGTTGGGCACGTCGCCGCCCGTGTAGCCGACCCGGGTCGAGACGACCCCGGGGCGCTTGCGGATCAGATCCTGCATGCCCCAGAAGCATCCGCCGGCCAGAATGGCGGTCTCGGTGTTGGTCGTCATGCGTCCTCCTTCTGTGACTGCGCGGCGTCGCCGAACAGTGCGCGGTACTGACCGTAGCCGTGCTCCTCGAGCTCGGCGAGCGGCACGAAGCGCAGCGCGGCCGAGTTGATGCAGTAGCGCAGGCCGCCGGCGTCGGCCGGCCCGTCGTCGAACACGTGCCCGAGGTGGCTGTCGGCTGCGGCCGAGCGAACCTCGACGCGCTTCATGAAGAGCGACCGGTCGACCTTCTCGACGACCGCGTCGCCCTCGATCGGCTTCGTGAAGCTCGGCCAGCCGGAGCGGCTGTCGTACTTGTCGACCGACGCGAAGAGCGGCTGCCCCGACACCACGTCGACGTAGAGGCCGGGCTCCTTGTTGTTCCAGTACTCGTTCCGGAACGCCGGCTCAGTTGCATCATCCTGCGTGACCTTGCGCTGCAGCGGGGTGAGGCGCTCGATCGCCTCGGGAGTCTTGCGGTAGTCCTGTGACACGGTTTCCTCCATCTCGGCGCCGCTGGCTGCGGTGCCCACGCCTGACACCGGTTGAGGTGGTGTCAGGGCGTCACCTAGGAGAACACGGCAGGTTCGTGCGCTGTTCCGCGGATGTCGCTCCGCAGCTGTGGGTTCGCTGTGTGCGCGGTTGCCGTAGTCGTTGCCAGGGTGCCGGCGCCCTGCTCGCCGAGCGGCGAGGCGAAGAACGCGAGCTCGTGCTCGGATGACGCGCGGAACGCCCGCCACATGGCTTCCCGCGTCGGCGCATCGGCCGCGGCGGCGAGCCGCATCACGATGCCGATCGCCTCACGAGTCCCGACGGAGAACCCGGGATCGGCATAGGTCTTGAGCCACGAGGCATACGGATGCTCCGGCGCGAGCGCCTGCGGACCGAACGCGCCGGCCGCGAGCCGCCCGCCGAGATCGACGTAGATCCAGAAGCACGGCAGCAGCGCCGCGGCGAGCACGGGATAATCGCCCCTGGCCGCCGTTGCGAGCAAGTGGTTCAGGTAGCCCGTCGTCGCGGCATCCGGCTCGGCGGCGAACGCCTCGCCCTCGGGGAGCCAGCTCGCGTGCAGTTCGAGCTCGCCGATGATCGCGCCGCGGGCGCTCGCCGCCCAGAACGCCTGCTCCGCGGCATCCGTCGCCGAGCTCGAGGCGACCGCGAGCACTCGAGAGTAATCGCGCAGGTAGAGCGCGTCTTGCGCGAGGTAGCGCAGGAACGGCGAGCGATCGAGCGACCCGTCGGCGAGACCGCGCACGAAGCCGAGCTCGTCGATCGCGTCGCGCACGTCGGCGATGCCGGCCCACCACTCCGCCTCGACCTCATTGGGAGCCGGCGCGGTGCTCAGGCCGCCGCGTTCCCAGAGTCCGGCGAAGTGGCTGATCGGGCCATGCCCCTCGCCCACGTCGAGCGATGCGCCGTGCGTGATCGACTCGCGCAGCCAGCGGCGCGCCTCGATCACGGCGGCCTCCCACGAGCCGAGTTCGGCGCGCAGGGTCGCGATGGCGGAAGAGAGGGAGCAACCGGTGCCGTGCGTGTTCGCCGTCTCGATGCGCTCGCCCGGGAACTCGATGATGCGGGGCGCGGCCGTGCCGGTTGCGCCGCTCCCGCTCCTGACGCTGCTCGGGCCGACTCGGCCGCTCGCGTCGACGAGGGCGTCGGGTGCCGCCGTTCCGCCGAGGTGCCCGCCCTTCGCGAGCACGAGCACGCCGAGCGACGCCGAGAGCCGCTCGGCTTGCGCGAGCGCCTCGGTCCACGTCGCGGCGCGGGGCTCACCCGCGAGCACGGCCTGCTCGTGCAGGTTGGGCGTGATGAGGTGGGCGAGGGGGAGCAGCTCGCGCAGCGCGGCCTCGGCATCGGCGTCGAGCAGCCGGTCGCCGCTCGTCGCGATCATCACGGGGTCGAGCACCACGACCGGCGGCTTCACGCGTCGGAGCCAGTCGCCGACGGTGCGGATGATCTCGGCGTTCGCGAGCATGCCGATCTTCACGGCGTCGATCACGACGTCATCGCTCACGGCGTCGAGCTGCTCGGCGAGGAACGCCGCCGGCGGCACGTGCACGCTCCGCACGCCACGCGTGTTCTGGGCAACGAGCGCCGTGACCGCCGACATGCCGTAGCCGCCGACCGCGGCGATCGACTTGAGGTCGGCCTGGATTCCGGCGCCGCCCGAGGGGTCGGTGCCCGCGATGCTCAGCACCCGCGGCACCCGGCGGCCGGTCGTGCCGCCGCCGCTCATCGCTCGCCCCACGCCGTCGCGAACCGTGCAGCTGCATCACGCGGGTCGGATGCCGCGCAGAGCGCCGACACCACGGCGACCCCCGCCGCGCCGGCCGCGCGAAGCGGCCCGACGTCGTCGATCGTGATGCCGCCGATCGCGACGCACGGAAGCTCCGCGGCCCGGGCGAACCGGGCGAACCCGTCGACACCGAGCGCGGGCGGATGGTCGGGCTTCGTCGCGGTGGGGCGGATCACGCCGACACCCAGGTAATTGACGGAGCCCCGCGGCATCCGCTCGACGGTGCCGAGGTGCGACGAATGGTTCGCCGTGAGCCCGACGATCGCGTCGGCGCCGAGGAGCTCGCGCGCTTCGAGCACGGCGTCGTCGCGCTGGCCGAGGTGCACGCCGTCGACGGGCACGCCGCGCTGGCGGGCGGTGACGACGACGTCGAGCCGGTCGTTGACGAGGAGCGTCCCGCGGCCGTCGATGACCGCGGCGAGCTCCTCGAGCTGGGCGAGGAGCGTCGCGGCATCCGCCGACTTGTCGCGCAACTGCACCACGCGCACGCCGCCGGCGACCGCGTCGGCCACGACGGAGGCGACGCCGCGGGGGCCGCAGAGCGTCGCGTCGGTGACGAGGTAGAGCGAGAGGTCGAGCGCGGTCCGCGTGCTCACGACCGCACCAGCGCCGGCGCATCCGCGACCACGAGGTCGGCACGTGCCACGAGGTCGTCGGCGGTGACGCTCGCGAGGGCGTCGAGGAAGAGCGGCCCGAAGGTGCCGGGACCGGATGCCTGTGCCGCGGCGAGCTCGGCCGCGATCGTGTAGCTCACGGTGGCCGCGACCGTCGCCGCGAACGCGTCGTCGCTCACCGCGAGGAACGCGGCGGTCACCGCGCCGAGCGCGCAGCCGCCGCCCGTGATGCGGGTGAGCAGGGCGTCACCGTTGCCCACGCGCGCGATGCGGGTGCCGTCGGTGATGAGGTCGATCGCCCCCGAGACCGCGACGACCGAGCCGTGCGCCGCCGCGAGTGCTGCCGCGGCATCCGCTGCCGATTCGGTGGAGTCGGATGCATCGACGCCGCGCCCGCCCCCACCGACACCGGTGAGCGCGATGATCTCGCTCGCGTTGCCGCGGATCGCCGTGGGCCGGTGCTCGAGCAGCACATGCGCGAGCGCGGTGCGAACGGGCAAGCCGCCGACCGCGACCGGATCGAGCACCCACGGCGTGCCGGCCTCGCGTGCAGCGGCGACGGCCTCGCGGGCGGCGTCGCGTTGCTCCTCGTGGGGCGTGCCGAGGTTCACGAGGAGGCCCGAGGCGATGCGCGCGAAGACGCCGGCCTCCACGCGGATGTCGACCATCGCAGGCGCCGCCCCGAGGGCGAGCAACGAGTTGGCCGTGAAGTTCGTGACCACGCTGTTCGTGATGCAGTGCACCAGTGGTGTGGTCGCCCGCACGCGGTCGAGCAGGGCGGCGGCCTGCTCGGCCGGATGGGCATGGCTGGCCGGGTCGGCAAGGCCAGCCGGGCGGGTCAGGTGGGCAGGGTCGACAGACAGACGATCGCTCAACGCGACATCCCTTCGCTAGTTCGAACTAGATCAGGTTCGACGGGTGTGATCTCAGCCGTATGGTGCGGCACCCCGTGTCACTGTCGGTCAGCCTAGCGGGTGCTCGGACTCGGCGTCAGGCGGTGACGACGGGCGGGCCGGCCGGCACCTCGACCCAGTGCGCCGGCGCGGGAAGGATGATGCCGCCCGCCGCAAACGCGATCACCGCGAACGCGTAGACCATGATCGCGATCGTGAGGGCACCGAGCACCATGGTGGCCGGCACGGCGAGCGAGACGCGCACCCCGGCGTTGCGGTAGCGCGGCACGGCCATGAACGACACCCACATCGCGATGGCACCGAACCCGGTGATCCAGACGGTGCGCAGCGCGTCGCCCTCGAGCGGTGCCGCCACGGCGAGCACAACCGCGCCGACGCCGAGCAGCAGGCCGGTCCACGCGAAGAAGCGCGCGAAGCCGATGCCGCCGATGTCGTCATCGCCGCTCCACCAGGGCCGCACGGGCTCGCTCATGCTCTCGATCGTACGACCCCCACCCCAACCCCCGCCCCCCGCTCTATGCTGTCGCCGTGGCATCCGTCGACCGGCTCTTCTCCTATGGAACCCTCCGCTTGCCCCACGTGCAGCGCCAAACGTTCGGCGCTGAGCTGCCCACCGCTCCCGATGCGCTCGCCGGGTGGCGGGTGCGAATGGTGCGGATCACGGATGCCGCGGTGCTCGCGTTGAGCGGCGAGGCCGAGCACCCTATCCTCGAGCACACCGGCGACGCGGCCCACCGTGTCGAGGGCGCCGTGATCGAGCTGACGCCCGCGCAGCTCGCCGCCGCCGACGAGTACGAGGTCGACGACTACCACCGCGTCGAGGTGACCCTCGAGTCGGGGCTGGTGGCGTGGGTGTACGTGGGGCGCTGAGCTTCGTCGGCTCTACCAGGCATCACCGCACCGGTGCCGCCGCCGTTCGAGCGGGTGTGATGGACGCGTGACTCCGCCACTGATGCGTTTTCAGCATCAGTGGCGGAGTCACGGTCGGGGAGCGGCTGGTCGGGAATGTCCACGAGCACGGGTGTGCTACGGACGGATGCCCCTGATGTCCACCCCGTTCCTGGCGCTTGATGATCGACGTAGCGTGAGCGTCGGAGGCCCCACCGTCTTCAACGAGCAGGGAGGCAGCATGCCAGCCGAAGAGGAGATGCCGTCGACGCTGGCGCGTTCCCCGAAGCACGCGCAGGAGATCTGGACGAAGACCTACGACGCGGCCGTCGAGACCTACGGCGACGGCGAACTCGCGCGCCGCACGGCGTTCGCGGCGCTGAAGCACCAGTTCGAGAAGGTCGGCGACCACTGGGAGCAGAAGGAGCACCCCGGCCCGAGCGACAAGGGCGCCACCGATCGCAGCGGCGACACGGCGGGCGGGGTCGACACCACCGCGTCGAAGGCGCACTTGTACGACATCGCGAAGCGGCTCGACGTGCCGGGCAGGTCGACGATGTCGAAGGACGAGCTGATCGAGGCCATCCAGCGCGAGAACGATCGGCAGACGGCGGCGCGCCGACGCGGTTGAGACGGCGCGTTCCAACTGTCAGGCGATCGAGCTCTCGGTCTCGAGCGACCAGCGTGATATCGCTCCGCGGAATCGGTCAACTTGTCGACAAATCGACCGATTCTGCGGAGAGGCACTCCTCCAGGGATGGCCGTATTCTTGCGCAGAGTGGCATTCGTGCCACTGGCACGAGCAAGCACAGCTTGGCACCATGCCTCTGTGTGTCGACGAAGGAGGCCAAGATGACGCGCCAACCGCACCGGGTCGTGGTGCTCGTGCTCGAGGGGGCGAAGCCGCTCGATGTCGGCATTCCCGCGCAGGTCTTCACCAAGCGCGCGAGCATGCCGTACGAGGTGCGCGTGTGCGGCGTCGCGCCCGGGCTCGTCACGGGAGGTGATGGGCTCTCGTACTACGTCGCCGAGGGGCTCGAGGCGCTCGCGGCCGCCGATACGATCTTCGTGCCCGGCTACCGCAACCCCGCGATCGTCGAGACGCCGCCCGCCGTCGTCGAAGCACTGCGCGCCGCCCACGCTCGCGGCGCCCGGCTCGCCGCGATCTCGACGGGGGCGTTCGCGCTCGCCGCGACCGGACTGCTCGACGGCAAGCGGGCGACGACACACTGGCACTACACCGAGGCGCTCGCGCGGATGCATCCGTCGATCCACGTCGACGAGAACGTGCTCTTCGTCGACGAGGGCGACGTGCTCACCTCGGCCGGTGCGGCGTCGGGCGTCGACCTGTGCCTGCATCTCGTCCGTCGCGATCACGGGGTCGCGCTCTCGAACACCGTCGCCCGGCGGCTCGTCGCCGCGCCGTACCGCAGCGGCGGGCAGGCGCAATACGTGCCGCGCAGCGTGCCCGAGCCGCTCGGCGACCTGTTCGCCGCGACCCGCGAGTGGGCGATCGGCCGGCTCGACGAGCCGCTGACCGTCGCGTCGCTCGCACGGCACGCGCGGGTGTCGCCGCGCACGTTCTCGCGGCGCTTCGTCGAAGACACGGGCTACACGCCCATGCAGTGGGTGCTGCGGGCCAGGGTGGATGTCGCGCGCGAACTGCTCGAGCGCAGCGACCTCGGCGTCGAGCAGATCGCCGACCGCGTGGGGCTCGGCACGGGCTCGAACCTGCGACTGCACTTCCAGCGCATCCTCGGCACGTCGCCGAGCGAGTACCGGCGCACGTTCGTGAGGCCGGCGGCCTGAGCGGATGCCGCGGATGCCGCGGGCAGGCGGGCGCCCGGGACGTCCGCTGTGACGCCTCATCCGTGCCGTTCCCACCGAAGCGCAGGGGATTCCGCGTCATACCCTGCGCATATGCGCCTATGAGGCCGAATCCCCTGCAGTTCTGCAACAAGCACATGCCCCTACCGCCCGGCTGCGGCATCCGCCGGTCTGAGGCATCCGCTCGGCCCGGCTGGCGCGAAGCTTGCGCGAACTGTCCGCCGCCCCACTGCCGCCGACGCCGGCGCCGAGTGAGTCTGGAGGCAACGAAAGGAACCACCGAATGACCACCCGCATCGCCATCAACGGATTCGGACGCATCGGACGCAACGTGCTGCGCGCCCTGCTCGAGCGCGACACCGGCCTCGAGGTCGTCGCGATCAACGACCTCACCGAACCCGCCGCGCTCGCGCACCTGCTGAAGTACGACAGCTCGCTCGGCCGCCTCGGCCGCCCGGTCGAGGTCGACGGCGACACGCTCGTGGTCGACGGCCGCCGCATCCGCGTGCTCGCCGAACGTGAGCCGTCGCAGTTGCCGTGGGCCGAGCTCGAGGTCGAGCTCGTGCTCGAGTCCACGGGCCGATTCACTTCAGCGGATGCCGCGCGCGGCCACCTCACCGCCGGCGCGAAGCGCGTGCTCGTGAGCGCGCCGTCGAGCGACGCCGACGTGACCATCGCCTACGGCGTCAACACCGACGCGTACGACCCTGCCGCGCACACGATCATCTCGAACGCCTCGTGCACGACCAATGCGCTCGCTCCGCTCGCCGCGGTGCTCGACGGCCTCGCCGGCATCGAGCACGGCTTCATGACGACCGTGCACGCCTACACGCAGGAGCAGAACCTGCAGGACGGCCCGCACCGCGACCTGCGTCGCGCCCGCGCGGCGGCCGTGAACATCACGCCGACGACGACCGGCGCCGCGAAGGCGATCGGGCTCGTGCTGCCGGGGCTCGACGGCAAGCTCTCGGGCGACTCGATCCGCGTGCCCGTGCCCGTCGGCTCGATCGTCGAGCTCAACACGACCGTCTCGCGTGAGGTGACGCTCGACGAAGTGCTCGCGGCGTATCGCGCGGCCGCATCCGGGCCGCTCGCCGGCATTCTCGACTACGCCGACGACCCGCTCGTGTCGAGCGACATCACGGGAGAGCCCGCGTCGGCGATCTTCGATGCAGCGCTCACGCGCGTGCACGGCAAGCACGTCAAGGTCGTCGCGTGGTACGACAACGAGTGGGGCTTCTCGAACCGGGTCGTCGACACGCTCGGCCTGCTCGCGGCGAGCTGAGCGGGCTGCCTGGGATCGCGACACCCGGCGTGCGCTGCGCCGCCACGTCGGGTGTCGCGATGCGTCAGACGATCGCCTCAGCGATCACTCGCGCACGGGTCGCGCGATCGCCGCACCCACGACGCCGAGCGCCGCGCTGATGATCATCATCACGGCGATCGGCCACCAATGCCCGGCCGATGCGAGCAGCGCCGTCGCGAGGATCGGTGCAAGCCCGCCGCCGACGATCGAGCTCGCTTCACGCCCGATCGAGATGCCCGAGTACCGCACCCTGGCGTCGAACATCGACGCGAAGTAGCTCGGTTGCACGCCGTCGGCGGCGGAGTTGACGATGCCGACGGCAAGCACGACCACGCCGATGATGAGCGCGGCGATGCCGGTGTCGAGCACCACGAACAGCGGCACCGCGAGCAGGCCGAGTGCGACGAGGCTGACCGTGACGAGTCGGCCCGCGCCGACGCGGTCGCCGAGCGCACCCCAGAACGGGCAGAGCACCGCGGCCACGGTCGCACCCACGAGCAGCGCCGTGAGCGTGACCCAGCGCGGCATGCCGAGCATCGTCGACGCGTAGCTGAGGCAGAACACGGCGATCACGTAGAAGCTCGTATTCTGTCCGAGGCGCACGAGGAAGATCGCGAGGATGTTCCGCGGATGCCGCAGCGCTTCGGTGAGCGGCTGCCTGGCGCGTTCTCCGCTGCGCACGACCTCGATGAACTCGGGCGACTCCTCCACGCGGTGCCTCAGGTACGCGCCGATGCCCACGAGGATGAGGCTCAGCAGGAACGGCACGCGCCACCCCCACGCGAGCAGGCTCTGTTCGTCGAGCACGCCGACAAGCACGATGAACGCGAGGTTGCCGAGGATGAGCCCCACGTACACCGCGCTCGAGATGAACCCGCCACTGAACCCACGCCGTTCCTTCGCGTGCTGGAGCGCGAGCAGTACTGCGCCGCTCCACTCGCCGCCGGTCGCCACGCCCTGCACGAACCGCAGCGCCACGAGCAGCATCGGTGCGAGCGCACCCACTTGCTCGTGGGTCGGCAGCAGGCCGATGAGCGCGCTCGCGACGCCCATCACGAGGAGGGTCGCAGTGAGCGTGCGGCGCCGCCCGTACCGGTCGCCGAAGTAACCCGACAGCACGCCGCCGAGAGGCCGGGCGACGAACCCGGTCGCGTAGACCGCGAACGACAGCAGCACGCCGGTCAGCGGATCCTCGCCGGGGAAGAACAGCGCCGGGAACACGAGCGCGGCGGCCGTGCCGTAGAGGAAGAAGTCGTACCACTCGAGCACCGTGCCGAAGGTCGCGGCCGTGACGGCCCGGCGCACGCGCGGGTCGCGGCCGGCGGTGGTCGGAGTCGGCGTGGGCGCCGATGACGGTGGCGGCGGTGGTGCGGTCGGTTGCGTCGCGATGCTCATGCGCGCACCTCGTTCCGCGCCGTATCCGGCTGGTGGGCAGGGTCGATGGACAGACGATCGCGCATTGCGACATCCCTTCGCTAGTTCGAACTAGATCAGGTTCGACGGGTGTGATCTCAGCCGCGGATGCCTCGTGCGAGGCGGGGTGTGCGGCACCCCGTGTCACTCGGGTCCAGCCTAGCTATCGGGCGCGGAACATCGCGGGCGCAGCGACGCACCGTGACGCGGCGTGGTCGACTCGCTCGGCTCGCTCGGCTCAGCTCGGCGGCCGCACCTCGGGCCCGACACCGTCGGGAGCGATCGTGTCGTCATCCGAGTCGCTGCGGTGCGCGATCGCATCGGGATCGTCGTCGTCCTCGATCGTGACCGACTGCTCGTCGACGCCGAGCGATTCCGGCACGAGCGCCGCGGCGCCGAAGTCGGTGCCGATGCTCCCGACTCCCGGGAAACCACCGGCCCGGTCGATGCCGGCGTCGCCTCGGGTGTCAGTGGGGATGGTCCCGTGATCGCGGGGGCCTTTCGGCGCTTTCCCGGTGCCCGTCGGCTCCTCGTCGGTGGCGTCATCCATGGTTCCGTCGTCCATGTCGGTCATGGTCGGTCCTTTCGTCCGCATTCTCACCCTCGCATCCGGCGGGACAGGGCGCGCGGGGTTGACACCGCTACGGCATCCGATGGCCGTTTGCGTGCGGTGACCCGGCATGGGTTGAGCTCCCCATCGCCGGTGCGAAGCCGCGAAGGTAGCGTCGTCGTGTTCGGCCAGGGAATCAAGGGAAATCCCATGGGGGCCTGACGGATGCTGGGACCGCTCGGTCATCGAGCGGTTGGAAAACCCGTGTGTGGTGAGCTGAACCGCTGATGGGCCGGCCAAGCGACCGGCCCATCACCAGCTTCGAAACCGACGCCATCCGCGCCGAAGAAACGCCGGCCGCGCGGCATCCGGAACCGAACTCAGCCTCGCGTTCGGCCCCAGCTCAGCATGCGCGACATCCAGTCCGAGCGGCCCAGTCGAAGCGGCTTCTTCCGGCCGGTCGATGCGGCGGCAGGGGCCGGCGCCGCAGTCGGGGTCGGCCTTGCCGTCGCCGCGGGCGCCGGAACGCTCGGGGGAGCCGTCGTCGGTTCGGGAGCCGCAGCCGCTTCGGGTGCCGGAGCCGGAGCAGGCTCCGGCGTTGGCATCGGCGCGCCAGCCGGGAGCGAGAACGCCAGCGTTCCGAATCCGAGCTGGTCGAAGCCGCCGCTGTTGGGTCCGTAGTCGCCGCCGCCGCCCTCGGGGCGTACTTGGGCGGCGATCTCGGCGACGTGGGGCGCGCTGAGCCCTCGCCGTATCACGTAGTGGTTGTAGATGAGTTCCCACACGGGCCGCACGTGACCGCGGCCGGCCTCGGAGATGACGGTCTGCGTCTGCCATCCGACGTGGGACGCGGTCGTCGACGGACCCGACTGCCACGTGTACGGGGTGAACGGCACGTCGTGGCCGAGGTTGTACTTCGCGACGTACTCGGCGGCCATCAGGAACCGGCTGTCGTCGTAGCCGTAGAGGTCGATGCCCTGGTTCCACGCCATCTCGCAGAATGTGCTCATCTGCCCCATGCCCATCATGGTGTGGCCCTGGTCGCGACCGCTCTCCTGCCACTGGGCGAGGCCGTCGGGGTGCAGGAACGGCACGGCGTTGCCGATCGATCCGTTTCCGCCGCCGGACTTGAAGTAGGTGACGGCCTGATCGATGAGGTCTTGGCGATCGCAGAGGATGCCGATGGCGAGCACTGCATTCATGTTGCAGAGATCCCAGTTCGCCCAGTAGTTCGAGATGCGCGCGCCGTTGTGCACGGTGAGGAAGTGGTTGTTCATGGGATAGAACACCCTGAGCAGCATGTTCTGGGCAGCGGCGACGTCGAATCCGGCATAGCCGCGCAGGAGATCTGCCGCCACGGCGAACTGGTATCCGTAGATGCCGACGGCGAGGAACCGATCAGCGTTGCCGTTGACGGCGGTAAGCGTGCGCGACCACGCGTTGAGGATGTTGCTCGCCGTCGCCGCGAAGGTGTCGTCGCCCGAGACGTGCCAGCGCAGCGCATTCTGGTAGGCGGCGTGGATGTCGTTGTAGAACGGCGCGTAATTCTGGCCGTCGCCTCCGCGCACCACGGTCCCGACGGGGCGCGGCGTCCAGCTCGCGCTCGAGTGCCGGTTGTTGACGAGGCGTTCCCAGCCCGCCGTCCACGGTTGCGCCCCGGCAGCGACCTGAGTGCGCATGCGGTTCAGGTCGGCTGCGGTGTGGAGCATCCGTGGGCCGGATGCCTCGGCTGCATGAGCAGACTCGGCCGTGCCGCCCCACAGCGGACCGAGACCGGCGCTGGCGATCGCGACCGCCGAAAGCGTGAGGACCGACCGCCGGCTCACCGCAACGGACTTGAACGTTGTGTCGATTTTCACGTGTCTCCCGGTTGTTGTCCCCCGGTGGAGCGGATGAGCGGTTCTCGTCGAAAACCGTTTTGGCCATGTTAGGGGCCGCCTGCGACCGTTGCAAACGCATAGAAACCTCACCTTCCGCACATGTATCCACCCCGATGTCGATCTCCCCGATCCTCATTCGACGCCAGAATTGAGAGCGGAACTACCGCCTCGGGAAGGAACATCATGCGCACCCTCATCGTCACCGAGTTCATCACCCTCGACGGAGTCATCGACTCGCCCGGCGGCGGATCCCACCCGCGAGCCGGCTGGACCTTCAAGGACGTGCCGTTCGTCGAGGAGGCGTACGAGATCAAGGGTCGCGAGCAGCTCGAGGCCGGCGCGATGCTCATGGGCCGCGTCAGCTACGAGGAGTTCGCTCCGGTCTGGCCGACGATGGAGGAGGAGTTCGCCGAGTACAACGCGATGCCGAAGTACGTCGTCTCGAGCACGCTGACGGATCCCGAGTGGAACAACACGCAGGTGCTGCGCTCGCTCGACGACGTCGCGAAGCTCAAGCAGAGCGAGGGCGGCAACATCATCGTGCACGGCAGCGCCACGCTCGCGCAGGGCCTGGCCGCCGCCGGCCTGGTCGACCGCTACCACCTGCTCGTGTTCCCGATCCTGCTCGGCGACGGCAAGCGCCTCTTCGGCGGCGGCGACCCCTACACCCGCCTCGACCTCGTGGAGCACGAGGCGTACTCGAACGGCGTCACCAAGGCCGTGTTCAACGTCGTGCGGTGAGCCGGCGGCGCGTCGGCTGGCGCCGACCGCCGTCAGCTCAGCGAGTTCACGAACTCCCGAACCCGCGCGGCCATCTTGTCGGGCACCTCGCCGACCGTGAAGTGACCGCCCTCTTCGAGCCGGTCGAACACGCGCAAGTCGAGATAGTGCCGCCGTGCGAGTGACTCGGGGTAGGTCGCTTCGTGGCGCTGGATGAAGACCGCCGCGGGCACCGAGGTGGGCGGGATCGGGTCGGGCTGGTCGGCACCCTCGTAGTACGGGCGGAACGAGGATGCGATCGACTGCGTGACCCAGTAGATCATCGCCTCGGTGAGGATCCGGTCGCGCGAGATGCGCCGCTCGATCGCGCGCGGGTCGCCCGGTGGGGTGTCGCTCCACTCGACGAGCTTCTCGGCGAGCCAGGCGAGGAGCCCCGCCGGCGAATCGTTGAGCGCGGCAGCGAGAGTGTCGGGTCGGGTCGCCTGCACGTGCCCGTAGGCGCCGTCGACCTCATGCTTGGCCGCGATGCCGTCGAAGAAGGCGCGTTCGTCGGGCTCGGTGAGGCCCGCGCGTTCCTCGCTCGTGGGGAAGTGCGCGTGCGTGGCGATGATGCCGGCGATCTGCTCGGGGTGACGCGCCGCGATGAGGTCGCTGACGTTGGCCGTGACATCCTCGCCGTACGTGAAATAGCGCTCATGGCCGAGCACCTCGGTCATGAGCGCGTGCATCGTCGCGGCGAGGCGCTTCTCGGACATCTCGCCCTCGGCGTACGGCGAGGAGAACGCGAATCCCGGCAGGCTCGCGACGACCACGTGGAAGTCGGGCAGCCGATCGGCGAACTCGAGCTGCAGCGCGAACGTGTGCGGCCAGCCGTGCATCACGAGCAACGCCGGAGCATCCGCTCGCTCCGACCTCACGTGTACGAAATGCACCGCGGCGTCGCCGATCTCGGCGATGAACTGCGGATGCCCGTTGAGCCATGCCTCGCGAGCTCGCCAGTCCCAAGCGATCCAGGAGTCGACGAGCTCGCGCAGGTATGCGGCGCTCATGCCCGACGCGGGCCGCCGTGGTGAGTCGCCGAGCAGCCGGCTCTTCGCGAGGCGTGCTCGCAGATCATCGATGACCTCGTCGGAGACGTGGAGTTCGAACGGCTGCAGCGTGGTCATTGGCCGACGTTATCGCCAGCCTCCGACAGTCGTTGGCGGGATATCGCGTCAGCTCGGCAGCCGAGCGTCGATGCCTGCGAGAGCGAGCGGCCAGAATGGGCAGGTGACTCGTCGTGGCCTGATCCTGTTCGCCGCGCTCGGGATCGCCTGGGGCGTCCCCTACCTGTTCATCAAGGTGGCGGTGACCGAGCTGGACCCCGCGATGGTGGTTCTGGCGCGGTCGGGTCTCGCGGCGATCCTGCTGCTGCCGCTCGCGTTCTTCCGGCGCGAGGTGTGGCCGGTGGTGCGGCGGTGGAAGCCGATGCTGGCCTACACGATCGTGGAGATCGTGCTCCCGTGGTACTTCCTGAGCTCGGCCGAGCAGCGCCTGCCGAGCTCCACCGCGGGCCTGTTGCTGGCCACCGTCCCGCTCGCGGGCGTCGCCATCGCCTTCGCGATGGGGCGGCCCGCGCAGCTCTCCCGGATGAACTGGGCAGGAATCGGGCTCGGCATGCTGGGCGTCGCCGCGCTCGTCGGTTTCGACATCGGAGGATCCGATCTGATCGCCGTGGCGGAGATGGCGGTCGTCGTGGTGGGCTATGCGCTGGGTCCGGCGATCCTCGCCCGTTGGATGTCCGACCTTCCCGGCGTCGGCGTCGTCGCCGTTTCGCTTGCCGGCACCGCGATCGTCTACGTGCCGTTCGTGCTGCTGACCGATGGCTGGCCGAGCGTGTGGCCGTCAGAAGCGGCCATCGTGTCGATCGTCGTCCTCGCCGTCGTCTGCAGTGCGCTCGCGTTCCTGCTCATGCTCGCGCTGGTCACCGAGATCGGTCCCGTGAAAGCGACGACCATCACCTACGTCAATCCCGCCGTCGCGATCGTCGCCGGTGTCCTCGTGCTCGGCGAGCGAGTCACCGTCTGGACGGTCGTCGGATTCGTCCTCGTGCTGCTCGGCTCCTACCTCGTGACGCGCCGTCGGCGGGAGACGATCGCGGCGGAGGAACTCGAAGTGGCGTCCGCCGAGCAGCTCCGGTAGCTAGCTGTCGCCGAGTCTCAGTCGGGAATTCCGGCCGCGAGCTCCTCGAACACGTCACCAACGTCGTCGTGCACCGCGAGGGGTGCCGACTGTCCCATCCACAGCGATTGCAGGTCGGCGCGACCCTGGCGGATCGCCTCCACGCGGAACTTCCCGGTCATCCAATTCTGCACCGGGAACGGGGCGATCACGCCGCCCTGTTCGATCTCGCGTACGACGCGGTTGGCCGCGCCGCGGGCCAGCCGTCCGCTCATCGCGCGCGTGAGCACCGTGTCGTGTGCAGCCGTGGCGGCGATCGCCGCCCGGTGCGCGTCGTTCGCGGCCGACTGCCGCGTGCGCAGGAATGCCGTGCCGACCTGCACGCCGCTCGCACCCAGCGCGAAGGCCGCCGCGACTCCGCGCCGATCGGCGATGCCGCCCGCGGCGATGACCGGCACGTCGACCGCATCGACGACCTGGGGGATGAGCGAGATGCTCCCGACGAGCGCCCGCTCGGGTTGGCGGAGGAATGACACCCGATGCCCGCCCGCCTCGAGTCCCGTTGCGACGATCGCGTCGACGCCGCTCTCCTCCAACGCCACGGCCTCGTCGACCGAGGTCGCGGTCCCAACCAAGCGGATGCCGTGCGCCCGCGCGCTCTCGACGACGCCCTCGGCCGGCACGCCGAACACGAAGCTTGCCACCGCCGGCCGCGCCTCGAGCACGGCCTCCCACTGCTCGTCGAACGACGGCAGGTACTGGGCGGGCGGCTCGGTGGGCACCGGCACGCCGACCTCATCGAAGAAGGGTCGGAGCGCCTCGACGGCATCGTCGTAGTCGGAGCGTGGCAGCGGGGCATCCGCCTCGGGGTCGGTCAGCGGCAGCCAGATGTTGAGGTTGAACGGTCGGCTCGTGGACGCGCGGATCGCCGACGCCGCCTCGGCGATGCGGTCGGCGTCGTACCCGTAGAGTCCGAACGAGCCGAGCCCGCCGAGCTCGCTCACGGTCGCACTGAGCTCGACCGACGAGAGCCCACCGAACGGGCCGAGCACGATCGGCTGGTCGATGCCCAGCATCGACGTGAGGTGATTCATGCGGTCCGTCATCTTGTCGCTCCTCGTGCCCGGGGTTGCCGTATCCGTGCCTTCGTCCAACGTATGGCCGGCCGCAGCGAATCCGCTGAACAGCTGGCTAGACGTCGCGGAGGCTCCGACCAAGACAGTCGACAAGTGCACGGGCGATCGAGCCGTCGCCGTCGAGCCGTGGATTGAAGATCGTGACATCGAGGCCGACGGCGTGCCGGCTGTCGATGGCGACCCTCAGCACGTGCTCGAGCTCATCCCAGGTCAGTCCGCCCGGCGCACGGTAGTCGACGGCCGGCATCACGGCATCGTCGAGCACATCGCAGTCGAGATGGATCCAGAAGCCGTCGAGCTCCGGGCGCACCAATCGTCCCAGCGCATCGTGCGCGGCATCTTCGATCCCCCGCCGTCGAACCTCCTGGAGGTCGATCATCCGGATGCTCGTGTCCTCGATTCGCTGGCTTCCGGATGCCGCCGCAGTGTCGACGTCGCGGCGCGCGAACTGCATGACGTCGTCGTCGCGAACCAACGGGCGTTGACCGTCGAAGTTTGCGACGACATCCGGACCTCGGCCCGTCGCCAGGGCGAGATCCATCGAAGCGGCCTCACCGTTGGGATCGGCTTCCGGTTGGTAGAAGTCGGCGTGGCCGTCGAGGTGCAGCAATCCGTAGCGCCCGCGGCGACGGAGCGCCAGCAGGGGGCCCAGCATGATGGTGCAGTCACCGCCGAGCACGACCGGAACCTCGCCGCCGTCGAGCACCTCGCCGGTCGCGTCAGCGAGGGCGCGAGAGTAGTCACGGAGCGCGGTCGGGTTCAGCATCTTCGTCGCCGGATCTCGTTGCGGATCGTAGGGCGGCGGAATCACCTGCCCCGCGCGACGCGCACCGAGGGCCTCGGCGAGACCGGCATCGAGCAGCGCCTCGGGGAGGCGTTCAACGCCCCGGGGGAAGAGCCCGAGCACCGACGGGGCTTCGAGGATCGCGTATCCGCCCACGACTCCCATTGTGTCGCTGCGACCGGCGCCCGCGAAAGAAGCCTCGGACGTCAGCGATCCGCGGTCACTGCAGGTTGGTGAAGATCGCGTCGTCGTACTCGAAGCTCGGCGCGATCTCCATCGTGAGCGAGTTCGGGCTGGCGACCGACCATGCGGACCGCCACGTGACGGACTCACCCGGAAGGATCACCGTCGTCGGCGGGATACCGATGTCCTGGCCCTCAGCGGTGATGTCGAAGATCTGACTCGCTTCCTGTCCGCCCGACGACAAGCGTGGGGCGGGGAACGGCTCGAGGTTCTCGCTCGAGTTATTGACGATCGTCATGGTGAAGACGATGTTGTTCGCAAGGTCGGCGCCGGCCGCGTACTCGCTCGGGGTGTAGGCCTCCGGAGCCGAGACCGTGAGTTCGACGCCGTTGTCCCAGACCATGGCCTGTCCGAACGCGAGGTTGCCGACCGGCTCGGGTTCGACTTCCTCGACCGGCTCGTCGGCGACGGGGAGGTCTTCAAGGTCGTCAGCAGCTTCGGATGCCTCAGCGATGAGTCCGTCGATGTCACCGAAGGCTTCATCGAATGACGTCGCGACGACGGTGAAGAACACGACGAAGCCCACAATCGTGCCGAGGATCGAGACGATGAGGCCGGTGATCGCCGGCCACTTCCTGCCCTTGAGGAACAGCGCCACGATCGACAGCACGAAGGCGATCGGCAGCAGGATCCAGCCGACGATCAGCGCGCCGGGGATGCAGGCGAAGATGAACCCCAGCGCCGCGACGGCGAGCGCGATGATCCCGAGAACGTGCGGTTTGGCGGCGGGCGCGGCCGTGGGTGCCGCCGGCGGGGGCTCAGCCGTCGCCACCGTGCTGCCCGTCGCCGTGGCCGCCGCGGCGTACGGCGACTCGCCCGGTGCGTCGGCAGTCGGCTCTGTCGCAGCCGCGCTGGGAGCCCTGTGCTCGGTCCACGCGCTGCCGTCCCAGTATCGGAGGGTGCCGGAACCGTCGTCGTACCAGCCTGCCGGGGTCGTGCGCGGGTCAGTCATGCTTCGATAGTGGCACTTCCCATGCTCAGCCACGTGGGGAGGATCGCCCCAGATCGGGGTACACGCCATGACCGGCGAACGCTCGGTTCCTGCCAAGCACTCTGCGACCCGAACCAGAACGGGGCGGCCGGCCGTCACGTTGTCCCGTGACGGCCGACCACCCCGAGTCGCCGAGTGGCGGTCTCCGCGCCTATGCTGCGGCCGCGGGCACGCTCACCACAGCGCGCAGCCCCTCGACCAGCGGCGTCGTCGGACGCCCGATGAGCCGCGACAGCGTCCCATCCGACTCGGCGAGCACGCCGTTGCGAATGCCGGCGTCGATCGCGGCGACGAACCCGGCCGTGCCGGCATCGAGCCCGAAGCCCTCGAGCGCGGCCACGTGCTCCTCGGTCGAGAGCGACACGTACGTCACCTCGCGACCGACGACCTCCGACGCGGCGGCGGCGAGCTCTGAGTAGTTCCACACGACATCGCCGGCGAGCTCGTACACCTGGCCGATGTGGCCGTCTTCGAGCAGCACCACGGCGGCGGCTTCCGCGAAGTCGACACGGGAGGCGCTCGCCACGCGACCTTCGCCTGCCGACGACGCGATGACGCCGGTCTCGGCGGCGCGTGCGACATCCGCTGCGTAGTTCTCGGTGTACCAGTTGTTGCGCACGATCACGGCGGGAATGCCAGAGGCGGCGATGGCCTCCTCGGTGGCCTTGTGCTCGGGGGCCACCGCGAAGTCGGCGGTGGTCGCGCGCGTGGCGCTCGTGTACACGAGCTTCGTGACGCCGGCGGCCTTGGCGGCGTCGATCACGTTCTGGTGCTGCGCGGCGCGGCTGCCGAAGTCGGTGCCCGAGACGAGCAGCACGGTGTCGACGCCTTCGAGCGCGGGGGCGATGGTCTCGGGGCGCGCGTAGTCGAGTTCGACGGTGCGGATGCCGCGTGCCGCGAGCTCCGCGAGCTTCGACGTGTCGCGCGCGCTCGCCACGATGGTGGCGGGGTCGGCGCCGCGGGTGAGCAGCGACTCGACGACGAGGCTGCCGAGGTGACCTGAAGTGGCGGTGACGAGAATGGTCATGGTGTTCCTTTCGATTGGGACACAGGCTGCAACCGGATGCCGCGCGCTAACCTTCCCTAGAGAAGGTACCCACTTTTTGGTAAGGTACCCACATGACGGTAAGTCTTGCTGAGATCCGGCGCACCTCGGGCGAAGTCTTCACCGAGGGATGCCCCACCCGCGTCGTGCTCGACCACATCATGAGCAAGTGGGGCGTGCTCGTGCTGCTCGCGCTCACCGACGGCACCCTGCGCTGGGGCGAGTTGCGCCGCGAAGTCGAGGGCATCAGCGAGAAGATGCTCGCCTCCACGCTGCGCCAGCTCGAAGCCGACGGGTTCGTGGAGCGCACTTCGTACCCCGAGGTGCCACCGCGCGTCGAGTACGATCTGACCGACCGCGGGCGGGAGCTGATGGAACGGATGCTGCCGCTGGTCGAGTGGGTCGCGGCGAACGCCGGCGACGTCCTCAAGGCCAACCGCATTGCGGGCCGCGGGTAGAGCAACAGCTGGTCGCGCGTCACACCCCGTTGACCGTCTGCGCGATGCGGCGCAGGTACTGTTCGCGGTCGAGGGGGTTCTCGCCGAGACGCGCACGTTCGGGGGGCCTGCCGTGCACAGGCTGGTCGCCGCCGGGCTCCGATCGCAGCGCTCCCTCTCCGCGCGTCAGCCCAGGCAGCACCGCTCGAAGTCGGTCGAGCCGCCGCAGCGGAACGCGACCCGAGATCACGGCGGCGAACCGGTGCTCGTCAGTCGTGGTCGGAACCGCTTCGAACCGGGTGATCGCCGAGAGCACGGAGCCGACGACGTCGATCGGCACTTCGAGCTCGAAGCGGTGCATCGGTTCGCAGACCACCGTGCCGGCCCTGGCCAGGGCGTCCATCACGACGAGCGGGGTGAGGGCGCGGAAGTCCGCCCCCGTGCTCGACATCGCCTTCGAGAAGCGCTGGTGCGCGTGGCTCTGCCGTGGTGAATACCCCGAGTGCGTCATCGTGACGATGCAGTCGGGTACCTCCCAGCCGTAGAGTCCCTGCTCGAGGGTCGTTCGAACGGCCTGTTCGGTCGCGGCGAAGAAGGCGGGCGGCATCGCGCCCGGTTCGATGCCGAGGTGGAACGCCACACCGCTGCCTGGCGGGGCAGGTTCGAGGCGCAGGCCGACGGTCGCGAGGAAGGGGTTTCCCCCGGTCTTGTTGAACTCCACGGCTTCGCCGGCGCCGGCGAGCCGCTCGATGCACACCACGGTCGACTCGCGGAAGCCGACCTCGAGCCCATGTCGCTCGGCGAGCATCGCCTGGATCACCTCCTTCTGCACCTCGCCCGTGAGCATGACGGTGATCTCACCGCGCGCATCATCCTGCCGCAGGTCGATGAACGGGTCTTGTTCTGCGAGGTCGGAGAGTGCAGAGAAGACCGCGCCCGCGTGCTCCGGCGCGAACTCGACGACCGATTGCAGCATCGGCCGCGCGAGCCCCGCAGCGTCGGCGGCGTTCGAGCCGGTCCCGATCGTCGCGCCGATCTTCGCATTGTCGAGCCCGCGAACGAGCGCGATGCGACCGGCAACCGCGGCATCCGTTTCGACCACGGTGCCGCCATCGAATGAGCGGATGCCGGTGATCTTCACGCCCTCACGGCCGGCGACCATGACCCGGTCGCGCACCCGCAGGGTGCCGGCGCGCACGTGCACGAACACCTGGCGGTCGCCTCGATCGTCGCGTTCGATCTTGAAGACGCTTGCCGAGAGCTCGGCATCGGCGTCGTGCTCGACGGCGGGCAGCAGCTCGCCCAGGTGGGCGAGCAGCTCGGGCACTCCGGCGCCCGTCCGGGCGGATCCGGCGAGGATGCCGTGCACGCGTCCACGCCTCGAGAGCTCGCCGAAACGTTGCCGCACCCGGGCGGGAGTCGGTGGTGCTCCGTTCGCCCACGCATCGAGCACACGATCGTCGCACTCGGCGACCACCTCGAGCATGCCCTCGACGGATGCCGCGTCGTTGCGCGCAGCCGCGGTGGCCGAGGCGCCCGGGGTGCCGGCATCCGCCACGCTCGTCAACAGCGCAACGCGCTCGCTGAGCCGTCGCCGGATGTCGGAGACGACGCGTTCGGGATGCGCACCGCCGCGATCGATCTTGTTCACGAAGAGGATCACGGGCAGGCCGAGCCGCTGCAGGGTGCGCATGAGCACGACGGTCTGCGCCTGCACGCCCTCGACTGCTGACACGACGAGCACCGCGCCGTCGAGCACCGCGAGCGCACGCTCGACCTCGGCGATGAAGTCGGAGTGGCCCGGAGTGTCGATCAGGTTGACGGTGAAGGCGGGCGCGCCGACGTGATCGTCGTCATCGCCGGGCACGTCGAATGACACCACCGACGAGCGGATCGTGATGCCGCGGCGCCGTTCGAGGTCGAGCGAGTCGGTGACGGTCGTGCCGTCATCGACGCTGCCGGGGTGGTCGAGCACGCCGACCTCGGCGAGGATGCGCTCAGTGAGTGAGGTCTTGCCGGCATCGACGTGCGCGACGATGCCGAGATTGAGGATACGCACGAGTGGTCAGGTCCGTTCGGTCGCGGAAGAGCAGGAACGAAGGCATGACCTGAGCTCGCATCGCCTTCTCCTCTCTCCTCGACGTCTCGTGACGGACGGATGTCGCTCGTGCAGCGACGGGGAACGATGTTACCCGCGCCCGGGGTGAGTTGGGAAGGCCGCCGGCGGGCTGAGGGGCCCTGAGCGGCGAAGTTCAGCCATGCCGACGCGCGCTGCTGCGTCGATCGGGCCGACGCCCTACCATCGGACGTGCGCGGGTGCCCGCCCGCCGCATCCGAACCCGCCCCGACGACCGCCCAACCCGATCCGCCGACACGACGGACCGGCTTCCCCCTGGAGTCCGGTTGACCGCTCCCACTGACGACGAGCTTGTGTCCGGCTCCGGCGCGCCGTTGGCGGAGCTCGAGCGTGACGACGACCGGGCCGGCGCGCACGCGCGGCGTCTCGAGATTCCGGCGATCGACCCGCCGACGCATCCGCTCGCCGAACGGCCCCGGTACTTCTTGAGCTCGCTGGAGCCGAGCGGCGACTACGACGCGGTCATCGTGACCGTCTCCGACGGCGAGCGGCGGCGGTACTTCACGACTCGCGACGGCGCGCAGCTCGTCGAGGTGAATGAGGAATCGTTCGAGCGCCGCCGTGAGAGCGGCGTGCGCTCACTGCTCGAGCTCGACGAGCGGGAGCTCGGCGAGCTGGAGGTCGAGCTGAAGTTCGTGCGTCCGGTCCGCGGGCGCGATCCGATCGCGGAGGCGGCAGAGGCAGAAGCAGAGGAAGAGAAAGAGGCCGAGGCCGAGGGCGAGGCAGATGCGGATGCGGATGTTGCAGCCGACGACGCGGCTGACGACGCGAGCGAGACGGCGGATGCTGCGGCCGACTCAGCGGAAACTGAGGATGCCGAGGCCGAGCCGGTGCCGGCGGTATCCCACTCGGCCGAGACTCCGGCCGATCCGACGAACGAGGACGATGACGCGGAGGTGGACCCGGTGACCGAGGAGTTCGAGGAGATGATGATGATGGAGTCGACGACGATGATGTCCGAGAGCATGGAGGGCGGCGGCATCCGGAGGAGCGGGCACGTGCCGGTGGCCGAACCTGAACCGGCGCTCCTCCCGATACCGTCCGCGGAATCGATGTCGGCGACCGACGCGATCGCGCAGGTGTCGCTCGCGAAGGGCATCTCGTTCATCGCGCACCGCGGTCGGCTCGACAAGAGCGGTGCGCCGTACATCGACCATCCGGGACGCATCTCCGAGCGCTTCGACCCGGTCACCGAGCCGATCGAAGCCGCGGCCGCGTGGCTGCACGACGTGCTGGAGGATACCGCCGTCACGGCGCAAGAACTGCTCGAGGCCGGCCTGATGCCCGAGATCGTCGAGGTCGTGCTGGTGCTCACGCGCACCCCCGAGGTCTCGCTCGACGACTACTACGCACGCATCCGCCGCGACCGGATCGCGCGCCGCGTGAAGCTCGCCGACATCGACGACAACACGGCGCGCTGGCGCCTGCGCCGCCTCGAGTACGAGACCCAGCTGCGCCTGGTGGAGAAGTACCGCTACGCGCGTCAGGCGCTCGGCGCCGACTGACGCGGCGTTCCACACTCAGCGCTGGGCGGGCTGGCCGCCGTCTCGGTCAGCCTCCAGCCGACTGCTTGTCGACCGCTCGCCTGAGTCGGTCGTCATCGAGGCCGAGGAGCTCGAACGTCTCGCGAATCTTGGCCGCGGCCTCAGGACGCTTCTCCTCCAGGCAGTCGACCAGCCGCAGGCCTTCGTTACTCACCTCGCCAAGGGATCCCAACAGCGAGGTGGCCGTCGAGAGTGGCACGATGATCTTCCTCACCGATTCAAGCGATCCCGTCGCTTCGCCGGCGGACTCCACGACGTAGCGCAGCGAACCGCCGAGCGCCGCCCTCTCCTGCGCGCAGATGGTGGTATCCACTTCCGTGCCCTCGAACACGTCGGGCTCGATGCCGACACTTCCCAGATACGTGTCGATCTCACCGTCCGACGCGATGATCCGCATGATTTCCGGGTAATCATCGTCTGTGATCTCGATCGTCGGTTCGAGACCTGTTTGTGCATCAGCCATCTCGATCTCCCCCTCGGCGACGCAACCCTGCACCGCTATCGGTGCGGAATTTACTCCGCACGCCCCCGTGCGGCAACGCCTTGAAACTCGGCCTCGACTCGCGGATTCCAGCAGCCCACCGACGCACAGGTCCCCGGCGGAAACGCTCCGCCGAGGACCTGTGAACGTGAACCTGCGGGGTTACTCCTGGGTCTGCGGGTTCAGGTGGGTCTGCTTCTTGCCGTCGCCCCGGGCCTCCGGGATGAAGTAGCTGTCGAAGCCGCGGTACAGACCGTTGCTGTACACGTACCCGTTGTAGGGATAGGCGGCCCACAGACCGGCCTCGCCGACGACCTGCTGAGCGGGGTCGTAGAAGGCGACCTCCTGGGGCTGGGTCCGGTCGCTGAAGTCGACGACCGTCACGCCGCCGTTGTACCAGGACGAGACCAGCTTGTTGCCGCCCTTCAGCGGGTAGAAGAGGTGGGCCGAGCAGTACTCGCCATCCTGGCTGCGCGGGATCTGGAAACTGCTGACCTTCGCACCGGTCTTGGCGTCGTGGAACCACAGCTGGCCCGAGCCGCTGCCGTCGTCACACGTCTGGTTGATCGATTCGTCGCCGAAGACCACGGTGTCTGCCTTGTTGCTGAACATGGCGGAGTGGTAGAACTCGACCTGCGGCTCGTCGACCTCCCACAACGGGTTGAGGGTGTCGGGGTTCTCCGGGTCGGAGATGTCCCACAGCTGGCCGACGCTGGAGCACGCGGCGCCAGCGAGGTTGTGCTTCGGGTAGACCTGGATGTCGTGGCATCCCTGCATGGGGTTGAATGCGGGGGCCGGCAGCAGATCCCAGGTCGGCACGTCGATCGGCACGGTCTTGAGCAGGTCGGTGCCGGCCAGGTCGCCGAGCGGGAGCTCCACGATCGAGATGACCTTGTGGAGCGGGTCCTTGCCAGCGGGGTTGCCGGGGCCACAGCTCGGGCCGCCGCGCAGCGGGTACGACGAGACGTACAGCAGCACTCGGTCGCCGTCGGGGATACCAGTGTGGGTGTGTGAGCCACAGTCCGTGTAGACGTTGGCCTCGGCCTCCAACCGGGTGAAGCCGTCCGCGTCAGTCGGCTCGGCCAGGACCTTCGCGAGGCTGAAGACGCGCACGCCCTCCCAGCCGACCGCGAATGGGGCCGGTACGGCCGTCGAGCTGCACGTGGAGTCGGTCCGGACCGAGTCGACCGACAGCACGATCGCGTCGCCCCACACCGAGATGTCGTTCTGCGCGCCGGGGCACCAGACGTCCTTCACGAGCGTCGGATGCGCCGGGTCACTGATGTCGAAGATCCGGAAGCCGTTGTAGTTGCCGGCGAACGCGTAGTCGCCCTTGAAGGCGAGATCGGACTGGGTGGCCTCGCTGGAACGCGGGGCGTTGAAGAGGTGGCTGGCGCCGGGACTGAAGCTGTCGGGGGCGGGGTTCGAGATCGGGTGCTCATGCGTGCCGCCCTCGTCCTCTGGTGGATGTGCCATGGCCGGGCTGGCGATCGCCAAACCGAACATGAGGGCGGTGGCTCCGGCTACTGAGATCAATCGAAGGGCTTTCATTGTGTTCCTCCGCATCGTGGCTGGCCGTCGGTCGCGTCCGTGCGGCACCGACAGACTCCGTGTGGCGCGATGTGGTGCGCCCCACACAAAGCGTGCTCATCCTCTCGGCGGCGGATGTCTCGCGTCAATGGTTGTTGGCAGGGGCGGCCGGTGATTCGTGCGCCCTGACCCCGGCGCAAGCCGGTGCGCGACCCCGCGGGAGCGGTCGATACTGGTGGGCATGGCGATGCG
The DNA here is from genome assembly GCF_030815405.1 of Agromyces albus. Classification (NCBI taxonomy): domain Bacteria; kingdom Bacillati; phylum Actinomycetota; class Actinomycetes; order Micrococcales; family Microbacteriaceae; genus Agromyces; species Agromyces albus. Next base: position 3,106,232 of record NZ_JAUSWX010000001.1, on the reverse strand, counting down.
CGGAGTCGTCGAGCGGCCGTCAGGCCTCTCGTATCGCGACCACCTGATCTCGGTCGACGAGGAGGCCGCGCTGCTCGAGCGCTTCGCGCGGCTCGAGGTGACCCCGCTGGTCATGCACGGCGTCCCCTCACGCCGGCTCACGCACGCCTTCGGTGTCGGCTACGACTTCGACACCCGCGGCACGACCGAGGTCGACCCGATGCCCGACTACCTCCTCGACCTCCGCTCGCGGGCGGCGGACTTCAGCGGCGTCGCCACGGAGAGCTTCGAGGAGGCGCTGGTCAGCCGCTACCCACCGGGCGCCACGATCGGCTGGCACAAGGACGTGCTCGCGTTCGGTGGCGTCGTGGTCGGAGTGTCACTCGGCTCCGCCTGCGTCATCCGCTTCCAACGCACCGCCGCGGGCGGCGAGCGCCGCGTCTTCGAGCAGCCGCTCGCGCCTCGGTCGGCCTACGTGCTCACCGGCGCGGCGCGCTGGACGTGGCAGCACTCGATCCCGCCCGTAACCGAGGAGCGGTGGTCGATCACGTTCCGGCAGCTGGCCGAGCGGAAGGGCAGCTCGCCAACGCCTTGAGGACGGTCATCCCGCGCCATCGCGGTCGGGCCAGATCGCCACGTCGACCTTGTTGCCTGCTGGGTCGGCGAGCGTCCACCACCCGTGCCCCTCCGGGTCATCCGCGATCCGCCCGCCGGCCGCGAGCGCTGCCTCGACGCGCGCCCGGCCGACGGCACGGGGCAGCGACACATCGATGTGGAACGCGTGCCGCAGCGGCTTCTCCGCCGCGAGCTGCTGGAACCACAGGCTCGGTCCGCGGCCTCGGAGGTCGACCAGATCCTCGGGGCCGTGTTCGGCGTAGCCGAACAGTTCGCGCCAGAACGGGCGCACGTCGTCATCGGGCTTCGACGCGATCGCCACCTGGATCGTCTGCACGTGCGCCGGGTCGGATGCGGCGCCGAACTCGCGCGAGGTCGCTGAGATGCGCCGCGCGAGGTCGAGGTCGGCGTCGACGAGCTCGGTGAAGTCGCGGGCGAGCCGAATGGCCACGCCGTCGGCGTGGACGTCGAGGTGCAGCCGATCCGCCCCGTCGAGCTCGGCGAGCACGCCGGCGAGTTCGGCGCTGCGCGCGAGCGACCCGGTGCGGAACCAGGCGGTCGGCCCCAAGAAGACGACGGGCCAGTCGTCGAGATCGGATGCTTCGCGAAACGCGGTGAACATGGCCTCGCCGCGCTCGAGCTCGGCGGGGCCGGCGGCGACGAGGGGAGCGCCCCTCGGCTCCGCCGGCGCCTCGGGCGCAGGCCGGCCGACCGCAATGTCGCCGCCGAACCGCGCCGCCTCCGCTTGGGGCACCGGCAGGTCTGGCCAGGTGACGAGGTCGACCTTGTTGCCCGCGGCATCCGCGCAGGTCCAGTACCTCCAGGAGAGATCGCGGGCGACGCGCCCGCCGGCGGCGACCGCCGCGTCGAGTCGCCGAACCGCGGTCTCGCGAGGCACGGCCAGGTCGAGGTGCATCGCGTGCTGCAACGGCTTCGCCGGGTCGAGCTGCTGGAACCACACCGTCGGCCCACGACCTCGCGGGTCGACGAGATCGTCGCCCGCGTTGTCGGCGTACCCGAGCACCGCCCGCCAGAACGGCAGCACCTCCTCGACCGGCAGCTGCGTCGCGATGACGATCTGCAGGTCTTGCGTGCGGTCGGGGCGAGGAGCGAGCCTGTGGTCGCGGGCGGCGGCCGAGATCGCACGGGCTCGATCGGCCGCGCCGTCGTCGAGGCCAGAGAGGTCGGCGTGCAGGCGCACCGTGACTCCGCTCGGTCGAACGTCGATAAGCGGCGGATGCTCCGCGAGCTCGTCGAGCGCCGCGATGGCGGTGGCGAACGTCGCCCCGGCGCGCACCGACTCGGCGGCGAAGTGCGCGATCGGTCCGCAATACATCACCCGCCAGTCGTCGACGCCGGCTGCGGCATGGAATGCGAGCCGATGCTCCTCGGGCATGGGATCCCCTTTCCCCGACGACGAGGAACATAGCGGAACGGCACCACGATCCGGAAGAGGTCGATTCTCGGTTTCGTCGCACACGCTGCGCCGGTCGCGGCATCCGCTTCGGTCTGGTAGCCATGTGCACATGACCGCCACCGCCCAGAAGAAGTCAGCGGATGCCGCGCGCTCCGGCTCCTCATTCGTCGCACTGTTGCGGGGCATCAACGTGGGTGGCCGGAATCCGATTCGCATGCCCGAACTCGTCGCGTGCTTCCGCGAGGCCGGATACGGGGAGGTCAGCACCTTCCTCCAGAGCGGCAATGTGCTGTTCCGCGCCGACCACAAACAGGGGCCGAAGCTCGAGACGGCGGTGGAGGCGATGCTCGAGCAGCGGTTCGGGATGCCCCTGCTCGTCGTGATCCGGTCGCGCGACGAGCTTGCCCAGACGATCGAGGCCGCGCCCGCAGATCACGGATCTCCCGAACTGCGAAGCGACATCTTCTTCCTCAAGCACCCGCTCACGGCCGAGGAGGCGTTCGCCGAGCTGCCCGAGCTGCGCGAGGGCGTCGATTCCGTGGCGCCCGGTCCGGGCGCGATCTACTTCTCTCGAGTGGCGGCGCGCGCCACCAAGACGCGAATCCAGCTGTTCATGGCCAAGCCCATCTTCCAGCGGATGACCGTGCGCACCTGGAGCACCTCCATCCGGCTGCTCGAGAAGCTCGACGCAGCGGATGCCGCTGCACGGCCCTGAATCGCCCCGATCGCGACGCTCGGGCGCGGCGAAGCTCGAACGTTCGGCGCGCTGCGGCCCACCGGCACCGCGGCGGGAGTACGCTCACGCGCAACGACAACGAAGCGCAGCGATGGCGGCCTCGGCCGCCACGAGGAGGCGAAGATGGTCCCCGAGATCAACTACTGGGCGGTACTGCTGGCGACGGCGTCGAGCATGGCCGTCGGAGCGATCTGGTACGCGCGGGGGGTGTTCGGCACCCGGTGGGCGAAGCTCGCGAACGTCGACATCGATCGTCCGGGCGCGAACGCGGTGATGCCGATCATCGTGACGCTGCTCGTGAGCTTCGTCACGGCATGGGTGCTCGCGGGTGCCTCGACGATCGCGTGGCACTTCTACGGTGGCGGCTACCTGGTCGCGGCGCTCCTCACGGCCGTGATCCTGTGGGCCGGGTTCACGGCCGCGAGGTTCATCACCCACGACGCCTTCGAGGGCCGCCCGTCGTCGCTCACCGTGCTCAACATGGCACACGAGCTCGTGACGATCGTCGTCATGGCCATCATTATCGGCGTGTGGCCTCCGGCCGGCACCGTCTGAGACGCGGCGCCGGCGGAATCTGAGACGCGGCGCGGGCGGCGTCCGCGCTGCCATTCCGTGCGCTCGGGCGCGGTGCCCGCGCGGTCATCGCGCCTCGGGGCGCGGGTTCGCCTTCCGACGCAATTCGAACACTCGTCATGTCGATCTCGCCCGATCTTGTTCGACGCCTGAGTAGAAGCATCCTTCGAGGCATCCGTTTCGAAGCACCCGCTCACTCAGCGAAGGAAGAAGATCATGTCAACACCTCGGGCACTTCGGCCCTTGCGCAACGCGTCGTACCGGTGGCTCGCGGCGGCCCTCGTCTCGTCGCTCGTCGGCTCCGGCATCTGGCTGGTGGCCCTGGTCTGGCAGATCGTCGCGATCGGCGGCGGCGCGGCCGAGCTCTCACTCGTCGCCGGCGCATCCGCGGTCGGGATGCTCCTGACGACCTTGCTCGGCGGAGCGCTCGCCGACCGCATCCCGCAGCGGCGGATCCTGCTCGTCGTCGAGGTCGTGCGGGCCGCGAGCGTCGGCGTCGTCGCCCTGCTCTCGCTGACCGGCGCCTTGGCGGTCTGGCAGCTCGCGGCGGTCGCGCTCGTCGGCGGCGTGATGGCCGGGCTGTACTACCCGGCCTACTCGGCGCTGCTGCCGAGCGTCGTGCCCGAAGACCAGCTGCTCGCCGCGAACGGCTTCGAGGGCATGGCCCGGCCGATCCTCATGCAGGCGGGCGGGCCGGCGCTCGCGAGCGGGCTCATCGCGATCTCGTCGCCCGGTGCCGCGCTCGCCGTGGCCGCACTGACGGGCATCGTGGCGGCGGTGTGCATCCTGAAGCTCCCTGAGTTGCCCGTGCGCGGCGAGCGCGCGGAGCAGGCAGGCGGCACGCGGCATCCGGCCATCGCCCTGCTCATCGACGTCGGCGAGGGGTTCGGCTACATGGTGCGCACGCCGTGGCTGCTCGGCACCCTGGTGTTCGCGTCGCTGCTGATCCTGCTCATGATGGGGCCGTTCGAGGTGCTCGTGCCGTTCGTGATCAAGGACGTCGACGGCGGCGGCCCGGCCGACCACGCGCTGATCCTGGCGGCGTTCGGCATCGGCGGTGCGGTCGGGTCGATGGTCGTGGCGTCGCTTCGCCTGCCGCGGCGCTACCTGACCGTGATGAACCTGCTGTGGGCTCTCGGATGCCTCCCGCTCGCGGTGTTCGGACTGACCGACCAGATCTGGGTGATGGCCCTCGCTGCCTTCCTGGTCGGCGCGGCGTTCAACGGCGGCGTCGTGATCTGGGGCACGCTGCTGCAGCGCCGGGTTCCGCCGGAGATGCTCGGCCGGGTCTCGAGCCTCGACTTCTTCGTCTCGCTCGCGTTCATGCCCGTGTCGATGGCGTTCGCCGGACCTGCGGGGGAGTCGCTGGGGCTGCCGGTGGTGTTCCTGATCGCCGGGGTGGCGCCGCTCGTGATCGGGGTCGTCGCGATCATCGCGGCACGGATGACGCGGGACGAGATCGCGCACCCGCTCGACACAAGCGAGGAGGCGACGGATGTCGCGGAGCTCGTCGATTCGTTCTCAGCCGAGTCGGATGTCGCGGAGCACTCGCGCTCGTCGGCCCGTGAGCTCGTGGCATCCGCCGCCTGACCCTCGCGATCGCACCGCTGGGTCAGCGGCGATGTAGCTGGCCCAGCGGATGCTTTTGTCCGTGAAGTCGGTACCGAAGTACCGAAGTACCGCGATGTGCCGGTGGCACATGAACTCGCCGCGCGCCGGTGAGTCAGCTGGCCGCGCTCAGCGGCTGAGCATGCGCCGAACAGCTTCGGCGAGGCGCGGAATATCGTCGCGGGCTGTCGCCATGACAATGGCGTGCGTCGTGTCGAAGTATCGATGGGCGAGCATGTCGCGCATGCGCGCCATCTCAGCCCAGGGCAACTCGGGGGCGAGGCTTCGCGTTGCGTCGTCGAGGTCTCTCACCGCTTCTCCGATCTCGACAAGTCTCATTCGGATCGCGTCGAACACGAGGTCGTCGGATGCCTCGGAGCGCTCCGCGTACTCGGCGATTCGCTCGCACGCGAAGGCGATGTCGATGAGGCGGTCGGCAGGATTCCGACTCACAGCGACACCGCTTCACGGAGTACTCGTTCGGCGACGTCGGGTTTCAACCCCGACACCGGCGCGACGTCGACCGATCGCCCGAGGATCGCCTCGGCGGCACTCTGCATGCGAAGCAGGGCGAAGAGACCGGCATCAGTCTCGAGATCGACCAGCAGGTCGACGTCGCTCGCCTCGGTCTCATCACCGCGCGCGACACTGCCGAAGACGCGGATGTCGACGGCACCGAGCGCACCGAGCACAGTTCGGAGCTCGTCGGCATGAGCGCGCACGACAGTGAGGGCACTCGTGGCGGGCAGGGGTTCAAGGTGTGGCTCGAGCGTGAACCCGGCCGAGTTCACCAGCCGGGTGAGCGTCGCGTACGACGGCTCGCGCCGCCCCGACTCGTAGGCGCTGATCACGCTCTGAGTCACTCCAGCCCGTTCGGCGAGAGCTTGCTGCGTGAGGCCGGCTCGTTCGCGGGCCTTGCGGATCACGTCGGCTGCACTAGTCACAATCGCAACTATAGCGGATCGTAACTGGCCTGGCGCCTGCTGGTGGGGGCGATGGCGCGGGCTGGCGACGATCGGGTTGTTGCTCGGGATGCGCTCGCGCCGGGTCTGATCGGCGTCCTCATCGGTGGCGCCGCTGATCCTCGCGCCATCCACCCGGCTCTGAGCCGTGGCCGCGCGGCGGCGAAAGGGGTATCGTCCGCCCTGTGGACATCCACCAGGTGCGCAGCTTGCCGCTGATCCGACGCATCCGCGAGTCGGTGATCGGAGACGACCAGGTCATGCCAGGGCCGTACGGCCCGCGCCGGGTCACCTATGCCGACTACACGGCATCGGGTCGCGCGCTGAGCTTCATCGAGGACTTCATCCGCGGCGAGGTACTGCCCCGCTACGCGAACACGCACACCGAGTCGAGCGGAACCGGGCTCCAGACGACGCGGTTGCGCGAGGATGCGCGGGCGATCATCCGCGATGCGGTCGGCGGCGACGACGACACGGTCGTCATCTTCACCGGCTCGGGCAGCACTGGTGCGATCGACAAGTTGGTGGGGATGCTGGGGCTTCGCCTCCCGGCTGAGCTCGGCGATCGGTATCACCTCGTTGATGCGATCCCCGCGGCCGAGCGTCCTGTCGTCTTCATCGGCCCGTTCGAGCACCACTCGAACGAGCTGCCATGGCGCGAGTCGTTCGCCGACGTGGTCGTCATCCCGCAGGACCTCGATGGCCACATCGACTGCGACATCCTCGAGACCGAGCTCGTCCGGTACGAAGAGCGACCGTTGAAGATCGGCTCGTTCTCGGCGGCGAGCAACGTCACCGGCATCGTGAGTGACACTCCGCGCATCTCGGCGCTGTTGCACGAGCATGGTGCCCTGTCATTTTGGGACTTCGCGGCCGCCGCGCCGTATGTCGACATCGAGATGTACCACGGCGATCCCTCGGCGGCGCTCGCGTCGGGGGAGTACAAGGATGCGATCTTTCTCAGCCCGCACAAGTTCATCGGCGGGCCGAGCACGCCTGGTGTGCTCGTCATGCGACGTGAGCTCGCTCGCAACCGCGTGCCCGACGTTCCTGGCGGTGGCACGGTCGTGTACGTCAACCCCCTCGAGCACCGCTACCTCGACGACGTAGCCCAGCGAGAGGAGGGCGGCACCCCGGCGATCGTCGAGGCGATCCGTGCCGGCCTCGTCTTCGGGCTGAAGAACGCGGTCGGCGTCGAGACCATCCGGGCCCTCGAAGACGACTTCCTGCGTCGCGCCGTCGCCGCGTGGCACGACGAGCCCGCGATCGAGGTGCTCGGCAACCTCGACGCCGAGCGGCTGTCGATCGTGTCATTCGTGGTGCGGGCACCGAGTGGCCGCTACCTGCACCACAACTTCGTGGTCGCCCTGCTCAACGACCTGTTCGGCATCCAGTCGCGCGGAGGCTGTTCGTGCGCAGGACCGTACGGCCACCAGCTGCTCGGCATCGATATCGAGCGCTCCCACGAGTTCGAGCGAGAGGTGGCGCGCGGCTGCGAGGGCATCAAGCCCGGCTGGGTGCGCATCAACTTCAACTACTTCATCTCGCCAACCGTCTTCGACTACCTCGTGGCGGCTGTGCGACTGGTCGCTCGCGACGGCTGGCGGATGCTTCCTGACTACGTGTTCGAGCCGACGACCGGCCTCTGGCGGCACCGTGGCGGGCCCGCTGAACCGCCGCTGCGGCTGAGCCAGCTGGCCTACGACGCCAACGGTCACCTCACCTACCCGCACCACGACGACCGCGCGCCGGAGTCGGCGCTGCAGGGCTACCTGGCGGAGGCCGAGGCGCGGTTCGCCGTCGCAGTGCCGGCCGACGCGGCGGACAGGGATGGAAACCTGACCGGGCTCTCCGACGACTTCGAGCACCTGCGCTGGTTCGATCTACCGGTGGCCTGCCTCACGCGATGACGTTCCGGGCGCACGCCCCAATCAGCGGCCTCCCAGCGGCGCACATAGGATCAAAGGCATGGCCGGATTCTGGGGCAGGCGAAAGCGCGACGATCATGAGCTCGAAGCCCAGGATGCCGACTTGGCGAAGCGGGCGGGAACGGCCTTGGTCGCCGCCGACGAACGCATCCGCGTCACCGCCGACGAGCTCGTCTTCGCCGAGGCCGAGCTCGGGCACGGCGCGACCACGGAGTTGAGCGAGGCGCTCGCCGCGGTTCGGCAGCACCTGGGCGAGGCGTTCCGGTTGAACCAGCTGAATCACGACGAGATTCCCGACACGGCTGAAGAGCTGCGCACGCGCAACGCACGCATCGTGCAGCTGTGCGAGTGGGCGGAAGACGTGCTCGATGACCGCACCTCGGCCCTCGCCGAGAAGATCGCGGTCGCGCGCCGGGCTCCAGAGATCATCGCCGGAGTGCGAGCGGATGCCGCGCGCCTCCGCGCCCGCATCCCCCACGCCCGCGACACCATTGAACGTCTCGCCACTCGCTATGCCCGGGAGACGCTCGCCCAGGTGGAGGTCAACCCAGCCGAGGCTGAGCAGCTCCTCGGATTCGCCGAGCACAGCGGGAGCGTGGCCGAGCGCCGGCGGGAGGCGGGGCAGCGTGAGCAGGCCAATCTCGCGCTCGAGGCATCGACGGAATCGGTGCGCCGAGCGGCGACGCTCCTCGATGCCGTGGAGACGTTCGAGGTCGAGGCGCTGCGGGCTGAGGCCACGTTGGCGGCGATCGTCGAGGATTCCCGCGGCGACCTCATCGTCGCGCGCAAGGAGCCCCAGAACGCCGGTGTCACGACCGCGATCGCGAAGCTGCAGGCTGCACTCGCCGCCCTTCCGCGGGCCGGCGTCAACACCGACCCGTTCACCCAGCTGAGTACCCTGCGCGAGGCGAACGCGGGGCTGGATGCCGCGATCGCGGCGGCCCGCGAGCGCGCGGCACGTCCGATTCCGCCCCAGGAGCACGTGCACCATGCCATCGACGACGCCGACCGGCAGCTCGCGGTTGCTGGCGACGTCATCGCCGGCCACCGCGGCTGGATCGGCGCCGATGCTCGCACCCGGCTGGCCGAATCGGAGCGCATCCGGATCGACCTCGACCGCTACCTCGGCACGCCCGCGGCGGCCGTCACCGTCATCGATGAGGACCACCGAGAACAGGCGATGTCGATGGCCCGACGTGTCGCCTACCTCGCGGGCGAGGCGCTGCGCCTCGCACAGCGCGACATCGACGCGTCACGACCGCAGGACCCGGGGCAGTGGGGTGGCCCAGGCTGGGGCGGCGGTCGCCGCGGCGGCGGGGGCGACATGATGGGCGGAATCCTCGGCGGCCTGGTCATCGGCAGCGTCCTCGACGGCATCTTCGACTGAACCATCACCACGACCGAACGCCTCTTCAGCTACGGCACCCTGCGGCTGTCGCAGGTGCAGCAGCAGATGGTCGGCACCGAGCTGCTGACCGCGACGGACGCGCGCGTGGCGGCGACTCCGGGTACTGCGCATCGCCGATCCCGACGTCGTCCCCTTGTGCGGTGGAGGAGTGGACCCGATCGGCCTGCTTTCCTCAATCTCCCGGTGGCGTACCGAATCTGCACTACAAGGCCATCGTTCAGGATCAACCGGGCGCCCGGACCGGCGGCAATCAGCGTGCCGCGCCCGGTTGTTCTCCTAACGCCGACGCATCTTGACGACTGCGCGAATCCCGAAAGCGGGGTGGTGCGATCACTCGTAGGTGTGGTTCTATTCGGTTCACATGCCGTTTCCATCGCCTCCTCGTCCACCGTCACCTGCGGATTTGGCCGCAAGGTCTGGAGGCCATCGCGCGTCGCCGGTAATCGAGCACGCCGATATTGAGCTGCAGTATCCGCTAGCGATGCACCTTGCACGGCAACTTGGACTGGACACCACAAAAGAATTTGGCGATTGGATCGGTACCGCCGGAGAGGCGGCAGTCAGCGACTGGCTTAGCCCCCATACATCTGGTGGCCAGCTGGCTCTACGACTGCGTGAGTCCCAGACCAGCTCTGGATATCCGACCCTGTTCCAGTGTCTGATCGAAGAAGCAGTCCTATGCACAAGAATTTCCGTGATTGGGCCGTACCTCCGACTGCATGGCACATCGGCTGAGGCCGCGCTCGTGAGGCAACGCCGACGGTTGGCCAACGCTGCGTTTCACCGAGCGCTGAACAAAGGCTGGGCTAGGCCGGTCGTATTCGTCCGTACGCTCGAGCTCGCTCGAACCTACTTGGATTCGCTTCTTGGCGTTGGCGTCTCCGATGTCGAGGCTGATTTCGCGATTGAAGCTCGACTTGGAATTGCCACAGTCTCAGCGGCCCGTTTCTCAATCGTTGATGCGGCCAAGCTAAATCGGGCATGCGACGCTCTACGTCGAGCTCACGCTCGGGAGCATGAATCCGCCTCGACATACCTTGTCGAGGGGTATACGCAAATCTATGACTACACCGGCGACTTGGAGGCTCTACGGATAGGCGCGCGGTTCACACAAGATCAGGTCGAACGCGCGGCTGAGAGGGACGTCGGATGGAACCTCGCTTGCAGCGAGATTTGGATGAAGCTAGCGGGTGTCGCAAGCCCAGGTGCGCGCGACGGGTTCTTGACACAGGCTCAGTCCTATCTGCATAGAGCTGAAATACACGCCGATGAGTCGACTATCGTCGACCAAGCGCGCATGTTGATGCTCGGGGCATTCCTTTATTCGGTCGTGGAGAACAATTCGCTCGATCAAACCGGTCTACAAGGGGTTCGCTTTCCCTTCGGACTAAGGTCGCGCACCGTAATCATGCCGCAGGCGTTCGTTGACGCTGGTGACGAGATATTGGACCGCTTAGAGAGTCACGCCGACGCTGGTCACTTCTTCTTTCGAGACATTGCGGCGGAGCTGTGCGCGTATCTCGCTCGTCACGTCTCGCAGTCGGACGACCGCGTCTACTACCTCAAACGTGCAATCAAGTTTCGTGCCGGTGAGGCCTATCAAGCCGCGCTGCCGCGTGACACTTCGGCTCTCGACCAAGCGCAAGATCAGCTCCTCTTGGCGGTGGCAACAGCCGATTCGCGCCTCCGGCGCGAGGGTCTCCGTGGTCTTTGTGAACTCGTAGGGCGTAACAAGCTTGATCCAACAGCGATTACGGTCTTAGCGGTCGAAATCGAATCAAACGGTGCGCTATTGGGGCCGTTGTTGAATTGCGATGAAGCAATTGCGATCGCGGTGAGAAGCGGCGACGCGCGGGTTCTATTCGAGATGGCTGCACGTCGAGCCCTCTTGAGCCACGACACGCAACGAGAATCGCTTGGCGGGCGTGGCGGGTGTGTGATCGCTCGCGACTACGCCGGGCTGACTGGTGAGACATTCGTCTTCAAGGAGACCTCACACGTGGCGCACGAACGAGATAGCAAGAGTTCCGATCAAGTCCGCTCCATAGTCAGCGAAGCTGGTCTAGGCGATCGGTTCGGCGTTATTGAGCACCTTGCCAGCCTTGATATGGCGCTCGAGCCTACAGGGCCGGAGTCGGAAGCAAAATGCGTCTCCGTTCGACGTTTCATGAGCGGCCGAACCCTCGCCACAACACTTCGGATTAGCGAGGCTGGTTCGCGGGTCGCAGTGGTGGGAGACACCGCGGAGTTCCTCGGGCTAATCCACGCGCGCTTGAGAAGTGATGATGTTCCAGCTGGGGTGCGACGCGATCTGTGGGAAAGAGAGTTTGGGCGCTGGCTTAGGTATCTCTTTCCCAGTGACGGAAGTCGACGCAACGTGTTCGAGCAGTGGTGGAGTTGTGTCCAAGACGCCCCGATGCTTCCCAGACGGGATGCGCATGCGCTTAACTGGATCGTTGATGACAAGAGCAGAATTCTTGCGGTCGATCTTGAGTCCATCGGGTGGAGGCCTTTGGGTTACGAGCTGGCTCAGCTGTTGGAAGATGAGCCGGTGTTCGATGCGGACGACGCCGCCGCATATCAAGTCTGGGATCGTTACGTCGCCGCCCTTTACAACTATGCACCGCAGAGTGTTCCCGAGAATCATGACCTGAAGTCCCTACTCGACGCGGGTAGGCTCGCGCGAGCAGTTCGGACGTTTAGCGCCGAACGCGCATCCGCACCCGACAAGAAGCGAGCGGGGGAGATGGTCGGGCTAATTGCTGAACGTTGGCGCGGAACTGCGCTCGGTCGCGCGTCAGCCTCGGTATCCGTCGAATGGTCGAAGAAGATTGGGGCAGTTCCTAGTAGCGCTTTCGAGCGAAGGTCGCTGGGAACGCGCCGCCGCATCAGCAGGGCAATGTCGTTCCATCTGCGCCACAACGCACTCGCCGAAGTCGACCGGGAGGGGTGGATGCACGTCGACGCTCTGCGCGCCGCGTTGGTGGCAGAAGGCCATCGAGTGAGTGCGGATGACGTTGTGCTTATTGCAGGTGCCCTCGGTGAGCCGCGATTTGAATTGAATGGCTCAGAAATCCGTGCTCGCTATGGTCACTCTCGACGCACGAGAATGGGGTACGCGACGGGATTGCCTTCGCGTGAGCTTTACCATGCGACACCGATGTCCAACCTTGCTTCAATCGTCGAAGCAAAGGACGGGTTGCGTCCTGGCGGTAGGCAGTTCGTTCACTTAACGGAAGATATCCGAGTAGCAACTTCAGCGGCGGGGCGTAAGAAACAGCAGGTTGCGGTGTTCGGGGTCGACGCAACTCAGTTGCAGAACATACAGCAGGCGGCGGTATCGACCTGGCTCGCCACTAGGGTTCCACTCTCAGCCCTGCGATTAGTCCCACTCTACGAAGTTCAGCGAATTCAATCGTCGATGCCGAGCACTTCCCACGCGGACACGAGCCCGGCAACATTGCATGTGCTTGATCCATAGAAACGCGTTGCCGTGCGCACGGCGCCCAAGGCTAGGGCGCTCTAGTCTCGTCCGGCTCTGGCGCAGGGACACCGGCGGTGGGTCGGCAAGCGGCTGCCTCGCGTGCCGGCTACGGCCTGAATCAGTCGGCCAGCGCATGCTTGCGAGGGCAACTTGCGCCTCACCTGCACTGACTGTCGTGTTTATGTCGACGGAAACACTTGCTCGATCGCACGGACGAGCGCGCGCGCCTGTTGCTCATCGAACTGCAGCGTCTGAGAGACGCCGGATTCTTTTCGCTCGTCCGAGCCGTAAGTGGAAATCTGAAGGAGGCGGCCAGGAACAAGTTCGACAACGCTCCATTCCGCGTCAACCTCGGTTGGATGTGCCTTTGATGCGCCGGTGGTCTGGGAGAGGGAACGAATGCGTGCCATGGGCTAACAGTAAGGTCACGACCTCGCTGAGAGACGGATATTGGTGCCCGAACTGGTGCGGGAGGTACTCGATCGCCGCGGGCTAGACCACGCGCGTTTGCTAGCCATGCCGCACGACTCGCTCCCCGACGACGGTCCAGTGTCCGGCGGTGGCGTCATAATGAGCTGGGCCGCCGACTCATGCAATTGGCGCGAGAGATCCGCCCAAATGAGTGGAGTGCAGTTGTTTCGGTATGTCGACTTGTTCGCGGGGTGCGGCGGGCTTTCGCTCGGGCTCGAGAACGCTGGCGGGAAATCGGTCCTCGCCGTCGAGAAGTCAGACATGGCGGCGCAGACCTACTACCGGAACTTTATCGACGCGGATGTCGATGCTGACGACTGGTGTCGTTACCTCGAGCAATCCTTGGCAAAGCAGGTTCGCTCTGGGCTAGTGGTGAGCGAGCTACGGAATGTCCTCGACGGGCGAGGGTTCGAGCTGTCAGATCTCGAGATCGACGTCGTCGTGGGGGGGCCGCCGTGCCAGGGCTTCTCTCTAGCCGGCCGCCGAAACCCATCAGACATGCGCAACAAGCTCCCGTGGGAATTCCTCGAGTTCGTCGAGAGAACCAGACCGAGGGTCGTGGTGATCGAGAATGTCGTTGGAATGTCGCGGTCGTTCGCAGGCTCCGCTGTATCAACGTTCCAGCAAGTCCAGATGGCGCTGCGGGACACTGAGCCGGGGTACGTCGTCCAAGGGCTTTCGGTTAATGCCAAGCACTTCGGTGCACCGCAGCACAGGCCTCGCCTGATGATTCTGGGTGTTCGGAAGGACCTAGCAGAGGCATTGGGGGTCAGCGCGTCTGAGCGCGCATGGGTGTCGGGTTACATCGACGAAGTGGAGCCGATTGCTCTCTCGCCGATGCCCACCCTCCGGAGTGAAGATGAGCGCACCGTCGGCGATGCAGTCGGTGATTTGCTCCTCCAGCAGGAACAACTTGGAGGGAACTCGTCCTATCGGGACGCCCTCGCTGAGCTTCTTGTTCCCGCTAGCGGATCGACCAGATCCGACGGGATCGCAAACCATGTTCCTCGGAAGCACACAACGCAAGTCATCGGTCGGTTTCGCCTATACCAATGGCTCTCGCGGGAGGGGATCTCGCACCGGGTCGTTGGCACTCTCAACTACGGGACCAGTGAAGCGAGCGCCGCAGCGGTAACGCAGTTGCGAGGAGCGGCCTATCCCGCCGTTGCACCCGACGGCACCGTCCTGGCAGCGGACGCGGAAGAGATGCAATCGGTGATCCGGTCGTTTGCTACCCGAAAGCACTCTCAGAAGGCCCTCCGCTGGGATGAACCCGCGAAGACCGTCGTCACCCTGCCAGACGACTATGTCCACCCAAGTGAACCTCGAATCCTGACGGTTCGTGAACTCGCCCGGTTTCAAGGGTTCCCTGATGACTTTGTGTTCATGGGTAGGGAGACAACTGGGGCGCATCGCCGCCGGTTCGAAGTGCCTCAATACTCACAGGTGGGTAATGCAGTGTCGCCATTCTTGGGGCTGGCCATCGGCAGGCTGATCGATAGGCTGGTCGACGACTCACGCGGGGGCAGCGAGCCAGAGTCAAGCGAGTAGGGGAATGGGCGACGCGCATGTCACCACTGACCGAAACTGAGCAGGGCATCGTCGATTCACTCGAGGCCCATGGGATTGACTACGCCATCCTCGAACCCACTTCAACGGGACTGCGTAAGTCAACTCTTGATGCCACCAAACCAGTTCGCGCCTTCTTGGCGCGTCAGGGCCTACACGACTACTCGGGCCAGAAGCAGGGAACTGAGTTCAAGCGACAACTGCCAGCGGTATTCATCCGCAAGGACAAAACGGCGTCCCCGACTCATGCGAGCGTCGTTCGCCCGAGGAGTGGGAAAGGTGACCCGCGTATCTGGTTCCCCGGACTCAAGGATTACTGTGCGCCTGGCGAGAAGGTCGGGCTCGTGAACGTCGCTGGTGAACTCCGCATCTTCAACATCTCAAGGGGAGTCATGATCGATTTGGATGATGGTGTTGCGGGCGATGCTGACACTGATGGCGCGGGACGCTGGGGCCTGCTCGCACGCCTGTGGGAGCGATCGACAGGCGGGCGAGACGTCGCGGCCACGCCCGCCAACGCCAACGACGCGTTTCCGGCCGCTCGTCGCCCGGCTGGTGTGGCCGAGGGCATTGATTGGTTGCGCTCTACCCCGCGAGCACTCGGTACAGCGCGACTTCTCTTCTTGGTTGGAGGTCCTGGGGCGGGCAAGTCCCATGCTGCGGCCGAAGCCGTCATGGATCTCCCACGGGTTGACGCTCAGGACGACGGACTAGCCCAGCGGGCATATCGCTATTCGTGGGGGGAGCGCGAATTCCTCCTGATCAACGATGCGACGATCACGAGCGACCGTTACCGTCGGGCTCCCCTCTCTCGTGAGATCGCCAGCATCATCGAATCAGGTTCGCTTCTGATGGCATGCATCAATCGTGGCGTTCTCGTCGAGGAAGCAGCAGCACTTTCGTCATCGAACGCGACGGTCGGCTCCGATGTCGTGCGTTGGTTGCAATCGAGCGAGTCCTATGCAGAGGCTCTAGAAGACATCGACGAGGTGGATGGCCCCGTCGTGATATCTGGTCAGGAGACCTCATACCTTCGCACCGCCACCGTTCACTTTCAAGACGACGTCATCGCTGACATCGTGGTGGTCAACGTGGACTCGTGCTCGCTCCTTGAAGCAACGCCAAGGGTGTCGGTGGAATCAGGTCCGGGCGGCGTGCAAACGCTTGTGCCCGATAGTTACCGCATCGCGAAGACCATCAAAAGGGATCGCCTGCATGCCGACGGAACATCGGGGGGCCAGCTCTTCGAGGTCGTTGTCGCTGCGCTCATGGATGCGTCGAGCGATGTTGTGCCTGAGGGCTATTTCGACCCATTCGATGCCAATATTCAGTCGATGGCGTCGCGCCCGACTCAGTCCGGCGTCTTGACGCTGCTTCGTGCCTCCGAGATCGTGTCGGGATCTACCTATACGTTCCGGGATCTCTGGGGAGCACTTTCGCGCTGCATCGTTGGAGCAGCAACAAGCGAGTACAGTCCCGTCAGCGCCCGAAGTCTTATAGATGACCTCCAACCGGCGTCAGCGGAACCCGTGAAGCGGTTCGAGGAGATTCGAAGACTGGCGCAATACCGCTTCTCGCAGGCCCTCTTCGGCGTTGGGATGGACCTTCCCGAGAAACCCAGTGACCCTCGGAACAATCCGGTCACACGCCGTACAAGTGCCGTGGATCCCGTCATCGACACCGTGCCGGGAGAGTTCTCCGTCGAAGAGCCCAACGCGGGTTGGGCGACGCCGATTGTTGACGCATTCTCGGGGCCGCTGACGAGTGGCTCGCCCTTGGATTCACTCGTTCGACTCCTCGATGACAATGATTCATTCGTCGGAGTCGTAACTGACTTCGACCGCCGGCTGGACCAAGCATTCGTCGAGGCCGTCAGCGTTCCGCGCCTCTCGGATCCAGTGCGGGAAGGATTGGTCGCTTGGTATGGGCGCTACATAACGCGCCTATATGCGGTTGCTCACGGGATCTCGGCCTTCAGGCGGGAGATCGCCATGTGGACGCTCGCATGGACGATGGCTTCTGAGCTTGCTACGGCTTCCGAGCTTCCGACGCTTCTTGAGAACCAACTCAAGACTCTCGTAAGGCCGCCCCGCGACGGTCAGGGAAGCAACCCGCTCATTCCCCTCCTCGGTAGTCGGGCGGAGCCGATCATCGGTGACGTCGTGGGCGCCAAGCTGGCGCTCGCCAGTGGACCCTTCGACTTGAGATCAAGTAGGGAGGGAGAAGAGCTCTACTTCTGCGTGGTCGAAGGGGCCACGAGTTCCCCTCGCATACGGCTGGACTTCGCACTCGTAAGGCAAGCGCAGAGCTGCACAGGTGGTTGGATCGGCGTGACAGAGGTAGCGGATGCCACGTCACCAAGGCTCGAAAGATTCCGATCCACTCAACTCGTCGGCGAGCGCGGGCCGTTCCGCGAGAACTTCGTTGTGGTCGCGGGTTCGGCCGAGTACAAGATCCAGGCAGGAGCTTGATATGACCTCTCACTTCGTGGTCCTCGGGCTCCGTCGCCCGCAATACGTTGCGCTCCCTGAAGCTTTCATCAGCGATCTTGCGTGGCGAGCATTTCCGTTGGACATCGCCACGAACAGCGAGAAACCCGTGGGCTTGAGGTACAGAACCGATGATGCGGGGACGAAGGTCCTCGAATACCGTCAGACTGCACCTACCGGTGAGCTTGTGGGAAGGTTCGGTGAGGCCATCCTTCATAACGGGATCGAGGGAGAGGCATCGTCGGAGCTCATCGGTCAGGCGGTTGCGGAGAGCGTTGATGGCCTCGCCGCTTCCAAGGGGTCCTCCCGAGCCGTGAGTCCGCTGACGCCAGCGCTCGCGCTTCTCCAGAACACGAGAGGCCTCATGGGAGTTCGGAATCCCCCTGGGATCGCTGAGATCATCGAGCAGATGTACGCGATGGGACGGGAAGACAACGTCGATGGGCCGGAGTCGATCCGGTCTGCGACGGGTGACTGGATTGCTGCGACCCAACGGCGGATGGATATCGACCCACTGCTCTTCGCGATTGATGCGGCCACGTCGAGTGTGCTGCTTCGGAAGGCCTTGGGGGATCGAAGCCCAGCTCCCCTGCCCGTGCGCACTGATTTGGGCGCGTCCGATGACATGTCGCGCCCCGGGGCATTGACGCCATTCGGTTGGTTCCGACGCGCGTGGCAGACTCTCACCAGCGATGAATGGGTCGATGCACTACCAGCACGAACATGGGCAGACTGGGCCACGACCGTGCTGAGGCTCGCGTACGGCTTGGGCTACCTCTGGGAGTCTGCTTGGTACGAGTCGGTCGCACGTCGCATCCTCCTGGAGGGTTCGCCCATTACTCCGCAGGGCGTAATCGAGAACATGGACGACGTCGTGCCGTGGCGATCCTCTCGCCTCGGCGTAAAGGACCGGGACGTCGCTCCATTGCTGATGAAGCGGTCCTTTCGCGCAGATCGAATTCGGCAGGCTCTCCGCGAGAGGATCACTGCACTCGGTCTCGACGGAGAATCGTTTGATCTGACGATGTCCGGCCTTCAGGGCGACGGCGAGACACGCCGAGTGCTCAAGGCGGTCCTACGCACGGACGAGCGACCGTCTTCCGGCAAGAACCTCTGGGAGGCATCGCGATACGCGCTCATGACGCGTGCGACGGACGGCAGCCAGCCGGACTACTTCGGCCTGCTTCGCAGTCGGGGTCGATTCCTCGTCCCAGACCCAGGAACTGAATGGGTCGCAGTCGTGGCAAGCCTCACTTGTGGCTCGCCTGGCGGCATGGCAACTGTCGCGGAGATGCTGTGGACGCTCAGCGCCATGGGTGTCCGCCCCGAACTCTCTGACCTCGTCGAACTGCTCGAGCGGGCCGGCCTTGCTCGCGGAAGCGCCGATGCTGACCAAGCCGTGCTCATTCAGGCTGCGTACTAGAAAGGCCCGTCGTGGAGCAGAATCTACTCGCAATGGCCCTAGCGGATGTCTTGTCCGATCGAGATGGCCTTACCGCAGCGTACCTGCCGGAGGGAGTTGCTCTTGATGAGGCGCGCTACATCGCTAGAGCGGCAAACGATATTCGGCCGAGCTCACCACCATTCGCGGTAGTCGTTGCGCCGGAGGCCTCTCCGGGTGCGCCGGGCAACGTGGTCGTTGTTACGTCGCAGGATCTCGTGAAATACAGAATTGATGATCGCCTCGCGATTGTGGTCGGGCGTCATCCCGAGCTAGCCTCCATCACGACAGCGTTCAGCGAAGGACTGGCTCAATCATTCCCTGACGAGGACTTGAGCGGTGGAAGCAGTCTCCTCGAGAAGGTGGCGGATTCTGCGCTTCGAGCCGTCATCCAAGAATCCGGCGCTCGAGACCCGATTGCCAGCGTCCTCGATGAGGGCGCCACGATCTTGGCGGCGGTGCTTCGTCAACTACGCGCCCTTCATGCGGCGGTAGGAGATGCCGGTGCGCAGCGCTGGAACGCACGTTGGTTCCGACACGTCGATGCAGGATTGTCGAACCTTGCGGATGTTCTACGGTGGCACCTCCTGGAGCTTCCCTCAAGCGATCTCTCGTTAGTGCTTTCCCAGTTCGCTTTCCCGTCGTTCGGTTTGCCCACTCCGGCGAACGGTCGCGACATAGCTGGGGGCTCGGGTGACCGAGTGCTCGAAGCACTTCGGGATTGGTGGGACAGTGAAGAGAAGGTGGACCGCTCGCTCGCCTACTTGGAGGCCGAAGCGGGCGCTCCCCACCCGGTCAATGAGATCGAGTGGGTCGGTCTGGACGAACGAGTTGCGGCGTTGGACGACGCGGTTTCGGCATGGTTTCGCACTGTCGCGACGAGCGTGGCATCAATAACGGCTCTCGCGCAGCTCTCTGAACGGCAGTTCCTTGCACCCGCCGGCATTCCAGCAAAAGATGCGCATCCTTTGGTCATCGAGACTGTCGATGGCCAGGCCCTCAGCACGGACAACGGCGAGTCACCTCCTTTCATCGTTGCGGCAAGCGACAACGGCGGCGTCTATCAGACGGAGGAGCTGAGAATTCGCATCCCTACAGCCGCGCCTGCAGGGAGTGCAGCGGCCGCTTCTGGGATATCGATTGCGGTTTCAACAAAGGGTGCCCACTGGGACGGCGCAATTGCTCAGGGTGGGGACAGTGACCAGCTGAGAGTCCGGGGGCGATTCGTGTTGCCGTCGAAGCTCGCTGGCAAAATCACTGTCGTACGGGCCCGCCTCGTGATCCCACATGGAGATGTCCTGGAAGGACTGGTTCCGCCGACGACCGACGCAGTCATGTACGTCGTTCCATCGGAGACTCGAGGGCTACTCGCGGTGCAGCTCGATTCCAAAAAGCGTCCCGGTCGCGTCGCGGCGAACCTTGTTGTTGGCGACGGCGATGGCCCGTGGATCGCCGAGCTTGGCGCTTACTCCGCTCAGCACCGTCTGATTGCCTGGGCATCCGAAGGGTCCAAGGTCGTCCTGGAAGGTCGCACGGTCGCGCCTTGCGAAGGACGGCCGTGGCTCTTCATCGCCGATTTCACTCCTCAGCCCGTCACACTCGTGCAAATTGATGGCGAGGAGCTCGAGCTCCATGCTGCGACGCCAAGCAGGCCACATGCTTCTCCGCTGCTCGCGGCGATCGAGAAGGAACAGCCGTCCAGCGATCCGCTCGATAATGCCGATACGGACTCGGTGCGCGGAAAGTACGAATCCGCCAGCCTGAACCTCGCGTCAGATCCAGATTGGCGTCGCTGTCACGGGCATGTCGTTTTGTCCTCGACTGACCCAAGTTCCATCGACAGTGTGTCCATCGAAGCAGGCGTGCTTGTGCCAGACGGCATGTCTTCCGCCTGGAAAGCACTCGTAGCGTTCTCCGTGCCTAAAGAACTCCTCGAAAGCGAGGAGGCGGAGGCACTCATGAGCGCGTTCGATGCGCTAGATCCGTTCGGGTTCGCGGCTGACGAGGAACTCTTGCAAGCTGCCCGCTGGCCATCCCGTTACCCTCGACGCCGGCTGTGGGGTGAGAATCGGGACAAGCTCGTTGGTTATCTCACGGCGTATTCCGGCCTCATTGAGCGCGCGAAGCAGCTCGATGACCCGACCGGCGTCTTCTGGGCCACGTACCCATTCTCGACCAGCGTTTGGTCGTTGGAGCCAGGGAATGTCCGGTGCGAGTCTGTACTCCTGAGCCCACTACATCCCTTACGACTCGCATGGCTTGCAGCCGTCGAGGCGACCTTCTGGGAGTCCGACGATGCGCGCCAACTTGCAGGAACTGTGCAGGGCCACGGATACCCGTTGGTGGGGCCGAACCCGTACGTGTCAGGTGGAATGCTTGCGGTGCAGGCCGATGGTGGAACCGATCAGGTCTTCGCCGGTTGGGCGGTTCTGCTTGCTGCATCGACAGAGGGCCCGTCGGCACTTAAGGCGCCCGCCCGGATCGGTGGCTACCCCGCCCCGGGCACTGCTGCGAGTGGACTGAATGGCGCGGCCGTCGATGCGGCATTGCGGACATATCGGCGCATGAATCCACACGTTTCCACCTTGACCCTCGATCTCGGGTCCGATTCCCCGGCTCCCCGCGTCGCGGAGGTTGATCAGGCAGTTATCGCGGTACTCGATGCATGGTCGAAGCAAAGCGGAGGGCGGCTACCCGGCGGCGCACGTGTGCTTGACTCCGCTCACCGCACGGGCTCTGGCCCGCGCGACGATCTGACCGCCTTAGTGCGCGCCCATCCGGGCATGCCCCTTTCCTGGGCGCGATATCTACCCATACCCGGCAAGACCGAGCGATGCAACGTCCGGATCTTGCAGGATGCTGGGGTTCAGGTCAAGGTCACTGCGACTACTTCGGTGCAGAACGGGACGATGGGGGCCATCCCTCTTCGCAGGTTTGACGCATCCATGGGACTGATCGGGTACGGCGGTGCGACCATTTCCAATCCGGGTCTGGAAGCAGGAATTGGATGGGAACCGCTTACGACAGCTTTGCGGCTGGTCGAAGGTTCACCGTCAATTACGTCGAGATTGATCGGATCGTTGCTCGTGGATGATCGCGCGGACTGGACAGTCTCCGGCGAATCGATGCTCACACCTGCCGCAATCTCCGCGCTCCTCCAGCACGATGATGGTGCGCGAATGCTCTGGGAGTGGCGTCCTCCAATCTTCGAGCGGAACCTCGGCAGCTCCACCATCGAGCGGAAGCCATACGTGTCTGTCGCTCGTGTGCCTCAGAGCTTCCAACAACAACTTCGAGGCATGCTCTCACTAGCGCGGGGTGAGGATGCAACGCTGGCTCAGGTAGCTGACCTCCTCACCCGACTGGGATCGAGAGGAGTGGGCCTTTCGTCACTTCTGGCGATGGGTGGGACTCACGCATCAGGCGCCCTCGGCTTCTACCTGGCCTTTGCCTTGGTTGATGCGGCACCGGCCAGCGGCAAAGACCGGCTTGTTCTCCCGATCGATGCCTCCGATGCGTTCCTTCGGATTCTGGCACCAGAAGGGGCCTACGCTGGCGATCGGCAGCGCGCAGATCTCCTCATCATCGACGTCACGGATGAAGACTTGACTTTCACTCCCGTCGAGATCAAGTTCTACGGTCTGGGAACGGAGGCACGCAATGCAAGCTTGCCGACCCCCGAAAGCGCAGCGTTTGGCGAGCCTCTGGCGCAGCTTGCGTCGACGACCGCGCTGCTGAAGGCGATCGAACGCAAGGCACGCGAGATGCCTTCAAATGGGTCGGAAGAAGAGCAAGCGCTCTGGTCGAACGGACTTGGTTCACTCGTCGAGGCGGCGGCAAAGCTTTCCAACAAAGGCGTGAACCCGGCCACATGGCCGAAGCGTCTCTCGTCCGTGATCATGGGGCGCTCGCGCTTCCGAGTTGGCAAGCCGCTGGTTCTCTACTTCAACCATGGGGCGGCCTTCCCTGACGGCCGCCGGTACGAGGCATTTCGTCGCGAGCACCTAGCCGACGATGCACCACTCGCGGAGTTTGGCGCACTTGTAGCCGACTCGGCAACGACGCTCCTCCAGCTTGACCAAGACGACAGTGCGCTCGCCGGCGAGTGGCAGGGGCTACTTGATTGGGCGTCCGAAGCGACCGCCCCTGCACCTGTGCCAGAACCAGGGCGGGTGCTTGCCCCGGAACCCCAACCGGTTGTGCGTTCAGAGCCCACGATCCACACGGCTCCGATTCCGGAACCAATCCCTGCGCCTGATCGCCTACGGGCGCCGGAAGTGAGGCCGGGTCCTGCGCAGGAGGCGAAGCCGGGTCCCGCACCGGAGCTTCGGCCTGAGCCGGGCCCGGTGTCGCTTCCCACGCCCCCAGCGGCGGATCTCGAAGGTATCCGATTCCCGGTAGGGCGCCTCGTGGACTCGATCGGCACAGCCTCAGCTGAATTCTGGCCGAGCAACACCCAACTCAACCAGATGAATATTGGAGTAGTTGGTGACCTTGGCACAGGGAAGACCCAACTGCTGAAGTCTCTCGTCTTCCAGCTCAGGCAGGGGGCAAAGCGAAGTCAGGAGAATCCGCTGTCGTTTCTGATATTCGACTACAAGCGGGACTACCAGGACGAGCAGTTCTTGGACGCGGTCGGTGGCGTAGTACTGCGCCCATATCGGATCCCGTTGAATATCTTCGCTCTACGCGAAGGGTTCACTCCCCACTCTGCGCTGCAGCGTGCGGCAATGTTCGCAGACGTCGTGACCAAGATCTATGGCGGCGTGGGACCAGTTCAAGCATCGAATCTCAAGAAGGCGATATTCGATGGGTACTCAGGTGTAGATCACGTTGCCCCGACGCTTCCGGAGGTCTTGGAGGGCTACCTCAATTTGTCCGGCAAGCCTGACGCAGTCAGCGCCATCCTCCAAGACTTCGTCTTGGCGGACATCTTCTCTTCGGATAAGGAGCAGCTGCTTCCGTTCGAAGTACTGATCGAAGATACTGTGCTCGTGCTCGCCCTGAGCGATCTGGGCGTAGATCAACGCGGGAAGAACGCACTCGTCGCGTTCTTCCTCAACATGTACTACGACTACATGCTGCGATCGACGAAGTGGAAGTTCACTGACGGGGACCCGCAATTGCGGCGACTTAACTCGTTCCTCCTCGTGGATGAGGCAACAAACATCATGGCGTACGAGTTCCCCGTGCTCATGCAGTTGATGTTGCAAGGGCGCGAGTTCGGCTTTGGAATCATTCTGGCTTCCCAGTTCCTCTCCCACTTCAGGACGAGCAGCGTGAACTATGGTCAACCTCTTCTCACCTGGTTCATCCACAAGGTGCCGTCAGTGTCGATAAAGGAGCTGAATCAGCTTGGAGTAAAGGGTGCTGTTCCTGGAGTTGACGACCGAATCGCGATGCTGCCAGTTCATGACGCGCTCTACTCCTCGTTCGGCTACAACGGAACGTTCATCCATGGGACGCCGTTCTACCAACTCGTCCCTCCGGTAGCTGATGACGGACCTGACCCGTCGGACGTCGAGGTCGTCGGCTAGCCTTATCCTTAGGCGGCTCGAAATAGGCCGCAGGCTGGGATAAGCGGTGATGAATGATCTTCCTTCGCCGGGCGCCAGCGGGCTTAGTTGGGCGAGTTCGCCGGCGCGTCGACGGATCATGCTCGGCAACCGACGCCGAGACACCGCGCCCGAGCTGCGGGTGAGAAGGCTCTTGCACACTCTTGGGATGCGATTTCGCGTCGACTACGCACCGGAGAGAGGCCTTCGTTGTCGAGCGGATATCGTCTTCACGAAGGCCAAGGTGGCTGTGTTTATCGATGGATGCTTCTGGCATGGATGTCCTGAGCACTATCGGCCGCCAGCGACGAACCCCGAGTACTGGCACCCAAAGATCGAACTCAATCGTGCCAGGGATGCGAGGAACAATCAGGCCCTAGCGGAGGCTGGCTGGACTGTAGTTCGTTATTGGGAGCACGAGGATCCGGCCGTCCTATCCATGGACATTCGGCGCACATATCTCGACAACCTTCGTCGAACAGGAAAGCGCTAAGAGGGCACCTGCAGCGAATCCTGCTCCGACGCGTCGTGACTTAGGCAGCATCGCCCAACTCCAACGTTTGGTGACGGCGACGTAGACGCCGGTCGTGAGGGCGATCAAGCCCCGGCGATCCATGTCGAGATCAACACGCCGAACCGAGAGGTCGCGGATCCCTTCCCTGCTACATTGACGCCATGGCCGACCTCTCCGTGAGCGACGAGATTGCGGCCTTCGTCGCCGAGCGAGATTGGGCACAGTTTCATACGCCCGAGAACCTCGCCAAGAGCATCGCCATCGAAGCAGGCGAATTGCTCGAGTGCTTCCAGTGGGACACCGACGCCGAGGTTGATCAGGTACGTGAAGAACTCGCCGACGTGCTCACCTATTGCCTATTGCTCGCCGAGCGCATCGGAGCTGATCCGAACCAGATCATCCGAGACAAGCTGGCGGTGACCGGCGAGAAGTATCCCGTCGATAGGGCTCGCGGGCGAAGTGCGAAGTATGACGCCCTTTGAGATTGCGCGCCTCGACTTCACTCCCGAGGCTGTCGGCAGGTGGGCGCCTCTTGACCACCGGAACAGCAATTGGCCGGTCGTCTATGTGCTGGATGATGCCAAACGTTCAACCCCACGGGTCATGACGATTGAGAGGCTCCACGACATCTATGTCGGGGAATCCCTGAACGCAGCTGCCCGAATGCGCCAGCACTTTGCTTCACCGGAAAAGCAGCACCTGAACACCATCCGGGTCATCGTCGACGATACGTTCAACAAGTCGGTCTGCCTCGACCTTGAGTCGTATCTGATCCGAATGCTCGCCGGAGACGGTTCGTACCGTGTTCTCAACAGGAATGACGGGATCACCGAGGCGGACTACTTCGATCGTGATCGGTATCGCGAGACCTTTCGCGAGGTGTTCGAGCAGCTCAGGCGAGATGGCGTCTTCACTCGTAGCATCCCCGAGATCGAGAACAGCGACCTGTTCAAGCTCTCGCCCTTCAAGGCGCTCTCGCAGGACCAGGCCGTCGCCGTCGAAGGCATCCTCGAAGGGCTATTTGAGGATCTGGAGTCTGGAGCCACGAGCACAATCGTCGTCCAAGGCGAACCGGGGACTGGGAAGACCGTCGTTGCTATCTACATGCTCAAGCTGCTCGTCGACATTGCAACCACGAGTCCCGCTGAGGATCTCGATAGCGACTCCCTCTTCTCCGAGTTCTTCGTCGAAGGCTACGGGGAACTGCTCGCCGACCTCCGGATCGGGCTTGTCGTGCCGCAGCAGTCGCTGCGGGAGTCGATCAAGAAGGTGTTCCGGAAGACGCCCGGCTTGCGGCCGAACATGGTGATGACGGCCTTCGACGTCGGGTTCGCCGATCAGAACTTCGACCTGCTCATCGTCGACGAATCACACCGGCTCAACCAACGCGCCAACCAGCCATCAGGCGTCCAGAACAAGAACTTCCGCATCATCACTGAGAAGCTCTTCGGCAGTGACGATACGACCAAGACTCAACTCGATTGGATCCGAGCGAAGAGCAAGCACCAGATCTTCCTCCTGGATGCTGCCCAGAGTGTTCGACCGGCTGACCTGCCCGCGGAGCTCCTCGACGAACTTGTGCGCGAGGCGAGAGCTGCGAACCGTCACTATCCGCTCGCGTCACAGATGCGCGTGCAGGCGGGTTCCGACTATGTCGCCTACGTCAGACGCATACTCGGTACCGCGCCCAACACCGGCCTGCCAGAGCCGGCGCGCCCTGAGGCCTTCGAGGGCTACGACTTCCGGATGTTCGACAGCGTCGCTGAGATGCGGGACGAGATTCGCCAGAGGGATGCCGAGGCCGGCCTCTCGCGCTTGCTTGCCGGATACGCCTGGGAGTGGAAGACCAAGAACGACAAGACTGCCTATGACATAGAGGTCGATGGCTCTCGGCTTCGTTGGAACAGCACGCAGACCGATTGGATCGCGTCGCCGAAGTCCGTCGACGAAGTCGGTTCGATCCACACCATCCAGGGTTACGACCTCAACTACGCCGGCGTCATCATCGGTCCTGACCTTCGCTACGACGCGCGAGCGGGCAGGGTAGTCGTCGATCGGGGATCGTATTTCGACAAGAAGGGCAAGGAGAACAATCCCGTCCTCGGCAAGACGTACACCGACGACGACCTCTTGAGATTCGTTCGCAACATCTACACCGTTCTGCTCACGCGCGGCATCCGTGGAACTTACGTCTACGTCTGCGACCCGGCACTTCGCGCGTACCTGCGGGACTTCATCCCTCGCAGCAAGTAGTCGTCGCGGCGTAGCTGCCGAAGATCGCGTTGCCGAAAGCGGCGAACGCGTGATCGATGCCCTTGCCGTCGGTCGCGAGCCAGTTCTTCGGGCTGTGTGCCGCGATGGTGCCGTCCTGTCCGACGGCGGCCCTCACCATGAGGGTGAACGAGGCGCGATCCCGTGCCCGCCGTCGGATCCGCGACGAACTCCCCGCCGCGGCATAGACTGCGGACAAATGGACGAGTCGGCCGCTCTCGACACGACCGCGGCGCGCGCCGTTGAGACGGCGGATCGCGATCGCGTGCTGTGGTCCGATGCCGACCGCGAGTGGGCGAGCCGCGCGGCGGCGTCCATCGTGGGGGAGCGGGCGAGCGCCGAGGAGTTCCTCGCGCGGCGCGCGCAGCTCGTGCTCGAGCGCATCGGCACACGTCAGGCGGCCGTTAGGCGTGCGGTGCGCGGCATCCGGTGGCGGCCGTGGGTGGGCGTCATGACGGTGGTCGCCGCGTTCCTGTTCGGCCTGCTCATCGATCGCATCGGCGGCGGGTCGAGCATCAACCTGCTCGCGCCGCCGGTGTTCGCGCTCGTCGCGTGGAACCTGCTCATCTACCTCTGGCTGCTCGTGCGGCCGCTGGCGCTCGGGCACGGTGCAGCCGGCCCGGTGCGGTCGTTGTTGATCCGGGTCGCGTCGGTGCGTGCATCCGGTGAGCTCAGCAGAGCGGATGCCGCGACTGCCGCCCGGCGAACGGCGCTCGCCGCGCTGCCCCGCGACTGGGCACGCGTCGCCGGGCCGCTCTACGGAGCGCGCGCCGCTCGCGTCCTGCACCTCGCGGCGGCGGCGACCGCGCTCGGCGTGATCGCCGGCCTCTACCTGCGCGGCATCGCGTTCGAGTACCGCGCGTCGTGGGAGAGCACGTTCCTCGGCGCCGAGCAGGTGCACGCCATGCTCGCCGTGACGTTGGCGCCGGGATCGTGGGTCACCGGCATCCCGGTGCCCGACATCGCCGCGATCGAGGCGATCCGGGCGCCCGCGAGCGAGAACGCCGCGCTGTGGATGCACCTCATGGCCGCCACGGTCGCCGCCGTCGTCATCGTGCCGCGGCTCGTGCTCGCACTCGTCGCGGGCCTCGTCGAGCGGCGCCGCGCGAAGCACGTTGCGCTGCCGCTCACCGAGCCGTACTACCGTCGGCTCGTCGCCGCGTGGGTGGGTGAGCCGGCGCGGGTGCGCGTCATCCCCTACAGCTACACCCTCACGCCCGAGGTGCGGGCGGGGCTCGACGCGATCCTCGCGCGGGCGTACGGCAACGCCGCCGCGACGATCGACGCGCCCGTCGCATGGGGCGACGACTTCGAGCAGAGCCAGGTGACGGATGCCGCGGGCACGGGCTTCAACGACGCCGGCGAGATCCGCGTGCCGCTGTTCAGCCTCACGGCCACGCCAGAAGACGACGCGCACGGTGCGTTCCTTGCGGAGCTCGGTGCGGGGGGCGGCCGTGCCGCGGCATCCGGAACCACCGTCGCTCTCGTCGACGAGTCGGCGTTCCTCGCGCGATGGGGCGACGACCCCCAGCGCCGCGACGAGCGCCGCGCGGTGTGGCGCGAGCTGGTCGAGGCGCACGGGAGCGTGCCGGTGTTCGTCGACCTCGTCGACCCGGATCTGGCCGCGGCCGAGGCGCAGCTCGCCGCCGCGGCATCCGCTCACGACGGTGACGCCACCCCCGATGCGAGGCGGCCATGAGCGAGCACACAGCGCCTGACCGGCCCGGGTCGCGCGAGGGTCTCGATACGGCTGCTTCGCTGCCTACTCGACCGCCGGGGCAACCCCGAACCGACATCGCCGGCGCCGTCTCGCTCTCGCTCATCTCGCACACGAACGCGGGCAAGACGACGCTCGCACGCACGCTGCTCGGGCGCGACGTCGGCGAGGTGCGCGACGCCCCGCACGTCACCGCCGAGGCGACGCCGTTCCCGCTCGTGCAGACGTCTGACGGCGACCTGCTCACGCTGTGGGACACCCCCGGCTTCGGCGACAGCGTGCGGCTCGTGCGCCGGCTGCGGCAGGACCGCAACCCGATCGGCTGGTTCCTCTCGCAGGTGTGGGACCGCTACCAGGACCGCTCGCTGTGGCTCAGCCAGCTCGCGGTGCGCAACGTCGCCGAGCAGGCCGACGTGGTGCTCTACCTCGTGAACGCGGCCGAGGCGCCCGCCGACGCCGGCTACCTCGCCCCCGAGCTCGAGGTGCTCGAGTGGATCGGCAAGCCGGTGCTCGTGCTGCTCAACCAGACCGGGCCGCCGCGCGAACGTTCTGCCGAAGAGGCGGATGTCGCGCGATGGCGCGCCGCGCTCGGCGACTCGGGGCACGTGCGGGGCGTGCTCGCACTCGATGCGTTCGCGCGCTGCTGGGTGCAGGAGTTCACGCTGTTCGCGGCGATCGATCCGCTGGTTCCGGATGCCTCGCGGCCGGCCTTCGCCCGCTTGTCGGCCGCCTGGCGCGACCTCCGCATGGGCGAGTTCGACGCGGCGATGGCCGCGCTCGCCGGGCCGATCGCGCGTGCTGCCGTCGATCAGACGACGCTGCCGGAGGAACCGCTCGCGCAGCGGGTCGGCGGCTCCCTCGGCCTGCCGAGCCCCGAGCGATCACGGGCCCGAGCGGATGCCGCGGAGCAGATGGCTGGGCGACTGCAGGCCGACCTGCGTCAGAGCACGGAACGGCTCATCGCGATCCACCGGCTCGAAGGGCGAGCCGCCGACGAGGTGCTCGAGCGAGTGGCCGACGACCTGCACATCGACGCTCCGCTCGACGAGACCCGCACGGCCATGCTGTCGGGCGTCGTGTCGGGCGCGCTGACCGGACTCGGCGCCGACCTCGCGGCGGGTGGCCTCACGTTCGGGGCCGGAATGATCGCCGGCGCCATCCTCGGTGTGCTCGGCGGCGGGAGCATCGCACGCGGCATCAACGCGGTGCGCGGTCGGAGCGACTCGACCCTGCGCTGGGAAGAGGGGTTCCTCGACGGGCTCGTGACCTCGGCGCTGCTGCGCTACCTGGCCGTGGCGCACTACGGACGCGGCCGCGGCGCTTGGCGAAAGGGGGAGTATCCGCCGTTCTGGCGACCGATGGTCATCGAGGCGGTGGTCGCTTCACATGATCGGCTTGCGGCGATCTGGGCGCGGCGCGGCGAGGGTGAGGAGTTCTTGGGGCGGGCGCTCGAGGAGGTGCTGCGGGACGTTGCGCTGGGGCTGCTCGACGAGCTGTACCCGGGCGCGCTCGACGGCGGTCGAGGCTCAGTCAGCACCACGAGCACGAGCTGAGCGGGTCAGCGGATGCCGCGGCATCCCGTTGCACTACCGGTGCACGTGCGCCGACTCGCCGGTGACGCCCTTGATGTCTCTCTCCGTTGTGTGCAGCAGTCGCTCGGCGAGGTTGCGCAACGCGCGCGCCACCGCGAGCTCGTCGCCGATCTCGGGCACGCTCGGATCGTTCGGGTTGCGCTGTGCCTGGCCCACGCCGGTCACATCCTGACCCGCGGGCGTGCGCAGGCTGGCGTGTGCCAGCGTGGTGCCCTCTTCTTCGTCGATGTCGACGGTGACGCTCCAGTGCTTCGTCGCATCCATGAACTCACCACCCTCTCCGGTCTGGTTTCACGTTCAGCGTACCGAGGTGCCGCACGTGCGGCGAGGGGTCAGGATGCGAGGCCGCTCACGACGAGCTACACGACGATCGCGACGGCGAACCCGTCCCATCCCTTCGCGCCCACGGTCTGCAGCGCCGTGGCATCCACCCGCGGATCGCTGCCGAGCAGCTCGAGAGCGCGCCGGGTGCCGAGCACCATCGGGTCTGTCGAGGTGGGATCGGCGACCTCGCCGGAGCGGCCGACGTTGTCGACGACGATCACGGTTCCCGGATGCCCCAGCCGGATCGCCCAGTCGAGGTAGATGGTGTTCGACTCCTTGTCGGCGTCGATGAACACGAGGTCGAAGGGCTCGTCGATGCGCTCCGCGATGCGGGGCAACGTGTCGGCCGCGCGCCCCACGACGATGTCGACCTTCTCCGACACGCCCGCCCGCTCGAGATTGGCGAGGGCGACGTCGGCATGCCGCTGCTCGAGCTCGAGGGTCACCACTCGGCCGTCGTGGGGGATGCCGCGCGCGAGCCAGATCGTCGAGTAACCGCCGAGCGTGCCGATCTCGAGCACGCGACGCGCGCCCGACATGCGGGCGAGGAGGTGCAGGAGCTTGCCCGCGAGCGGGGTGACCTCGATGGCGGGAAGTCCGGCGGCGACGGAGTCTGACCGTGCCTGGGTCAGTGCCGAGTCGTCGTCGATCAGGGTCGTTTCGAAGTAGTCGTCGACGAGGCGCCAGTTCTCGGGCGATGCATCTGCCATATGGTCAGCCTGAACGTCGCCCGGCTGGCCGTCAATGCTCGCGGCGGTGCCCGCCGCCCGGGTCGCCCACTCGGCGGTCTGCGGCATCCGCTCGATGCAGTGCTCGAAGGCCTCGCCGCCCGCAACCTCGCTAGCGTTCTCTGGTTCGGAGTGTCCACCGCGGCAGGTTCGTGAACACGATGTCGAGCAGCACACGAGTGCGGCGCCTGAGCCGCCCGGCGATCCACGAAAGGAGGACGAACACGACCGTCGCCGCGATCGGTGGAGTGCCTGATGCGATCTCGACGATCACGGCACCGATCATCATCGCGGCCCACGCCGCTGCTGCCGCTCCGGCCAGTACCGGCACGACGAGTCCGACCGCGCCGACGATCTGCAGCCTGCCCGTGGCGAAGCGCAGCCACGAACCCACGCCGATGCCGTCCACCAGCTTGCCCAGGCCATCCGGTTCGACCAACATCATCGCGCCACTCGCGGCGAAGCCCACCGAGAGCAGTACCCGCACTCCGAGCGTTACCCGGTCGAGGAGGCGCTGAAACCGAGTGCGGGTCACGAGCGCGTGCTGTCGTCGAGAAGTGCCGGTTCGGTGGGAACCTCCGTGCGGCGCAGCATGACGGCCGGAATGGGTCGAGAAATGCGTTCCCGATAGGCGGCGAATGCGGGATCGGCGCGCACCTGCAGGTCGAACAGGCGGATGGCGTCGGCGGATGCGACCTCGACGGCGTGCGCCCCGAAACGCTCGACGACGCCGTCGCTTCCCGGCGCCTCGAGTTCGACGATCGGATGGGCCCTGAGATTGAACAGCCACGCAGGATCGCGCTGCGAACCGGCGTTCGTGGCGAACACCACGATTCCGTCGGGTTGATGCATGGCCGCGACCGGCGTTGTGCGGGGGCGTCCGGTGCGAGCCCCGTGCGTGGTCAGCAGCACGAGATCGGCGCCCGTGAAGATTCCACCGACCTGCCCGTTGTGCGCGCGAAACGCCTCGATCACCTCGTCGTTCGTGCGCGGTGCATCCGTGCCGTTCGAACCTTGGCCCATTGTTCGCCTCCATGACAGAATTGCTTTGAAACGCAATTAACTTTGAAAGCAAAGATAAGTGTGATGGTTCGCACTGTCAAGCCACCCGAGGTCATCGTGAAACCTGCTCGTGCCGATTCGATCGACGCCGACGTGCGCTCCCTCTTGGTGCTCATGCCCCGGATCGTGGGGCGCGCGAAACGTCGCACCCTGCCGAGCCAGCTCGCCGACTACGACCTGACGCCACGGCATCTCGCCCTCTTCGCGATGCTCCTCGACGGGCCGCTCACCGTCAACGAGCTCGCTGCGGCACTCAATCTGGCCCCGACGACGGTGAGCCTGATGGTCGGCGCCCTCGCCGATCAGCGTCTCCTCGATCGGACCGAAGACCCCGGCGATCGCCGCCGCAAGCTCATCGCCATTGCTCCGGCAACACGCCCGGCCATCGATGCATGGCTCGGTGACAGTGCAACCGCGTGGCGTCACGCGCTCGCACCGCTGACACCGGAGGACCGCGCTCTCGTCGTCCGAACGCTGCAGGCGTATGAAGACGGCCTGTTCGACCAGGCCTAGCTACAACCGCTGGTTACGCACAAAGAGTCGGCTCCGGCGATGCGTTCCCAGGGGATGAAGCCCCAGCAGTGCAACTGGTCGGAGGCTGCTCAGAAGGCTCCCAGCCGTCAGGCTGGCACGTCGCAGCTGCTGGAGATGTGGCACGCTGCTGCGCCTGATTCAGCGGCATCTTCGCTGTGTAGCGGCCGTTCGCTTCCACCCTCACTTGTCCTCCACAGTCCTCTCGTGGGGTGAGTTATTCACAGGCTGATCAGCCATTTCGGGTTGGTTCGAATGTCGGTGGATGCCGGAAGAATGGATCCATGACCAGCCCCCGTGATGCGTTCGAGCAGCTCCGTACGGCGCTGGTGGGGGTGCTCGGTTTCGAGGCGGCATCCCGCTGCTGCGACGACGATTTGCTCGCGGCGATGAGTGCGCTCGAGGCGCTGGGCCGGGTGGTCGACGCCCATCGGGTGGCCTTCGCGGGTGAGGTCGCCGAGCGGTCCCGGGTCGAGCTCGGCGACCAGCGGCTGTCCACTCGCACCTCGTGCCGGTCGGCCGCCGAGCTGATCGAACGGGTCACGCAGGTGTCGGGCGTCGAGGCGCGCCGCCGCATCGGGCTGGGCGGCGCGACGCGAGCGCGCACCGGGTTCACGGGCGAGCCGCTCGACGCGGAGTTCCCTCAGGTGGCGGCCGCGCTTTTCGGGGGCGAGTTGGGCACGGATGCCGCGGGCACGATCATCCGTGAACTCGATCGCGCCCGCCCGGTCGCCGACCCCGCGGCGTTCGCTGTGGCGGAGCGGGCGCTTGTCGCCGAGGCGACCGGGCAGGGCGAGGGTGTGCCGGTGCGGTGCAGCGCCGATGAGTTGCGGGTGCAGGCGCAGGCGTGGTCGGTGTTCCTCGACCAAGACGGCCCCGAGCCCGACGACGAGCGGGCGATGCGCCGCAGGGGGTTCCGGCTCGGCCGGGCACGCGACGGACTGGTCCCGGTCACCGGCGAGCTCATGCCCGAGGTCGCGGCGAAGCTCACCCGGCTGTTCGACGCGCACCTTGCACCGCGCTCGGGCGGCGGGTTCATGACCGACGAAGAGCGGGCACGCATCGCCGAGTTCGGCGAGACCCGCACCGCCGACCAGCAACGCCACGACGTGCTCGCCGCCGCGATCGACACCGCGGCGCGCTCGGGCGAGCATCCGACCATCGGCGGGGCTGCTCCGACGGTGCTCGTCAGCGTCCGGGCATCCGACCTCGCTGCCGGGCGAGGGGTCGCGCACGCCGATGGCACCGAAATCCCGATCTCCCTCCGTGCCGCGAAGCACATGATCTGCACCGGCGGCACCCAGATGGTCGTCTTCGACGACCACGGGCGGATCATGGCACTCGGCTCGGCCGAGCGGTGCTTCACCTCGCACCAACGCCGCGCGATCACCCTGCGTGACGGCGGATGCCTCATCCCCGGATGCTCCGTGCCCGCGGCGTGGTGCGAGATCCACCACGTCATCCCCGACATCGATGGCGGGCCAACTCATCCCGACAACGGCGTGCTCCTGTGCTGGTTCCACCACCGCACGATCGATACCTCGGGCTGGGCCATCCGGATGCACCGCGGCGTGCCGCAGATCCGCCCGCCCGCGTGGCTCGACCCCGGCGGCCGCTGGCGCCCCGTCACGAAATCCCCGACCAGGCTCGCCGACCGACGCGACCGAAGACCCGAGGCGCCGGCAGCGTGAACTGCCCGCGCGCTACTCGAGCACGTCGTCAGGAGCGTCGACCCCTGAACGCATCGACCGAGGAGGATCGCATGAGCGACACCAGGGGCCGCGACGACCGCGCGAACATCACCGAGAGCAACGGCCCCGATCTCGAGGCCGGTGACTACTCCTCGACGCCCGGGTCGCCGCCGTCCAACCCGCCATCGGTGGAATCGGTGAGTGGGGCAGCACTCGTCGTCGAGCCGGGGATATCGTCGCCGGTCCTCGTGGGGTCGACCGTTCGCTCGTCGTCGGGCTTCGTCTCAGCGGCCACTTCGGGCGCGTCGGGGTCTTGGGTGGTTCCGTCGGGTGCGGTCGAGTCGGTCATCGGATGCTCCTTCATCGAGTCGACGGTCAGCTGGAACTTCGGACCACCGGGATGGTCGGAATGGGTGTCAGCCTTTCGCGGTGCGCGACGCCGCGGAAGGGGTTGACATCGAGCGGTGCGGAATCGGATGCCGCGGCATCCGCTCACCGACTCCCGCTGATCGTGTTCAGCGCGAGCACGATGATGAACCCGTTGAAGAAGAAGCTGAACACGGAGTGCCAGGTCACGGTCCAGCGAACGCGGGAGGTGGTCTCGACATCGTTCGCGGTGAAGCTCGTGCCGATCTGGAACGCGACGTAGACGAAGTCGACGAGCCTCGGATTCGGGGTCTTCGGGAAGCGCATCGCGGGCACGTCGTCGCCCCTGGAGATGCCCGGGCGCTCGTGGTGGTACAGCCGGAAGTAGATCTGCGCGAAACCCCAGTGCAGGAACCCCCATGCGAGCACCATCGCCCAGACGCCCACGATGTCGATCGCGCTGCCGACCACGGGGTCGCTGTGGAGCAGGAGCAACTCGCTCGCGGCCGAGACGCCGATCAGGCTCGCTGCGATCGTCGTGACGAGGGCGACGCCGCGGCTCGGCGCCCGCGGCGGGATGGTTGCCTCGATGCCGCGCCATTCGAGGCGCGACGACCAGCCGATGATCGACATCCACGCGATCGCGTACAGCGTCGAGACCGCACACCAGGCGGCCATCAGTCCGAGCTCCAGCAGCGGGCCCGATGCGACGATGAACGCGACGCCGAGGCCGACGATGAGCGAGAGCGCGATGAGGTTCACAATGCGGATGGTGCGCATCGCTGCCGTCGACGGGCGGCGGCTCGTGACATCCGTCATGCCTGCCCCCCATCGAGCGCCGTGCCTGCGACCCGATGAACGACTCGCGTACCCATGTTGCCCGAGGTGCGGCTCGAGGACCAGTGATCGGCGCAATGTCGCAAATCAAAGCCCCGTTCACGGGCCGGCGTTGCGGGGTGCAGATGGTTCCGCCCATGACTTCGCCGACCATCCGTTTTGCAACCCTGTGCGGCGCGGCATCCGACGAACTAGCCTGAACGCATCGACCGAGGAGGTCAGTATGAGCGACACCACAGACCGCGACGACCGGGACTTCGCCGACGACGCGAACGAACAGGCGCGGCTGCACGCCGAGCACAAGCGCGAACTGGGCGTCGATCCGTTCTTCGAGGGTGCGAACATCACCGAGAGTGACGGCCCCTACCTGGAGGCAGGCGATGACCTCGACACCGGGGGCGGGCACCGCACCCCGCGCGACTGAGCGCCACGAGCTGGGAGCGCGTCGTGGCGGTCACGCCGGGCGTAGCTCATGAGAGGTCCGGCCAAGTCGTGAGATAAGAGCGGGAGCACTGGGTTTCAGGCGGCCTCATCCGTCGAGGTGGCGCCAAGCAGACCACGGCTGGTCCCACCCGCCACCGGATACAGCGACCCAACGAGGGAGACGACGTGGCGGCACGCATCGACATCGACGGCCTGAACACCTGGACCGAGACGCGCGGAAGCGGTGAGAACACCGTCGTACTCCTTCATGGCGGACTCAGCAACAGCGACGTCCTCTTCGACCTGATCGGATCGGGCTTCGAGCAGGACTTCCGCGTCTTCGGGTTCGACCGTCGCGGCCACGGCTACACCGCCGATACCGACGAGCCGTTCCACTACGACGACATGGCCACACACGCCATCAAGGTGCTCGAGCACCTCGGCGAATCGAAGGTCCACCTCGTGGGATGGAGCGATGGCGGTATCGTGGCGATGCTGGTCGCGCTTCGCCGGCCCGACCTCGTCGACCGGCTCGTGCTCATCGGCACCAACTTCCATTTCGAGGGCATTCACGAGCTGGATCTGGGCGACGATGCACCGCCCGTGGGACTGCTCGAAAGCTACGCGGAGCGCTCACCCGACGGTGCCGACCACTTCCCCGTCGTCGCGGAGAAGTTCATGGCGATGATCACCACCGAGCCGACGCTGACGACCGACGATCTCATGCGACTCGAGCATCCGACCCTGGTGCTCGTCGGCGATGACGACCTCGTGCGTCTTGACCACACGGTCGCGCTCTATGAGGCGCTGCCGGCCGGTCGACTCTGCGTCCTGCCCGGCGCCTCACATACCGTCGTCATCGAGCGTCCGCAACTCGTGGCCGCGATCATCGAAGATTTCCTCGAGGGTGCCGAGCCACCCGAGACCCTCCTCCCGATCCGGCGCGCCCGATTGGGAACCTAGGGAACCTGTTCGGCGATGTCTGAGGCTGGTGCCCCGAACAGGTCCGGTCCGGGCTGGCCGGTGAACGCGTGCGCCTGTCGTCGCCGGGCTCTTGCCGCGGCATCCGCGAGCCCGTAACGTCGCGAACGACCGCGTCCCATCACCGATGATCGGAGCCGACATGCCCGCAACCGCGCTTCCCCCCAGCGGCGACCAGCCCGGCCGGGCGGCCGGCGCGACGAAGACCTGCGACGCGAGCGGCATGGCCGAGATCCACCGGATGTTCCGGGCCGGGTTCAGCGAGGGGCCCACGCTCGTCAACGGGGTCACCGAGGGTGACTCGGCGCACGCCGACGTCGTCGGCGACCACCTCGACATGCTCTCGGTCGGCCTGCACGCCCACCACGAGGGCGAAGACTCCGGGCTGTGGGGCGCGCTCGAGAGCCGGGCGCCGTCGTGCGCCGTGCACGTCGCGCGCATGAAGGATCAGCACGCCGTGATGCTCGTGCACCTCGGCGAGCTCGATGCAGCGCTGCCCGCGTGGCGGGCGAGCGGTCGGTCGTCGGATGCCGCGGACGTGCTCACTGCCCTCGACGGCATCAATGCCGCGCTCGCCGTGCACCTGCCCGACGAGGAGCAGCACATCGTTCCGGTCATGGAGACGGTCATCACCCAGAAGGAGGTCGACGCCCTCAGCGAGCACGGACGCAAGGCGACGCCGAAAGGCCACATGTTCCAGCAGCTCGGGGCCATCCTGGCCGCGCAACCCGACGGCGGCGACGAGTGGCAGCGTGAGCACTTGCCGCCGCCGGTGCGACTCATCTGGCGGCTCGTCGGCAGGCGCAAGTACGAGGCGAATCGGGCGGAGCTGGTCGCCGGCCGGCGAGGGTAGGCGGGTCGGCGCCGTCGGCGTGCTTGCGGGCACCCGGGCTCAGCTTGCCGGCGGCACGTCTCAGCCGTCGTGCACGTCGAGCTCGCCGCCGTGCTCGTCGCCGCCACCCCCGCGCCGCTTCCGGCGAGCGGGCGACAGGCGGCTCGGGCGGGCGGGCCACTCCGCCGGGTCAGCGTGCGCCCAGCACCGGCACGAGCAGGTCGACCCCGCGGCGGGCGAACTCCGCGGCATCCGTCACCTCGCCCCGCCCCTCGTAGGCGGCGAGGAACGCCCGGTGAAACGCAAGACCGACGAGTAGTCGCGCGGCGGCCTCGAGGTCGGCGTCAGGGCGGATGCGGCCGGCCGCTTGCTCCTCGGCGAGGAGTCCGGCGACCAACGGCACGGTGTTCTCGGGCCCGTAGCCACGGGCACGGACGCCGTCGCGGTGCTCGGCGAGCAGTTCGGGCGCGCCGAAGATCGACGCGGCCATGGGGAACGTGCGCGTGAAGAACGCGAGCAGCGCGGTCACGATCGTGGCGAGCGACGACGGCAGGTCGGTGCGATCGGATGCGGCGGGCAGCTCGATGCCGGGCATCCGCTCGGTGAGCACGGCGAGGAAGAGCTCCTGCTTGTCAGCGAAGTGCTTGTAGAGCAGCGCTTCGGAGCAGCCCGCGGCGCGGGCCAGTTCGCGGGTCGTCGCGCCGACGAGGCCGCGCTCGACGAGCACCGTGGCTGCCGCGTCGAGGATGCGGTCGCGGGTCGACGAGACGGGAGTCATGCGGTCCTTCCACTTGACAGGTGAGTGTTCGCTCACCGTATCATCGATGGGTGAGTAAGTGCTTACTAACTCCAATGCATACTTACCCCACGAGGAGAAGGAGACACTATGCGAGTTGCGGTGCTGGGAGCGTCGGGGCGAACGGGCGGTTTGGTTGCGGAGGAGGCGCGAGCCCGCGCACACGAGGTGATCGCGGTCGTGCGGCGTGCCGCGTCCGCACCCAATGGCACGACCGAGCGGATCGCCGAGGGTCGGGATGCCGCGGCACTTGCGGCCGCGCTCGCCGGCTGTGACGCCGCGGTGTTCGCGATTGGTCCGTCGGGGACGAGCGCCGATCACTTGGTGATGCGAGAAAGCATGCCGGCACTCATCGAGGCGATGCGGATCGCCGGCGTGCGCCGGCTCGTGGTCGTGAGCGCGAGTGGGCCGTTCACACAGGGCGATGACCCGTTCCTGAAGTTCGTGGCGAAGCCGATCGTGCAGCGCATCCTGCGCGAGCCGTTCTCCGACTTCGTTGCGACCGAGCCGGTGGTGCGCTCGAGCCGGCTGGACTGGACCATCGTGCGGCCGCCGCAACTGAAGGACGGCGCGGCCCGCGGACGCTATCGGCGCGCGAACGGTGCGGGTGTTCCGTTCGGTGTCTCGATCCGCCGTGCCGACCTCGCGCGCGCCGTGCTCGACGTGCTCGAGGACCGCGAGACGGTCGGCGCGACTATCACCGTCGCCGCCTGACAGGGCGGGGTCGGCTCGGCGGGGTCACCCGTCGTGCACGTCGAGCTCGACCGCGATCTCGTCCCCCTGGCCGATGCCCTCCGCCTTCAGCACCGCCTTCTTGAGCGGCAGTGCATAGGTGTCGGCCGAAGGGAAGATCGAGGTGTTCCACGTCGTGCCGCCGACCGTCGCGGTCACGCGAACGGAGTCGAAGCCACGTGGCATCCGTGGCCGATCGGCGATGTCGGCGCTGGGCTCGGGCGGCACGTCGACGAAGAACCAGTTCCTGCGGGCCGACCACTCGTAGATCTCGGCGGTGAAGCGGATGCGCATGACGGCGATCGTACTCGGCGGATGCGAGTGCGGGTTCGTTGCCGGGTACCCATGCCCATCGCTGCCCGTGTGCACCGCGCATATTCTGGCGCGGTCGGCAACCGCCGGCATCGACGAAAGGACCACATTTCGTATGACTCTTCGCACCCGCCGCCATAAGTTCGCCCTCGCACTCGCCGCAGTGTCGCTCGTTGCGACTGGCGCCGTCAGCAGCGCCGGCACCGCAGCACCCGCCGAGGCGAGCACCCGCTGTGTCGACAATGTCTACGGCTATGGCGGCTACTCCACGTGCATCGGATACATCCAGAAGCTCCTCAACTTCCAGAGGATCGGGCTCTCGAGCACGTATCACAACCCCGCGGGGCCGTACCCGACACTCGCAGTCGACAACAGCTTCGGCTCCGCCACCCTGAAGGCCGTCCTCGCCTCGCAGCGCTACTGGGGCCTCAAGGACGACGGGTACGTCGGCCCGAAGACCTGGAACATCATCTGCTCCCCGCAACAGGGACCGGGCCCGGTCGCCGGCTTCCCGTACGCTGCTGCGCGCGCGGCCGGCTGCGACATCTAGCATCAGCCGGGACGGCGGCGCCAATCGTGAGACACCGCCGTCCCGTGGCTGTCCACTCGCCGGCCGCGGCCGCCCACTTGCTGGCCGCGGCCGCTATACCCCGCGTCGGCCGTGGCGCCCATGAAGTCCGAATTCCGCTGCTCCTGGAGCTTCCATGGCGGCCCGACGGGGCGAGGATGGAGGCATGTCCCGCCGGCACGCCACGCTCCCGACCTCGCTCGGTGACCTGCTCGTGGTCGCCGACGCTGACGGGCTGACGGGGATCTACTTTCCGGGGCACTGGCACCCGCCGAGCGCTGATTCGATCGGGGCCGAGGTCGACGCGGCATCCGATGACCTCTTCAGGGAACTGGGCGAGCAGCTTGCCGAGTACCTCGACGGCCGCCGCACCGCCTTCGACCTGCCGACCGCCGCCGCCGGTGACGCGTTCGAGGAGGCGGTGTGGAGGATGCTCCGCGAGATCCCGTTCGGCGCGACGACCACCTACGGCGAGTTGGCCATGCGGCTCGGCGATCGCAATCTGGCGCGGCGGGTCGGGTATGCGGTGGGCCACAACCCGCTGAGCATCCTCGTGCCGTGCCACCGCGTCGTGGGCGCGAGCGGCTCGCTCACGGGGTACGCGGGCGGCCTCGAGCGCAAGCAATTGCTCCTCGAGCTCGAGGGTGCGGAGGTCGTGGCGCAGCGGCGGTTGTTCTAGTTGGCGTCCATCCCGAACCGGGCCGATACGCTCGGCAGCATGGCAACTTGGAACTTCATGGTCGTGTTCATCGGGATCATCATTGCGGCCGTCTTCTTCGGATTGCAGTACCTCGTGATCCGGTACGGGGTGCTGCAT
Organism: Agromyces albus; assembly: GCF_030815405.1. Taxonomy (NCBI): domain Bacteria; kingdom Bacillati; phylum Actinomycetota; class Actinomycetes; order Micrococcales; family Microbacteriaceae; genus Agromyces; species Agromyces albus. Next base: position 3,064,903 of record NZ_JAUSWX010000001.1, on the reverse strand, counting down.
GCGTTGCGTGCCCACACGGTGTCGAGCACGACGGGCGTGTCGATCGTGTCCGCAGTGCCGCTGCGTCTTGCGCAGGTCAGCGAGGCTGAGGCGGAGCCGGGGCGCTCCTGAAACTCGGCCTCTTCCGCGCGTGACTGGCGCCCTGCCGGGAGGAAGATGGGTCACGAGGAGGCGACGATGACGGATCGCGCGAACTGGCTCGTGGTGGCGCAGTTCCTGCTCCTCGCGCTGTTGCTCTTGCCGGGCGATCCGCTCTGGAGCGAGACGTGGATCACCGTGCTCGCGGTCGTGCTCGGGCTCGTCGGAGCCGCCCTCGTGATCGCCAGCGCCACGGTGCTCGGCCGCGACCTCGTGCCGTGGGTCGCGCCGCATCCCGGTGCGCCGCTGCGCACCCATGGCGTGTTCCGATTCACGCGCAATCCGATGTACCTCGGGCTCCTCATCGCGACGGCCGCGTGGGTGTTGTGGCGTGGGCGCATCGAGCTCATCGTGGTGTGGGTGCTGCTCGCCGCGGTGCTCGTCGTGAAGGCGCACGTCGAGCAGCGGCGCCTCATCGACGCGTTCGGCGACGCGTATCGCGACTATGCCGAGCGCACGCCGCTGCTGCTGTTCGCGCGCGGCATCCGCTGACCGTCGATCCGGCGGCCGCGGCCGGCTCGATGAGCTGGCATTCCCAGAATGCACCTCGGCATCGTCCGAGCGTCGGATGGCGCCGCCGGTTGCGCTGACCGATTCCGAGTCGGCTGAGGTGGTTTCGCCCGCGTAGCGGGCGCTGCGAGATCGCCGTGGGCGCGACTTGTCCTCAACAGGCGCCGCGAAAGCGCACTTTTCCACAGCCTGATCAGGCATTTATAGCGATCCGAATGTCAGTGGTGCCGGGAAGAATAGACCCATGACCGGCACCCGTGAAGCGCTCGAGCAGCTCCGCTCGATGCTCGCCGACGTGCTCAGGTTCGACGACGCCTCCCGATACTCTGACGATGAGTTGCTCGTCACGATGGGCGAGCTGGAGGCGCTGGGTCGGCTGGTCGATGCGCATCGTGCCGCGTTCGCCGGTGAGGTGGCCGAACGGTCCCAGGTTGAGCTCGGTGAGCAGCGGCTCTCGGCGCGCAAGTCGTGTCGCTCCGCGGTGGAGCTGGTCGAGCGGGTCACGCAGGTGTCTGGCTTCGAGGTGCGGCGGCGTATCGCGCTAGGGTCTGCGACGCGTTCGCGTTCCGGTTTCACCGGTGAGCCGATCGGGGCGGCGTTCCCGATCGTCGCTGCCGCGCTCGCCGCAGGCGATCTGGGTGCGGATGTGGCGTGCACGATCATCCGAGAGCTCGACCGCACTCGTACTGTCGCCGACCCGATCTCGCTCGCGGCGGCCGAGCAAGCACTCGTCGCCGAGGCGACCGGTGGCGGCGACGGAGCGCCGGTGCGGTGCACGGCCGATGAGTTGCGTGTGCAGGCGCAGGCGTGGTCGACGTTCCTCGACCAAGACGGCCGCGAACCTGAAGATGAGCGGGCGATGCGGCGCCGAGGGTTCCGGTTGGGGCGGGCACGCGACGGATTGATCCCGGTGGCGGGTGAGCTGATGCCCGAGGTCGCGGCGAAACTGACGCGGCTCTTCGATGCGCATTTGTCGCCGCGCTCCGGCACCGGATTCATGACCGATGAGGAGCGGGCGGCGGCTGCCGAGTCAGGTGAGACCCGCAGCACCGATCAGCAACGTCACGACGTGCTCGCCGCGGTGATCGACACGGCGGCGCGTTCAGGCGAGCATCCGATGATCGGGGGCGCCGCGCCGACCGTTCTCGTCAGTGTCAGGGCTTCCGACGTCGAGTCCGGTCGTGGTGTCGCGCACGCCGACGGCGTCGAGGTTCCGATCTCGCTCCGGGCGGCTCGGCACATGATGTGCACCGGTGGCATCCAGAAGGTGGTCTTCGACGACAACGGCCGCATCATCACCCTCGGCTCGCCCGAGCGTTGCTTCACCCCGCACCAGCGTCGCGCGATCATCCTGCGCGACGGCGGATGCCTCATCCCCGGATGTTCGGTCCCATCCTCGTGGTGCGAGATCCACCACGTCATCCCCGACGTCGACGGCGGCCCCACCCATCCCGACAACGGCGTGCTCCTCTGCTGGTTCCATCACCGCACCATCGACACGTCGGGCTGGGGCATCAGGATGCTCCGCGGCGTGCCGCAGATCCGCCCACCGGCGTGGCTCGACCCGGGCGGCGGCTGGCGCGCCCTCACGAAATCCCCGACCCGGCTCGCCGACCAACGCGACCAGCGCGGCAGAAAGCCGGCCGCGTGAGCACGGACGACCCCGGTGGTTGAGTAGCGCCGGGCGTAGCCCGACGCGTATCGAAACCACACCCCGGTGGTGGAGTAGCGCTGGGCGCAGCCCGACGCGTATCGAAACCACACCCCGGTGGTGGAGTAGCGTCGGGCGAAGCCCGATGCGTATCGAAGCGGTCGGCCCGCTTCGAACAAAACCGTTTCGCAGCGATGGCCGGAAGCTGCGCGTGCTCCCGGCCATCGCCCATCAGGCCACCGCCCATCAGTACTCCGCCCGCACGGCCGGCGCGCGCGACGTCAGCTCACTTCACCTCAGCGGCTTGAGGTTCTTCACCGCCTTCTTCACGAGCTTCTTCGCGGCATCCGCATCGCTTTGCGTCGCCCGCGAGCCGGCAAGCACGACCTCGCCGATCGCAACCGCTTCGTCGAGCCTGGCGAGCGAGGCATCCGTCCACTTGGTTCTGTCGACGGATGCCGAAACGGCGAGCGCCGACTCGAGCGCCGACGTATCGACCGGATCGGCCGCGGAAGCCGCGACGAGACGCACGTCGTCGAACACGCCCCACGCTCCCGCCGAGAGCGCGAAGTCGGCGTGCACCCCGACGACGCCGTCGCCGCCGACGACCACGGTGGGCACGGTCGCGGTGTGGAACTCGTTCCACGCCGAGAACTGCAGCGGTGCGCTCCAGCTGCCCTCCGACGTCGCCGCCGACAGCGTGCGCTGGTCACCAGCGGGGCTGCCCGTGCCCTGCGTCGTGGCCTGCAGCGTGTAGGTGCCGGCGGGTACGCCCGCGAGGGTCTGCGACACCGACGTCGTGTATGCCTGCCCGCTCCAGAACGTCACCGCGAAGTCGCCGTCCGACCCGTCGGCGGTCTGCGTTCGAGCCGCGGGTCCGGTCAGCAACCACGCGCTCAGGTCGGCGCTCTCGAAGCTGTGGTTGCGCACGAGGTTCGCCGCCAGCACCGTTACCGCCGCGACGACGTCGAGACCGGTCGAGGTCTGCCCCGGGATCTCGTACACGCCCGGTCCGCGAATCCAGTCGACCGCACGGCTCCAGGTGACCGACGGATGCTCCGTGCTGCCGTCGTTGTAGGTGACCGTGATCGTCGTGGGCAGCGACACCGGCGCGGCATCCGTCACCGTCAATGCCACCTTCTCGACCGACACCACCTCGCGCGGTGCGACCGCACCGGTGCGCACGTATTCGAACGTTCGCAGCGATTCCAGCGGAGTGCCGTCCCATGCGAAGAGGGCCTGGTTCTCCCACGCCGAGCCGCCGAACCATTCGCCGACGTGCACCGGGTCGTACTCGTTCGCGAAGCTCGTCGCCCAGCCCGAGCCGTCGCGCTCCCACAGCGCCCGGTTCGCGTCGAGCTCGCTCGGCGGCCCGACCGGCAGCCACGCGGGCTCCCAATAGAACACGCCGATGCCCGCGTCGCCCACGGCCGCGACCGCGGCGATGACGTCGCGCAGCTGCGTCGCCTGCCCCTGCACGCTCGCCGGGTAGTCGTCGGTGATCGTGCCAGCGCCGATGACGTTGGGGTGCCCGTCGCCGTCTTCGAGCGTGTGCGCCCACGAGGTCTCGGCGACCATGACCTGCTTGCCGTAGGTCGTCGCGATGTCGCTGAGCACGATCGTGAGGTTCTCGGTCGAGCCGTGCCAGTACGGGTAGTACGAGCTTGCGAACACGTCGTAGTCGACGCCGAACTGCGCGAGGCCGGCGGCATAGGTCGCATAGCGGCCGGATGTCTCGGGGTTCGTGAAGTGCACCGCCACGAGCGAGTCGGGCAGCACCTCGCGCACGGCGGCAGTGCCCGCGGAGACCAGCGCCGCGAACTGCGCGTCGATCGCCCGGCCCTCGCGGGTGTATCCGGCGATCGCGTTGTTCGTCTCGTTGCCGACCTGCACCATGCTCACATCGACGCCCGCGTCTTCGAAGGACTGCAACGCGTCGGCCGTGAAGTCGTGCAGCGCCGTGACCGTCTCGGCGGGGGAGAGCCCCGCCCACGCCTTCGGCACGAGCTGGCGGGCCGGATCGGCCCAGAAGTCGGAGTAGTGGAAATCGACGAGCACGCTGAGGCCCGCCGCCGTGGCACGTTCGCCGATCTCCACGGCACGTGCAACGTCGACGGTGCCGCCGCCATAGCCGCGTCCTTCGGCATCGAACGGGTCGTTCCACACGCGCACCCGCACGCTGTTCACGCCGCTGTCGGCGAGCACGTCGAAGAGGTCGGCCGGCTGCCCGGCGGCATCGCGGAAGACTACGCCGCTCTCCTCGAGCGAGAGCACCGTCGACGCGTCGACGCCGTTCACGAAGTCGGACGCGAGCCCATCGACCTTCTCGACGAAGATGCCCGCCTCGACGGGGCCGTCGGTCTCCTCCGACCAAGCCGCCGACGCACCCGCGGGCACTGCGACCAGGGCGGCGAGCGCGACCGCGATGGCGACGACACCTGTTCTTGCTCTGCCGGTTGACCTGCCTGTTCTTGCTCTGCCCGCTCTTGCTCTATTGCGATTCCGCAAGTTTCTTGCTCCCTCTTCATTCGGCAGCCCTTCCGGGTCGCCCACCGGAGAGGCGAGGGCGTCCGCGGCGCTGCGGTGACGAGCAGTTCTCTGTCGAGACTGTGTGCGCTCCCAGTATTACCACATGCGATCTAGGTTGTGACAGTGTTGATGCGCTCATCAAGAGGGCAGTGGGCGGCTTGGAAACTCGGAGCGATCCCAGTGGGATGGCTTCGTCGGCCGCGCCGGACCATCCGTGGTTGCGGTGCCACTCGCCGTGTCAGGGGGCGTGGAAGCGTGAAGCCATGGCCAGACACCACCAACACGGCATTCCGATGAGCATCGACTACGTCGAGATCTCCGTCACCGATATGGCGGCCGCACGCGAGTTCTACGGCGCCGCGTTCGGGTGGGAGTTCAACTCTTACGGCGACGGGTACTCGGGCATCCGCACCGCGGCTGAAGAGGGAGCCGCCGAGGCGGGCGGGCTCGTCCTCGCCGACGAAGTGACGCGCGGGGGCCCCTTCGTGCTGCTCTACAGCGACGACCTCAACGCCACGGCCGCTGCGGTCACGGATGCCGGCGGCGAGATCGTGGACGGCCCCTATGAGTTCCCTGGCGGTCGCCGCTTCCACTTCGTCGACCCGAGCGGCAACGAGCTCGGTGTCTGGGCCGAGCAGTAGCGCCGCGGCTCCCGCGGCGAACCCTTGGTGTGCGAGATGCTGGTGGTATGCCAGCGAGCGCCCCGACCCCGACCCCTGACGCGCTCGAGGTGCTCGCCCGCCGGGCCAGGCGACTGAGCCGCGAGGCCTCAGGCGCTCGCATACTCATCGGCATCACCGGCAGCCCCGGTGCGGGCAAGACCACGCTGGCGCACGCGCTCGTGGCCCAGCTGAACGGCGGCGCGGCCGAGCCGCCGGCGGTGTTCCTGCCGATGGACGGGTTCCACCTCGCGAACGCGACCCTCGACCGGCTCGACCTGCGGCATCGCAAGGGAGCGATCGAGACGTTCGACGGATGGGGCTTCGTCGAGTTGCTCGAACGCGTGCGCCGCGACACCGATCACACCGTCTACGCGCCCGCCTTCGAGCGTCACGTCGACGAGCCCGTCGCGGGGGAGATCGCGATCGAGCCGTCGGCACGCATCGTGGTCGTCGAGGGCAACTATCTCCTGAGTGACGTCGAACCGTGGTCGCGTGTGCGCGAGCTGCTCGACGAGTCGTGGTTCTGCGACACGCACGACGACGAGCGGATGCATCGCCTCGTGCGCCGGCACACCGAGCACGGCCGCTCGCCCGAGGCGGCGCGCGAGTGGGCGATCGAGGTCGACGGGGCGAACGCGCGGCGCATCGCGCCCGCGCGCGAGCGCGCCGACCTCGTGGTGTCGGGCGACACGTGGGAGGCGATCGCCGAGCGGGCGTAGGCTGCCCGTTCGTCGCGAACCCTCGCCGGTGAACTCGGTGCCTGCCCTGAGGCCGACGACCGCTGTTGAGCGAAGAATGCCGCGTGGCGGCGGCATCCGCTCGCCGCTCTCACCGGCAGCCGCACGACTCGACCCGAACGCGCCGACGACCGCCTCGCGCATCGAAAGCGGGCAATCTCATGGGAATCATCAACGGCGCGCAGAACTGAAGCCCAGCCAGACGCCGGGCATCGCACCTCGCGTCCTCGTGAAAGTCGACGAGAGCGCGCGCTTCGACCACGGCGACATGGTGCTCGACAACCTCGCCTACGTCGCCGGCCTGCTCGCCGAGCGGCAGGACGCCATCGCGAAAGAAGCGCATCTCGAGTCCCTCGTCGGCGACGACGAACCGCTCGGTCGGGGGCGGCGCGCCCGGTTCGCACCGTGGGTCGCGATCAAGGTGAAGGATCCGGATGCCGCGGCGCAGGTCGCGAAGGACCTCGGCGCTCGTGACGGCATCAGGTCGGCCTACGTCGAGGGCGGCCCCACGCCGCCACCGGTGAACCCCGGCGACGACCCGCGCAGCGGCGACCAGGGGTACCTCGACGCAGCGCCTGAGGGAATCGGCGCACGGTGGGCCTGGACTCGCACCGACGGGTCGGGTGTCGGTTTCGTCGACCTCGAGCAGGGCTGGACCCTGAACCACGAGGACCTGGCCGCCGCAGGGATCACGATCATCTCCGGCGTGAGCAACGCCTACACGGGCCATGGCACCGCGGTGCTCGGCGAAGTGGTCGCGGTGGACAACGCCCGGGGCGGGCTGGGCAGTGCGCCCGAGGCATCCGCTCGAGTCGTTTCGCAGTGGCGTACCTCGACGTCGTACAGCACCGCAGCGGCGATCGTCTCGGCGACGGATGCCATGTCGCCCGGCGACGTGTTGCTGCTCGAGGCGCAGACCACGATGTCGCACTGGAGCGGCTACCTGCCCGTCGAGGTGGAGGACGCCGTGTTCGACGCCATCCGCGACGCGGTCGACGCCGGGATCGTCGTGGTCGAGGCGGGCGGCAACGGCGGGAACGACCTCGATGCCTACACGGATGCCGCGGGCCGGCACATCCTCAACCGCGACGATCCCGACTTCCGCGACTCCGGCGCGATCATGGTCGGCGCGGGCAGCTCGTGGGCGCCGCACTCTCGACTCGGCTTCTCGAACCACGGAAGCCGCATCGACTGCTACGGCTGGGGGGAAGGAATCGACACCACCGGCGACGGGTGGACCGGCACGTCGACGACCGAGTACACGAGCTGGTTCGGCGGCACCTCGGGCGCGAGCCCCATCGTCGCGGGTGCGGCGCTGCTGCTCCAGAGCTGGCGGCGAGCGGCGACGGGCACGACGATGTGGCCCGGCACCGTGCGCTCGTGGCTGAGCGCGAACTTCAACACCCCGAGCGCCGACCCCGCCGTCGACCGCATCGGCGTTATGCCGAACCTCCAGGAGATCTTCGCCGCGATCGAGCGCACCGACCGGTTCCGCCCGTTCCAGGATGAGTACCTGGAGTGGGGCTACATCCTGTTCGGCATCCTCGACGACGCACCAGGCGTGATCTGGGTGCCCGGAAGGGGCCCGGTCCCGGTCGATCCCGACTGGCGCACGATCGGTGCCCGTCACCAGCGCGCGCTCGCGAAGGAGCTCGCCCGGGAGTTGTCGCAACAGGGCGTGCTCATCGGCGCGGAGCAGCTCGAGAAGGCGACGAGTGCTGCACTGGCCGCAATGGTGGGGGAGCTCGCCACGCGCTCAGAGGAGCTCGCGCTTCGCTGAACGGGCGAAGCGCCACCCCCTTGCCGCCCCACCGGGCGAATGCCAGCATGGGTGCGTCATCGCACATCTGAGGGGAATGCCGGATGGGGACGGTCCTGCTCTTCGGCGCCGTGGCGTCGAGCGCCCTCATCATCGGGGCGGCCATCGGGGTGCGGTTCGAGCTCCCGAAGCGGCTGTTGGCGATGCTCCTCGCCTTCGCGGCCGGCGCGCTGATCACCGCGCTGACCTTCGAGCTCTTCGAGGACTCGTATGAGCGCGGCGGGATCTGGCGCGCCGGGATCGGCCTGTTCGTCGGCGCCCTGGTGTTCACCTTGCTCAGCGCGTTCCTCGACCGGTGGGCGCAACGTCGATCTCGCCCGAAGTCCGCCGATGAGTATCGCGGGAGTGTCAAGCTCGACACGGATGCCGCCGCGGCCGAGCGACCCGCGACCGCGGCATCCGTTCGGGGTGCAGCCGGCGTGGCGCTGCTGGCGGCGGTCACCCTCGACGGCGTACCCGAGAATCTCGCGTTGGGCATCTCCGTGCAGGAGGGGACCGGCGGCGTCGCGCTGCTCGCCGCCATCTTCGCCTCCAACCTGCCGGAAGCATTGGTGGGCGCGGCGTCCATGCGCGAGCAGGGCCGGCCACGGGTTCAGGTCCTCGGTCTCTGGAGCGCGTCCGCGGTGCTGGTCACCGCCGCGGCGGTCATCGGTGCCGGCCCGCTCTCTGGCAGCGACCCCGAGATCGTGTCCCTGCCGCTGGCGTTCGCCTCCGGCGCCGTGATCGCGTCGCTCGCCGACACGCTGATGCCGGAGGCCTACGAACACGGGGGTCCGGCCGTGGCGCTCAGCACGGCGGCCGGGTTCGTGCTGTCGTTCACGCTCTCGTTGGCCTGAGGCTGGGCACGCGGTGGCCGGCGCGGGCCGGCATCGTGCCAAAACGGCGTCCCCGGAGATTTTGGCAACGCCAGAGTCTTGACTCGCTGACAACGATGTCATAGCTTGTCGCCAAGACGTTTTGCCAAATCGTCTTGGCACCTCAGATCCTGCACAGACAACTTGCACAGACAACTCGAACGGAGTGAAGTAATGAAGCTTCGCACTCGCACCCGGTTCCCCGGCCGGCGCGCACGCGTCGGCATCGCCGCCGCGACCACGCTCATCACCGCCATCGCCCTCACCGGGTGCGGCGTCGGCGGTGGCGGAGACGCATCCGCCGATGCCGACACCCTCACGGTCGTCGTCGAAGGCGGCGGCAAGGCCGAACTCGAGCCCATCGCCGACCTCTACAAGGAGGAGACCGGCACCACGGTCAAGCTCGTCGAGCTTCCGTATGCCGGCCTCTACGACCGCATCTCGACCGAGCTCTCGAGCGGCAGCCCCACCTTCGACGTCGCCGCACTCGACGCGATCTGGCTGAGCGCCTTCGCCGACGGGCTCGCCCCGCTCGACGACCTCTACACCGACGACGTGAAAGACGACCTCTTCGGCGGCCTCGTCACCGAGGCCAAGGTGAACGACAGCTTCGTCGGCATGCCCGTGTGGACGAACTCCGAGATCCTCTTCTACCGCACCGACCTCTTCGAAGACCCCACGAACAAGGCCGACTTCGAGGCGAAGTTCGGCTACCCGCTGGCCGCCCCCACCGACTGGGAGCAGTACCGCGACGTCGCCGAGTTCTTCACTCGCGACACCGACGGCGACGGCCAGACCGATCTGTACGGCACGGATGTCAAGGGTGCCGTCGAGACCGAATGGCTCGCCACCGTGTCGCAAGCCGGTGAAGAGCACATGGTGCTCGATGCCGAGAGCGGCGACGTGACGATCGCGAGTGCGGAGCACCTCGAGGCGCTCGACTTCTACACGAGCCTGCTCCCGTACGCGCCATCCGGAGCCTCGCAGCTCGACTGGGCGGGTTCGCAGAACCTGTTCTACCAGGGCAACCTCGCCATGATGCGCTTCTGGGGCCATGCCTACCGCGCGACGCCCGACGACTCGGTCGTGAAGGACTCGATCGGCGTCGCACCGATGATCGCCGGCCCCGCCGGCATCGGCGGAGTTCCCGGTGCGTGGTACCTCTCGGTGCCGACCGCCGGCGCGAAGCAGGAGGCGGCGAAGGAGTTCGTGCAGTTCGCCTACGAGCACAACGACCTCTCGGCCGACACCTCGCTCGGTCTCGTGGCACGCAAGTCCGCGTTCGAGGCGAAGAGCGGCGAGGCCGGCTTCGAGAACTACCCGGCACTGCTCGACACCCTGAACGCGCCGCAGACCCTGCCGCGCCCGGCCACTCCCGAGTGGCAGGAGATCGTCGATTCGGTACTCGTGCCGATGCTCCAGAAGGCCGTCGAACCGGGGGCAGACAATGCCGCCCTGCTCGAAGAGGCCAAGTCGCAGATCGAAGCAATCATCCAGTAGTCCGATCGAACCACCGGCATTTCCAACCACTGGCAAGGACGTCAACGTGGAAAGCACCACCCAGCAGTCCCTGACCGGGGCGGTCGACCAGACCGCCCCGGGCGGGCCGGGCGAGCGGCGGCTCGCGGCATCCGCTCGAGGCCCCGGCCGGCCACGCACTCGCCGCCACCTCAGCGACCGGGCCTTCGCCCTGTTGCTCATGGCGCCGGCCGGCCTGTTCCTCGCCGGCTTCGTGCTGTGGCCGCTCGTGCGCTTCATCGCCGACAGCTTCTTCGAGATCTCGCCGATCGCGGGTGGCCCCCGCACGTTCGTCGGGTTTGCGAACTACGCGACGGCGTTCGCGTCGGAAGCGTTCCAGAACGCGTCGGTGCGCACCGTCGTCTACACGCTCATCGTCGTCGCCCTCGAGTTCACGCTCGGGCTCGCGGTGGCACTGCTCTTCTCCGCCCTCGGGAGCCGGTCGAGCGTGTTCCGCACGATCTTCATGTACCCGCTCATGATCGCGCCGATCGTCGCGGGCCTGCTCTGGCGGTTCCTGCTCATCGACAACTTCGGCATCGTGAACGAGTTGCTGTTCCGCGCCGGCCTCCTGCAGAGCCCAGACCAGATCCACTGGCTCTCCGATCCGAACATCGCCCTGTTCTCGGTCGCGATTCCCGACATCTGGCTCACGACCTCGTTCATCACGCTCGTGCTGTTCGCGGGCCTGCAGAACATCCCGGGCGACGTGATCGAGGCGGCCCGCATCGACGGGGCGCGGTATCCGCGATTGCTCTTCAGCGTCATCATCCCGCTGCTTCGGCCGGTCATCGCCGTCGCCCTCATCGTGCGCGGCATCGACGCGGCACGAGCGTTCGACATCATCCTCATCCAGACGGATGGCGGCCCACAGGGGAGCACCACCACATTGAGCCTCTTGATCTACCGCACCATGACCCGCTTCGGCGAGCCCGGCCTCGCGAGCGCGATGGGTACGGTCTACCTCATCGTCATGCTCGCCGTCGCCATCGCCGCGATCGCGCTCATCTGGCGCCCGGGAGGTTCGGCACGATGAACGGTCTCGAAACCCGCGGCAAGAGTCGCATCGTGCTGTGGGCGCTGCTCGCCGCGGCACTCATCCTCTACGGCTTCCCCTTCATCTACCTCCTGCTCACGTCGTTCAAGACGCCGCTCGAGGCGATCTCGGTTCCGCCCGAAGTGTTCCCGACGCAGTGGACGCTCGAGAACTACGTCTCGGCGCTCAGCCGCGAGGGCGTGCCCGCGGCGCTCGTCAACAGCGTCGTCACGGCGGTCATCAGCACGGCGCTCTCGCTCGTGCTCGCCGTGCCGGCCGCCTACGCCATCACGAGGTTCCGCACCCCGAGCGGTCGCGTCTTCATCGTCGCCGCACTCGTCACCCGCATGGTGCCCACGATCGCCGTCGGCGCCCCGCTCGTCGAGATCATGCGGAACCTCGGCATCACCGACACGTCGTTCGGCCTCGCCCTCGCACACACCACGATCTCGCTGCCGTTGTCGATCTGGCTCATGGCGAGCTTCTTCGAAGCGGTGCCCGACGAGCTCGACGAAGCAGCGAAGGTCGACGGATGCTCCAGGCTCCAGGCACTCTGGCGAGTCGTGATCCCCGTGGTCACCGGGGGCGTCGCCGTCACGGCGATCTTCGCCTTCCTCGCGTCGTGGAACGAGTTCCTCTTCGCGCTGCTGCTCACCTCGGTGCGCGCGCAGACGACGCCGATCGTCATCGCGAACTTCCAGAGCCAGTTCGGCCTCGATTGGGGCGGCATGACGGCGCTCGCCGCGGTGTACTCGATCCCCGTCATCCTGCTCACCCTCTTCCTGCAGCGCCACATCGTCGCCGGGCTCACGCTCGGCGCTGTCAAGGGATGAGCGACGGCACATGATCGGCGCGAACACAACGCACCTGCGCGGTCAAGGCCGAAGAGATCACGACACGAAGGGCGATCACGCCATGCCAAGCGTCAACTCCTACGACGTGACGACGTGGCCCGTCGGCAATGCGGCCGAGGACATCGGCGAGGTCATCAACAGCATCATCGCCGACATCAAGGCGCGACAGACGGCCACCGATGAGCACCACGGCGGCAAGCCCGGCGCGGTGATCTACGTACCGCCAGGCGACTACCACCTTCGTACGCAGGTGGTGATCGACGTCAGCTTCCTCAGGATCGAGGGCTCGGGACACGGCTTCGCCTCGTCGAGCATCCGGTTCAACGTCCCTGAAGACGAGTGGCCCGATCTGCACGAGCTGTGGCCCGGGGGCAGCCGTGTCGTCGTGGACCTTCCCATCGCGGGAGAGGTTGAAGAGTCCAAGGGCGCCGCCTTCGCCATCGAGCGAAGGGGGAGCCCCCGGATCAGCTCGGTCGAATTCGCGAACTTCTGCATCGACGGGATGCACTTCGACGGGGACGGCTCGGAGCTCCACCCGGCGAACACCTACGTCAACGGCAAGACGGGCATCTACGTCGGCAGCGCCAACGACTCGTTCCGCATCACCGGCATGGGGTTCGTGTTCCTCGAGCACGCGCTGACGATCTTCAACGCCGACGCGCTCTCCGTCCACGACAACTTCATCGCCGAATGCGGGAGCTGCATCGAGCTGCGCGGGTGGGGCCAGGCCTCGAAGATCACCGACAACCTGATCGGAGCCGGCTTCAAGGGACACTCGATCTACGCCGAGAACCACGGCGGGCTACTGATCACCGCCAACAACGTCTTCCCACGTGGCGCGAGCAGCGTCCATCTCAACGGCGTCACGCGTTCGAGCATCACCAACAACCGCCTGCACTCGTTCTACCCGGGCATGGTGGTCCTCGCGGCGAACAGCTCGGAGAACCTTGTGGCCACGAACCACTTCCTGCGCGACCAAGAGCCGTGGACCCCGTTCCTGGGCGTCGGGAATGGACTCGACGACCTCTTCGGACTCCTCCGCATCGACGGCAGCAACAATTCCGTGATCGGCAACCACTTCTCCGAGGTGGTCGACGCGGAGACCATCCGTCCGACCGGTGCGACCCCCGTCATCATCCGACTCGTGGCGGGAAGCGGCAACTACATCTCCAGCAATCACGTCGTCGCGATGGACGTGCGTACCGCGTCGAGCGACTCCTGCTTCTCGGCCCAGGTGGACGCCTTGCTGACGACCGAGGCTTCGGCCAGCCTCGCCGTCACGGCCGTGCGAGTCGACTCCGATTCGGCGCGGAACACAATCCTGGATTCCGGAACCGACGCCCAAGTCGTCGTCGACCGGGCCGCGAACGCGTTCAGGGCCACCCCGGCGATCCCCGCCGCGTAGGCAATCGCGACGCGCCGGGCGCGGGGTCGGGTACGGAGTGGTACGAAGGTGAGACGGTGAGATGAGAAACGGGAGACGGATGCCTCGCAAGCAGGTCGGCATACGCGACGTCGCGGCGGCGGCCGGCGTGTCGGTGACGACCGTCTCGCACGTGCTCAACGACACGCCCCACACTCGCACGAGCGACGAGACGAAGGCGCGCGTGCGCGAGGCCGCGGCCCAGCTCGGCTACCATCCGAACCGGCTCGCCCGTGGCCTCCGCACCCAGGCGTCGGGGATGGTCGGACTCCTCACCGAGGAGATCGCGACCACTCCGCACGCCGGCCGCATCATCCTCGGCGCGCAGGAGGAGGCGAACAAGCACAACCTCACGCTCGCGATCATCAACTCGCGCCTGAACACCGACCCCGAGGTCGAGGGCGTCCAGGTGCAGGCGTTCCTCGACCGACAGGCCGACGGCGTCATCTACGCGACCGTCTGGCACGACGAGGTCGTGCCGCCCGACGAGCTGCACGCGGTGCCGGCGGTGCTGATCGGCGCGCGCGACCGCGACGGCGAGATCCCGTCGGTGGTGCCGGATGAGCGCCGCGGCGCGGCATCCGTCGTCGACCTGCTCGTTCGGCAGGGGCACCGGCGCATCGCGTTCGCCGCGAGCTCGGTCGACGTGCCGGCGACGCGCGGCCGACTGCGGGGCTATCGCGACGGCATGCTCGCCGCGAACCTCGACCCCGACGAGTTCATCGTCGAGGCGATCTCCGAAGCGAGCGGCGGGTACGAGGCGACGATGGGGCTGCTCGACCATGGGCGCGACCCGGCCACGCGCCCGACCGCCGTGTTCTGCTACAACGACCGCATGGCGATGGGCGCCTACCGGGCAGTGGCCGAGCTCGGGCTGACCGTGCCGCGCGACGTGTCGGTCGTGGGGTTCGACGACCAGGACCCGATCGCCGCGAGCCTCTACCCAGCCCTCACCACTGTGGCGCTGCCGCACTACGAGATGGGCGCGTGGGCTGTCGAGACGCTCAACTCGCTCATCGAGCGGCGCGACGAGGCGGCCCTCTTGGGGGCGCATCCGGTGCTCCTCGAGTGCCCGATCGTGGAGCGCGCGTCGGTGGCACCGCCAAAGGGCGACTGAGGTCGGTCGGCGCAGGGCCGCCTGGGCACGCTTGACATCGTTGTCAGGGCTGTTGTATCTTCGATCTCATCGCAACTAACGCGCGTTACTAAATCGTTTTGGTGACAACGAATTCGTGAAGGTCGGTCGAAGATGACTCCGGTTCCCAGCCGCTCCGTGACGATGAGCGACGTCGCCGCCCGCGCTGGAGTCTCACGCACCACCGTGTCGTTCGTGCTCAACGGGCGCGACACGATCAGCATCCCGCACGAGACGAGGTCACGAATCCTCGCGGTTGCGGCAGAGCTCAACTACCGGCCGAACGCCGGCGCCCGCGCGCTCGCCTCGCAGAAGACCCACCTCGTCGGACTCATCACCGAGATCGTCACGGCGCCGTTCGCGGTCGACATCATCAAGGGCGCACAAGATCAGGCAAAGCTCGACGACCGCCTGCTCCTCATCAGCTCCTCCGAGGATGATCCGTCCGTGCAGGAGGCCGCGGTCGAGACGATGCTCGAGCACCGTGTCGAGGGGCTCGTGTTCGCCACCACGTGGCACCGGGCGGTGCGAGTTCCCGACGCCGCGGCATCCGTTCCCGTGGTCTTGGTCAACTGCTTCGATCCCGACGGCCGCTTCCCGTCGATCGTGCCCGACGAGATCGGTGGCGGTCGCACGGCCACGAACCGACTCATCAGTGCCGGCCACCGGCGCATCGGCTTCGTGAACCTCTATCCCGACATTCCGGCCGCCATCGGCCGGCGGGCGGGCTACGAACAGGCACTGGCAGAGGCGGGCATCCCGCTCGACGAGTCGCTCATCGTCAGCGGCCACGCCACGGCAGATCGCGGCTACGATGCCGTGTCCGCGCTGCTCGACCTGCCGAATCCCCCGACCGCGCTGTTCTGCGGAAACGACCGCATCGCGATGGGCGCGT